>VBHP01000079.1 GCA_005881435.1 Chloroflexota bacterium | reverse complement strand
AACGCACGCCTGTACCGACAAGCCCGCGAGGCGGTGCGCACCCGCGACGAATTCCTCAGCACCGTGTCGCACGACCTGCGCAATCCGCTGGCCTCGATCAAGGGACTGGCGCAGCTCCTTCACCGCCGCGCGCAACGGCTCGCGACGGCGGAGACAGTGTCGTTTCTCGAATCGCTCACCCGGATCGATGCCGCCGCGACGCGCATGACCACGTTGCTTGACGAGCTCGTCGAAGTCTCAGGACTGCGCATCGGACAACCGCTGGAGCTGGCCCGTCGACCGGTCGACCTCGTCGCTCTAGCCTTCGAGACGGCTGGGACGGTGCGGACGGACGGTCACATCGTCGAGGTCGCGGCGGAGGATGGCGCGGTGGTGGCCAGCGGCGACGCCTCGCGGCTGCAGCGGGTGTTGACGAACCTCATCGCGAACGCCGTGAAGTACAGCCCGGCCGGAGCGCGGATCTCGGTCGCTGTCGGCCGCGCCGACGGAGTCGCTGTGATCGCGGTTCGGGATGAGGGACGCGGCGTGCCCTCAGCCGACCTGCCCTATATCTTCGAGCGCTACCGGCGCGGTTCGAACGTCGAGGGCATCTCCGGGAGCGGCGTCGGCCTCACGGCCGCGAAACAGATCGTGGAGCTGCACGGCGGCAGCATCGCCGTGGAAAGCGCAGAAGGCGTCGGATCGACCTTCACGGTCCGATTGCCACTCGCGGACGACGAGTGACGACGCCGGGGCGGGTTACTTCGGAGCGCCGTCCACGTGCGGACCGATCTGCTGGAGCAAACGCTCCTTTGGCATGTATCCGACGAGCCGCTCGGCCTCCTGGCCGTTCTTGAACAGGATCATCGTCGGAATGGCGCGGACGCCATAACGTCCGGCCGAGATCGGGTTCGCGTCGACGTCGAGTTTGGCGATCTTGACCTGGTCTGGGCGCTCGCTCGCGATCTGCTCGAGGACAGGCGCGACCATGCGGCACGGGCCGCACCACGCCGCCCAGAAGTCGACGAGCACCGGCTTGTCGGCGCGCAGAACCTCCTGCTCGAAGGTCTGGTCGCTGACCGGTACTGGTTTGGACATCTGCTGTCGACTCCTTTTCTCTGCGGGCTTTCGGTTAACGATATCGGACGCACCTAATCGCTAGGCAAATGCCTACCAGTTGAACACCAGCTGGTGTCCCGCCTGTTCCACCGGGGGTTCGAGCCCGATCAGCGGCTCTAGCCCGTTCAGATCGACCTGTTCCTGCAAGGCGAATGCCCGCAAGGGTGCGTACTTCACCAGCCGCCATCCGCGCTGCTGCGCCACCCCAGCCAGGGCCGGCGCGCGCTGGAACTTCAGCCGGATAAGGTCCCGGCGCTCCTCCGGGACCACCAGAAAGCGGAACAGATGCTCGGCGTCGGGGATGGCCTCGCCGAGGGTCACGAGGTTCGGATGGAGGCGGGCGGTCCACTCGACCTTCCACACGAAGACCATCCGCCCGCGCCCATACCAGACGCAGTCGAGCTCGCCCAAGGCGTCCGCGGGGCCGCGCGCGACCAGCGGCAGATAGACGCGACGCTCGGCGTCGGTCAGCAGCTCCGACAGTTCGCGGCGGCGCTGCAAGTGCCGGCCGATCCAGATCTTGAACCCGAGACGCCGGCCCAGGTGCGCGATGTCACCGACCAGCGCGCCATGCTCCTCCTGTCGCGCGCTGAGCTGATCGGCCCCGCGCAGGCTCCAGCGGCCGGACTCGTCCTGGACGCCGTATGAGGCGAGGCAGCGGAGGATCAGCTCGCGGTCCGGGGTCTCGCTGCCGCGGAAGAGCGCATACACACGCCGCTGCAACGAACGCGTGTCGGTGTCGTGCATCGTCGAGAGCAGGCTGTAGACGCTCCACTCCACTCGGTCGTCAAGCGGCGCTTGTTCGGGACCGGGCAGTGCCAGCGCGTACGCCTCCTGGCCAGCGTGCTGGATGCGCAGGAGTCCGCTCTTGGAAGCGTCGGCGAGGGCCGATCGGAGGTGATCCAGGAAAAGCTCGAGCTCGGACACGCCGCGTGATCGCGTCAGCGCGATCGTGGGAAGCAGCCCGGACTCGGAGAGCCCTTCTAAGGCGGCGACGGCGGCGCGATCGCCGGCGATAGGCTCACCGCGGGCGATCACCGCCGCCCGAACGCCGGCACGCATCGCCTCCTCGATGCTCTTGGCGTCACCGACGGGCTGGTCCTTCAACAACGCGCCGGCCGGATCGAATTCCAGCAGCGCGGCAGCACTGGAGCGATCCCGTCCGACACCCGCGAGCGCGTCGCGCTGATAGAGGATGCGGCGCAAGCGATACCCCGCCGCGACGCCCGCGAGCGCCACGGCCGCGACGGTGCCGGCTTCGGCGTGAGGCACGTACGCGACCGCGGCCGCGCCGGCGCGACTGGAACGGCGGGCGTCGAGGAGCGCGGTCCGCACGCCCGTGAGGACGCGCTCTCGAACCGTCGCCCTGGCGTCGGCGCGAATTGCCGCCTCGGACTCGCCGAGCAGCAGCGCCGCGGCAACCTCGTGCCACCCGCCGAGCAGGTCCGCTGTCGGCGCCTCAAACAGCACCAGGTCCGCGCCCTCCGGCACGAGCCGCTCGAGATCCGGCAGCGGCGCGGAGGCGCGCCCCAGCGCCGGCCGTCGGCCGATCGTGCCGTCCCGCGGCGCAGCCGCCGCGGCGTGCTGCAACAGATCGCGATAGCTGCGTTCGAATTCGAACCAGACGTTGATCTCGCGATGCTGCGCGGCGGTACCTCGTCGCACCCGACCCTTCTCGATGCGCAGCGGCCCGGCCCCGCCGGCAATGGCATTGAGCCGGCTGCCGGCGACGAGCGGCTCGAGGAGCGCGAGCCGAAGGAACGCTTGGGCGCGTCCGCCCGGCAGGGTCTCGTCGATGGCCTGCAGCAGGAGCTCGACTGCGGCGGCGTTTCGCGGCGTGTATAGGCCAACCACGCTCTCGCCAAACGCGCGGGCCTCCTCGCTCCTGCCGAACCGGCGGGCCAGGCTCGCACGGAGCGGCGCGCCGTCGTCGATGCGCTGCGCGCGGCGGAGATCATCGTCGTCGACGGCTTCGATCAGCAACGTCCGCGCGCCGCGACCACAGACCGGACACCGGTAGGCCTTTCGCCCTGGAACTGGTGAGTCGCGCTCCCACAGATAGGCCTCGACGACGACCGGCGCGCGGCAGGTCGGGCAGATCGAGCCGTAGAGCTCGCGCATCGCGATCTCGAGCGGTGTGCCACCGACGCTCCGCTCGCGCAGCGACGTGAATGCGGCGCGCAGCTCGGTCTCAGCCGGCGCGTGCGCGAGGACGCGACGGGCCCACTCGCCGAACAGGCCCACGTGCCGCGCCACCGCGCGGCGATCGGCCGTCTCGGCCGCGTCGGCGGCGGAGGCCGGCCGCGCGAACGGGTCGAGCACGACGCCGCGTCGCGGCGTGTACGCATTGCAGTACGCCTCGGCGATCGCACGAGGGAACGCCGACCCGAACCGGTGCAGCGGTCGAGGCAGCGGCGCGGTGTCGAAAGGGAGGAACGCGTCGCGATGCTCGCGCGAGCTCTCGTTCATCGCTGAACGCATCGCTGCGCCGTGCCGCGATCGGCAGCAGCCGTCGCTCCAGCGCGAACCGTCCCGCGAGCGCCGCCTCCCCTTCTCGGCGCCGCCCGCAGCATCAAGGTAGATGGAAGATTACGGCTCTTTGCCCATCCGCGAGAAGTAGGATGCGCGCCCCATCCGCAGAGGCCGCGATGTCGTTCAATTCGCCGACCGGTGCAAGCTCGTCGGCCGAACCCGTAGCGGGGTCGACGGCGAGCACATGCGTCAGGCCGTCCTGGACGATGACGCGACGGGCAACGACGACGCGCCGTCCGTCGCGAAGGCCGAGAGTCCAGAGCGTCCGCAACCCGCGGTCGTAGGCCGCGAGACGGTTGTCGAACAGCAGGTACAGCACGCCGTCCGCGCCAAAGGCGACGTCTCGCGCCGGAGCGGCGATCCGCTCGAGCGTGTCGGACGCATTGCCCGCGCCCGGCGCGAAGCGATACGTCCCCTCGGCGGTGACGACGATGGCGAAGCCGCCATCGGCATCGACGGCGAGATCCGTGACCTGGCCTGGGACGCGCACGACCGCGCGCACGCGCTGATCGAGCCCGGGCCGGATGGCCTCAACGTCGGTCGTGCCGTTCGAGGTGGTGGCAATGAGGACGTCGTCACGAGCGGGGGCGGTCGCGAGCGCGGGGCCGGCCGCTGGCGTCACCAGCGGAAAGGGATCGTCGAGCGGCGCTCCGTTGAGACCCAGCGCGACGACGCCGCCACCACCGCCTTGCGGCTTTCCGGTTGGACCCTGGCTCGCGGCCACGAACACGCGACGTCGCGCGAGCCAGACCGCGCCCGCGGCGGCGCTCGGCAACCGTGACGGCGATCCAATGACCTGACCTTCGGAGCCCAGCAGCTGCACGAAGAGACCGCCGATGATGACGTACCGCCCGTCGGTCGACGCCGTCGCGAAGGTCGGGCCCGACGCGACCTTCGCGTGCCACCACAGCTTTCCGTTGTCGTCGAAGGAGAACGCTTCGCCGTCGGCGGATACGACCACGACACCTTTGGCGATGAACGCGGCGCGGCGCGCTTCGCCCCAGGTCGGGATGTCGACGGCGCCTTCGCGCCAGAGCTCGGCGATCGGATCCGGACCTGAGCGCGCAAAGGTGTAGCGGTCAGTGTCGACAACGGCGACGAAAAAGCCCTCGGCACGCAACTCGGCCACCTTCTTGACGGCCACATCGCGGTCGGGCGACGTCAGCACCCGCACCGTCCACGGCGGGGTGTTCGCAACCGCCTCGACGTTCGTGATCCGCAGCGCGATCTGCACCGCTTCATCACGGCTCTCGAATCCCTGCGTCTGCACCGCGAAGGCCGGCGATTTCGTGACGGCGACGCGCCAGGCGGCGCCATGTGCGATCGACGCGGCGAGCTCGTCGCCCGGCACAAGCTTCGCGACGTCGGAGAGGGCCGTCCACGTCGTCGCGACGTCGTCCAGGACCCGAGCGAAGGATGCGGCATCGGCGGCATCGACCGCGGCGATGTCGGCCTGCACCGCGACGAGCGCGTCAGCCACGGCGATGAGGGGCGTCGCGATCTGCCGATCGGTGAAGGCGGCGGTGACCACGCGATCCTTCAAGGCAATGACCGCGTCGCGATCAGGCGCGAGGGCGTCGACGTACCGCTCGGGCGTGATGACTCGCGAGCGCTCACCGGCGAATGAGCCCGCGAGCGCGTAGTCATAGGCGGAGATCCGCGACAGGACCTTCGAGGCCGCCGATAGGATGTCGATCGCCTGCGCTGAGATCGGTCCCGCCGAGGGCGGCGGCTGCGGGGACGAGAAGAGACACGACGCCGAAGCGAGAAGCGAAAAGAGGACTCCTGCCCCCCTTCCGCCGCGCCTCACTCCTCTTCTGTCTCTTCCTCCTCTTCCGTCTCCTCGGCGAGGTCGACGCGATCCGCGTCCTCGAGCACGCCGGTGGCCTCTTCCTCTTCGGTGGCCTCGGGGCGAACGCCCTCGGCCTCCTCTTCGGCCTCCTCGGCGTACTCCTCTTCCTCGAGGCCGCCGCCCTCGCGGAAGAAGGTGCCGCGAATGTAGGCGCGGGTCTCCGCGGGACGATGGCTACCGGGGAAGGGCACTTTCCCCGCCATGCTGGGGTCCTGGAACGTCTCGCGGATCGCGATCTTGGCGTTGGTCGGATCGGTTGACACCAGCGCCGCGACGTACTGATTGCCGCCGCGGATGAATTGCATCAGGCGCCGCCCGACCTTCGGTTCGAGGAAGCCAAGCAGCTCCTTGTCGGGTCCGTGGACAGCGATCAGCTCGCCCGACTGCTGCAGCTGGACGTCGCTTCCGGGCGAATAGCGGGCCAGAATCGCGGGCGACGGGGTGTTGATCATGCGCACGATCCCCGTCTTGCCCATGTCCTCGATGAAGTTGCGCATCGCCGTCCTGGTCTTCGTTTGCACCGGCCGTTTGTTGACCTCGCCCAGCGCCTTGATCCGCTGCAGAGAGCGGTTCGCCACGAGGTTGTTCGGTTCGATCCGGAGGACCTCTTCGTACGCCGCTTTGGCCTCGTCGACGCGGCCGAGCTCCAGGAGCCCGCGTCCGAGACGGCTGCGCGCGTCGACGTCGTCCGGCGCGGCATCGACGATGGTCTTGTTCAATTCGATGGCCCGATTCCAGTCCGATTCAAGGGCGGCCTGGATCGATTGATCCTGTAGCGCGCGAGCGCGCAATCTGATCTCGTCGGTAGTTGGCACGGGGGGCATGGTCCTCCTTCGGGAAAGAGCGGAGTGCACTCCTAGTATACGTGTGAGTGCTGTATCTCTCGGGTCTATTGAATCGTCGGGTCGTGGATGAAAGCGGCCGTGAGATCGGGAAGCTGAAGGACCTTGTCATCACCGCTCGCGATCAGTTTCCGCTCGTCCAGGCTCTTGTGGTCGCCGGCCGCGATGGCACGCGCATCGTTTCGGCCGCGGACGTCCTGTCGTACACCGAGCTGCGCGTACGCGGTGAGGGCCGCAGTGACGGGATGATCGATGGGATCCATGTCGCCCGCGACATCCAGGACAAGCAGATCGTCGACACGCACGGCGCGAAGGTCGTGCGCGTCAACGATCTTCAGTTCTCCGAGAACGGTGGGGCGCTGCGACTGGTGGGGGCCGACGTGGGGGTTCGCGGGCTGCTGCGGCGCCTTGGCGTCGAGGCACCGTTGGAGAGGGTCGCGACGGCGGTGGGGCGGGATCTGCCGCGCGGCATCATCCCCTGGCACCTGGTCGAGCCGATCGCCGCCGGTCCCGCCGCCGTGCGCTTGACGATCCCGCACCAGAAGCTCGCGCTACTGCATCCGGCCGATATCGCCGACATCGTCGAGGAGATGACCGCCGACGAGCGGCGCACCGTCTTCGAACAGCTCGACGTCGAGACCGCGGCCGAAGCGCTGGCCGAGGTCGAACCCGAGATGCAGGCGTCCGTGCTCGCCGACCTTCCGGAAGAGCGCGCCGCCGACATCCTCGAAGAGATGGGACCCGACGAGGCTGCGGACGTGCTGCAGGACCTGCCCGTCGAGCGTCGCGATGAGCTCATCGACCTGATGCAAAAGGACGAGAGCGAAGACGTTGAAGAGCTGCTCTCGTACGACGAGAACACCGCCGGCGGCATCATGACCACGAACTACGTCGCGCTTCCGGGGTCCCTGAAGGCGTCGGAGGCGATCGACAAGCTGCGCGCGCTCAAGCCCGATCCCGAGAGCGCCTACTACCTCTACGTCATCGATACGCAGGACCGTCTCGTCGGCGTGGTCTCGTTGCGCGACCTCGTCGTCGCCTCGCCCGACGAGAGGCTCGCCGACATCATGAACAAGCAGGTGCTGAAGGCGGAGGCGCACACCAACAAAGAGGAGGTCGCGGCGATCATCGCCAAGTACGACCTCCTTGCCCTTCCCATCGTGGACCAGAAGGGGCGACTCATCGGCGCCGTCACCGTCGACGATGTCGTCGAGCTCATGCTGCCCCGCGGGTGGCGCAAGCGATCGATGCGGGATGTGGTCGGTTAGCCGCGGTTAGCGGCCCAGCCGGGTCGACCGACCCAGCCGGGTGGAAAGCCGATTAGATTCGGCGTTCGCTCGGTGGATGACGACGATGGCGGTCCTCAGTCGCGGTAGAGCCCTCGCCTTCCTCGCGGTGATGGGGCCCGGCCTCATCACCGGATTTGCGGGGAACGACGCCGGCGGCGTCACCACCTACACCTCGGTCGGCGCGCACTACGGCTTCTCCATGCTGTGGCTGCTGCTGCTCTCGACGATCGGGTTGATCGTGATCCAGGAGATGTGCGCGCGGATGGGCGCGGTCACCGGTAAGGGCCTTTCCGATCTCATCCGCGAGAGCTTCGGCGTGCGCTGGACGATGGTCGCCATGGTCGCGCTGCTGATCGCGAACGGGTCCAACGTGGTGGCCGAATTCGCCGGCATCGCCGCCAGCCTGCAGCTGTTGAACGTGCCGCGCAGCATCTCGGCCCCGATCGTCGCGCTGATCCTGTGGTCCGTCGTCGTGTTCTTCGACTACCGCACCGTGGAGCGCACGCTGCTCATCCTGGTCCTGGCGTACGTCGCGTATCCCATCAGCGCCTTCATCGTTCAGCCCGACTGGGGCGCGGTCGCGCGCGGTTTCGTGATCCCCCACATCCCGACCGAGCAGGCCGCACTCGTCGCCGCGCTGGCCCTGGTAGGCACGACGATCACGCCGTACATGCAGTTCTACCTGCAGGCGTCGATCGTGGACAAGGGCATCGATCTCGACGCATATGGGCTGGCGCGCATCGACGTCATCTCTGGCGCCGTGCTGACCGGCGTGAATGCGTTCTTCATGATCGTCGTCGCCGGCGCGGTGCTGTTCCCCCCCGGCGTCGTCGTCAGCACCGCGGAGGACGCGGCGAAAGCGCTGGGTCCGCTCGCCGGACCCAATGCCACGCTGCTGTTCGGGATCGGACTGTTCGGCGCGAGCATGCTGGCCGCCGCGGTGATGCCGCTGTCGACGGCGTACGCCGTGACCGAAGCCTTCGGGTGGGAGTCCGGTATCAGTAAGCGCTTCCGCGAGGCGCCGATCTTCATGGGCCTGTTCACGTTCCTCATCGCCGGCGGGGCGGCGCTCGTCGCGTTCACCAACCTCCCGCTGATCCCGCTCATCGTGCTGTCGCAGGACGTCAACGGCCTGCTACTGCCGGTGGTGCTGTTTTTCGTGCTTCGTCTGGCAAACGACCGGGTCCTGATGGGGCACCACGCGAATGGTCCGCTGGCGCGAACGCTCGGCATCGGCGTCGCCGCCCTCGCGAGCGTTCTCTCCCTGGCCCTCGTCGCGGTCTCTCTCCTCCCCTAGTGCGGGGATGCTCCGGCTTGGGCATCCCTGCCAGCGTTCCGCAACAAGTAGGAAAGACGCAGATGAAGCCGGATCCCACCGACCTCTCTCCCGTCGCGCGTTTTTCCATCACGCTTGGTGCGATCCTGATCGCGACCGCGGTGGTCCTCGCCGCCGGGACGGCCTATCTCATCGAGCGCTACGTCGAAGATGAGACCGCGCGCTTCACCCAGAGCTCAGTGGCCAGCCACTTCGGCACCGTTTTCAGTGAGGACATCTTCGACCATCCGCTGTCCGACGCGGACCGCAGCCTGCTCGAGACGATCGTCTCCTTCCACTTCTCGGTCTACAACGTCGTGGCCACGCAGTTCTTCCTGCCGAACGGCACGATCGTGTTCTCGTACGACGAGGATCAGATCGGTCAGCGGCTTGCGCTCGAATCCTCGGCCGGCCTGCGGGCGGCGCTGGCCGGCGCGGCGCACTCGGAGCGGAATTCGATCGTGGCCGACCTCCGGTACGCCAAGCCTGCCGCAGCCAGTGGCGCGCCCTACACCGGAGGGCACGAACATGGCACCGTCGATCAGACCTCGCAGCTCGCGACCGTGGACGCCCTGGAGACCTGGGTGCCGGTCGAACGCGACGGCAAGATCATCGGCGCGGCCGTGGTCTGGCGCGACATGGCGTTGGTGCAGAGCGCGTTGCGCTCGATCCAACTCACGACCGCGGCGATCATCGCTCTCGCGGCGGCGCTGCTCTGGCTGCTGCTCCGTGGCGTCTACGTCCGTTCATCGAAGCAGATCGTGCACCAGGCCGAGGCGCTATCCGCCGCCGTCGTCGAGATCGAGACGACGTACGACCGAACGCTGCAGGCGCTCTCGAACGCGCTTGACGTTCGCGACTCCGAGACCGAGGGACATGCCCGGCGCGTCGTCGAGTACATGGAGCTGACCGCGCGAGGACTCGGCGTCGCGGGCGCCGAGCTCGCGATCCTCCGGCGCGGCGCGCTGCTGCACGACATCGGCAAGGTGGGCGTTCCGGACCGGATCCTGCGCAAACCCGCCGCACTCTCGGACGCGGAGTGGACGACGATGAAGCGGCATCCCGACCTGGGCGCGCGCATCATCGGCGGCATCCCGTTCCTCGAGCGCGTCGCGGCGATCGTGCGTCATCACCACGAGCGCTGGGACGGCACGGGCTATCCGGATGCCATCGCCGGCGAGCGCATCCCGCTGGGGGCGCGCATCTTCACCGTGGCCGACTCCTTCGATGCGATGACCTCCGATCGTCCCTATCGATCGGCGCTGACCGTCGACGAAGCCCGTCGCGAAGTGGAGCGCTGCCGCGGCACGCAGTTCGATCCGCAGGTCGTCGACGCGTTCCTCGGCGTGCCGGTCGAACAGCTGCGTGCGATACAGGACTCGGCGCCACATGCCGCGCGTCTACTGACCACGGCGGTCGGTTGATGCCGACGCCGGATGCGGCGCGCTGGTTCCTCGTCGTCGGGCTTGTGGCCATGCTCGCGGCCGCGGTCACGCCGACGCCGTCGCTCGTCTTTGGCATGATCGCGGTGGCCGCCACCGCCAGCATCAGCGCGTTCGCGCTGATCGAGCGCCGCTCGCGCGAGCTCTCGGCGAGTCTTGACGAGACGATCCGTCGACTGCTGCAGGCCGGCGGCACCGACGAGCTGACCGGCCTCGCCAGCCGTGCGGCGTTCGGACGCGCGATCGCCGGCGAGATCGCGCGGGTGAAGCGCGGCGGGCAGGGCCGGTTCGCGATCCTGCGCATCGACGTGGTCGGCCTCTCGAAGCTCGATGCCGCCGAGGCCGAGGCGGCCCTGCTCTGGTTCGCCGGCGTGCTGTCGCGTCAGACCCGTGGGATCGACGCGCGAGCGCGCCTTGGCGGTGACGAATTTGGCATCGTGCTCGTCGGCGCCGATAGCGGCACCGCGACGCGGGTGGTCGATCGCATCCGCACCATGCCGGTGCCGGCGAACGTGCGCCTCGCCTTCGGCATCTCGACCTATCCCGACGACGGCGCCGAGCCAGAAGTGCTCGTCCGTCGAGCCGAAGAGGAGCTCGCAGTCCTGGCGTGAGCGCCTGACCGCCGCGTCTTCAGCGGGGCTTGTCTAGGACCTCTCCGCCGGCATCCAGAAACCGATCCGGGTTCTCCTCGAAGATGCGTTTGCAGTGCTCGGCGTCGAACGCGTACACCCGACCCTCGTAGCGGAGGCGCAGCGGTCCATCGGGCAGGGGCGCGCCACAGATCGGACACTTCTCGTTCACAGCGGCTCGACCTCCAGCAGCGGCGATTGGGCGCGGACGAACTGCCCGGTCTCGACCAGCACGCGCCGAACGCGACCCGCGGCGGTCGAGCGGATCTCGTTGAACAGCTTCATCGCCTCGATCAGCCCGATCACCTGCCCGACCGTGACCGTCGCCCCGGCCTGCACGTACGGCGGGGATTGTGGCGATCCGGACCGATAGAACACACCAGTCAGTGGCGCCTTTACCTCGATCACGCCCGCATCGACCTCGTCGGCACCCTCGTCACGGCGCTCCGGAAGCGCGCGCTCGCCCGTCGCATCGGCCGCGACGACGCGCGCCACGCCGCGGTCATCCCGTCGCACGCGAACGCGGATCTCGCCGCGCGTGACCGAGAGCTCGGTCAGATCCTCACGCTCGAGCCGCGTCAGCAGTTCGCGGGTGAGCGCGAGGATGTCCTGCTGCCGCTTGTCGAGATCAGGCATCCCACCGCCGCAGGATCAGCACGGCGTTGTGGCCGCCGAAGCCCATCGAGTTGGACAGCGTGACCTTGACGTCCCGTTTCCGCGCCGTATTCGGCACGTAGTCGAGATCGCAGGCCGGATCGCGGACCTCCTGGTTGATCGTCGGCGGCAGGCAGCCGTCGCGCATGGTCAGCACGCAGACCGCCGCTTCGATGGCCCCCGCCGCGCCGAGGGTGTGGCCGATCATCGACTTCGTCGACGACACCGACAGCTCGTAGGCGTGCTTTCCAAAGACGGTCTTGATCGCCTCGGTCTCGATCCCGTCGTTCGCCGGCGTCGAGGTGCCGTGAGCGTTGATGTAGTCGACCTCCTGCGGCGATATCCGCGCGTCGGCGAGCGCCATCCGCATCGCGCGGACGGCACCCTCGCCGTGTTCGGCCGGCGCGGTGATGTGGTACGCGTCGGCGGTCAGACCGTAGCCGACGAGCTCGGCGTAGATGCGCGCGCCACGGCCCTGCGCGTGCTGCAACTCCTCGAGCAGTAACGCGCCGCCGCCTTCGGAGAAGACGAAGCCATCTCGCAATTTGTCGAACGGGCGCGAGGCCTTCTGAGGCGCGTCGTTCCGGCGCGAGAGCGCGTGGGCCTGATTGAAGGCGGCGATGGCGATGTCGATGAGACCGGCTTCCGAACCGCCGGCGACCATCACATCGGCCATGCCGCGCCGGATGATGTCGCCGGCCTCGCCGATCGCGTTCGCGCTCGAGGCGCAAGCGCTGGCGACGGCCAGGTTCGGTCCCTTGAGCCCGAACTGCATCGCGACCGCGCCGGCGCCCATGTCGATGATCATCATCGGCACCATGAACGGCGAGATCCGCGCGTTGCCTCTGTCCGCGAGGACGTGGACGTTCTCCACCACGGTCTGGATGCCGCCGACTCCCGAGCTCCACATCACGCCCACGGCCCCGGCCGCCTCCGACTGACGGTCCGCGCTGAAGCTCGCGTCGGCCATCGCCTGTTTCGCCACGGCGATGGCGAACTGGGCGAAACGGTCGGTGCGGCGCGCGTCCTTGCGATCCTGGTAGGCCAGCGGATCGAAGCCACGCACCTCGCCGGCGATCTTTGTCTCGAGCGCGCTCGTGTCGAAGGTGGTGATCGGACCGATGCCGGAACGTCCCGAGACCAGACCGTCCCAGGTCGATGCCACATCGTTCCCGAGCGGCGTCACCATGCCGAGGCCGGTAACGACGACGCGCCTACGCTCCCCGTTGCGCACGGCGAACGAGTTTAGCCCGTAAGAAGAGCGCGCCCGCACCGATCGCGAGCGCCGCCGCGGCGATGAATGGCAGCAGACCGAATGTCGCGCTGTCGCCGCCGAGCGAGCCCGGATGTGGCGGCGCACCGACACCGAAGATCGCACGCTCCTCGCTCGTCGGTGCGCCGGCATGGCTGCCGGAGCAGTCGTTCGTCTCATAGACACCGTTCACTGCTCGGAGATACAGGACGTGATCGCCCGACGTCGCGTCGTAGTCCACGCTCGTCGCTCCGGAGTTCCCCACATCCGGCCCGATCCGCACCGCGACCTCCGTGGCGAGCTCGCCCTTGAACACGGTTACCGGCCGGAAGGTCACGGTGCGCGACGGCAGGATGCCGCGGTCGACACGGCCCGCGGCGACGACCTCGGCCATGGCGAACTTTTCGATGAACGACGACGCCACGCACGAGGCCGCGGCCGGGCTGCCCGCGAGCAGCAGGGCTGCGATCGCCAGCGTGGCCAGGCGGCGCATGACACGAGTTTGACGCCGCAGGGGGAACCCCGGTGCCCCTGCGGCGTCACAATCTGGTCATCAGCGGTGCTCCAGAAGCAGTGAACGCCCGCGCCCTCGAGGCAACGGACAGCCCTGGGGACAGAGTCCCCCGGACGGCCCGTGCACTCGCGAAGGCGGCCGGCTTGAGCGCGTTCGACCGGCTGTTCGCGTCGGAGTACGAACGCGTCGTGCGCATCGCCAACCGGGTGCTCGCCGACGCGGCAGAGGCAGAGGACGTGGCGCAGGAGGTCTTCGTGTCGTTCAGCCGGTCGCATCCGGCCGAGGCGTCATACGCGGCAGCGTGGCTGCACGCGGCGGCCGCGCATCGCGCCTTGAACGCGCTTCGCGCGCGGAAGCGACGCGCGATACGAGAAGAGCGCGGCGCGGCGCCGGAGCCGGCGATCGATCCGCACGAGGCCGCGGAAGCTGGCGAACGGCGGCGCGCGGTGCGCCAGGCGCTGCGCCGGCTGCCCGAACGGTCCGCCTCCGTTCTCGTGCTCCGCTACAGCGGACTGTCCTACGCCGAAGTCGCCGAGGCGCTCGGCGTCGGGGTCGGACAGATCGGGACTCTCTTGCGACGGGCCGAGGAGCGTTTGCGGAAGGAGCTTGAATCGTGACCCATCTCGCCGACGGAACACTCCGTCGCGTCATCGACGAACCACACGCGATCTCCGAAACAGACAACGCGCACCTGGAGTCCTGCGTCAGGTGCCGCGCGCGGCAGGCGAGCTTTGCTCGCGACGCCGGCGCGGTCGCGATGCTGCTGGAGGTGCCCGAGCTCCGTACCGACTCGGCCGTGGCCCTGCGTCGCCTACGCGCGCCCGCGACCCCTTCCTCGTTCCGTTTGCCGTTCGTGATCGGAGCCCGGCGATGGCTCGCGGCCGCGGCCGCCATCGTCCTGGTGGCGTTCACCCTGACGACGACTGGGGTCGCCGATTCGTTCATCCAGATCTTCGAGCCGAAGCAGTTCGTCGCTATACCGATCACGCCGGGCGACTTGAACGCGATCCCGGACCTCAGCGCATACGGGACCATGACCTGGTCCGGCGCGGGCAAAGATGAGTGGACCAACGCCGCGCATCCCTTCACCACCACGAACGCGGCGACCGCGCGCGCGAAGTCCGGGTTGGCGGTGTTGACGCCGGCAGCGCTGCCGGCGAACGCGGACCCCGGCAGCGTGCAGTTCCGCGTGCTACAGCCCGCCCGCATGACCTTCACCTTCGACGGGTCGAAGGCACGCGACGCCGCTTCGCGCGCGAGCGCGACGCCGCCACCGATGCCCTCGCACATCGACGGCGCGCAGCTCTACATCGACGTCGGACCGGTCGTGCTCCAGCTGTACAAGGTCGGCTCGAGCGGCAGCGACATGTCCGGCCTCGGGATCGTCGAGGCTCGCCCGCCGGTCGTGTCGTCCAACGGCGTGACCGTCAAGGAATTGCAGGACTACCTGCTGTCGCAGCCCGGCATTTCGCCCGAGCTCGCCGCACGAGTCCGCGCGATCGCCGATCCGCAGACGACGCTGCCGGTCCCGGTGCCGGTGAACTACACCTTCACGCGAAGCGTCACCGTTCAGGGCCAGCCGGGATTGCTGCTCGGCGATTCGACCGGCGTGTTCAGTGGCGTGTTCTGGCGCGCGGGCGACGTGGTTCGTGCTGTCGCCGGGCCCCTGACCGACACCACGGTGCTCGATATCGCAAACTCGCTGCGGTGACGTGACGACCCCGGCGATACACACACAGGATCTGGCGAAGCGCTACGGGAAGACCGTGGCGCTTCGCGCGCTCACCATGACCGTGGAACGCGGCCAGGCCTTCGGCTTCCTCGGACCGAACGGCGCCGGCAAGACCACCGCGGTGAAGCTCCTGCTCGGATTGGCGCGGCCGACCGGCGGCGAGGCATGGCTGCTCGGCGCGCGCATCGGTGATCGACGCGCGCGTCTGCGCGTCGGCTATCTGCCCGAGCTCTTCCGCTACCAGCAGTGGCTGTCCGCGCGCGAGGTGCTGGTTCTGCATTGCGAGCTGGCGCGCCTCGAGCGCGCGACGTGGCGCGCGGAGATCGCCCGGACGCTCGAGACGGTCGGCCTTACGGCGCGCGCCGACGATCGCGTCGCCGGTTTCAGCAAAGGCATGCAGCAGCGGCTCGGCCTCGCCGTGGCGCTCATCGGGGCGCCGGAGCTCGTCGTCCTCGACGAGCCAACGTCGGCGCTCGACCCGGTCGGCCGGTTCGACGTCCGCCGCATCATCGGCGAGCTGCGCGAGCGCGGCACGACCGTGTTCCTGAACTCGCACCTTCTCACCGAAGTCGAGCGCGTGTGCGATCGCGTCGCGATCGTCGATCGTGGCGAGGTCATCGCCAGCGGCGGCGTGAGCGACCTGGCCGGCGAGCCCGCCGTTCGACTGCGCGTGACCGGCCTCGACCCGGCCGCGCGAGGCTCGCTCGCCGCCTTCGGCAGCGTGCAAGACGAAGGCGAGTGGCTGCACGTCCGCGGTCTGCGCGACGGCGCTGTCCCCGACCTGGTGGCCGAGATCGTCCGTCGCGGCGGGCGGATCTACGCCGTCGAGCCGGAGCATCGCACGCTCGAAGAGCGCTTCATCGAGCTCGTTGGCGAGCGCGAACGCAAATGACCGGGCTAACGACGATCGTGCTGCTGACGATCCGTGAGACGCTGCGTCGCCGTGTCGTGCTCGTCCTTACCGTCCTGACGCTGCTGTTCGCGCTCGGGGTCGGCTGGGGCTTCGATCGTTTGGCGTCGATCGCCCGAGAAAGCGCGGCGCTCGAGGCGCAGGTGAAGGTGCTGGTGGCGCAGTTCCTGGTGATGGTGATGTTCATGTTCAGCTTCATCGTCGGCATGACCGCCGTCTTCGTGACCTCGCCGACGATCTCCGGCGAGGTTGAGTCGGGTGTGATGCTCTCGATCCTGGCCCGCCCGGTCCGCCGCGAGGCCGTGCTGCTCGGCAAGTGGCTCGGCAGCGCGATCGTCGTCATCGCCTTCGCCATCCTCGGCGGCGCAGTGCTGCTCGCGGTCGTGGCCTGGACGACCGGCTATGTGCCGCCATCGACGGCGCTCGCGCTCGCCTTCCTGGCGGGCGAGACCCTCATCGGCGTCACGCTGGCCATCCTGTTGTCGACGCTGGTGCCGCCGATGGCCGGCGGCGCCGTCGCGGTCGCGGGCTTCGGCGCGGTGTGGATCGCCGGCATCGCCGCCAGCATCGGCCAGGTGCTGCACAACGACTCACTCATCCGCGTCGGCACGATCTCGCAGCTGCTGCTGCCGACGGACGCCCTGTGGCGCGGGACGGTATTCCACCTGGAACCGACGATCGTGCTCGCTGCGGGCGCCGGGGTCGCGGGCAATCCGTTCCTCTCGTTGTCCAGCCCGACGCCACAGTTCCT
>VBHP01000034.1 GCA_005881435.1 Chloroflexota bacterium | reverse complement strand
ACGACCTCGCCGACTATGCGAACTTGTCGCGATCGCAGGACGGCGCCCGGCGTCTCGGCGAGGAGCAGGCATCGCTGTGGGCTGCGCTGGCATCGCGGCTGCGCGACGCGGACCGCGGGCTGGCCGTGTCGCACGGCGCGGTCATCGAGCTCGGCGCGCTCGCTGTGGCAGAGCGTCTCGAGCTCGCGCTGGATGGACCGGTCTTCGGCTATTGCGAGGGGGTCGTGGTGACGTTTCGGGACAGAGCGCCGACGCGGATCGAATTGCTGCGCGTTACCTAGGCCCCTTCGCGAGGACATCCGGGAGCCGCCGCAGATCGCGCTCGTTCGCGAGCGCCGGCCACGCTTCGGGCTGCGCCACCGCGCCGCGGTTCGCCCAGTACACGTCCATCCCGATCCGTCCCGCGCCGGCGACGTCGTGCGCGGATCCCGCGACGAACAGCACCCGCGATGGCGCGAGCTCGAGACGCTGCAACGCGGCGAGATATGGCCTCGGATCGGGTTTATATGCGCCGGCGTCCTCCGCGGTCAGGACCAGGTCGAAGCGTGCGCCGGCACGAGCGGCGGCGATGCTCCCGAGCCGGCGTGAGCAGTTGGTGACGATGAAGCGGCTGTACGCATCGGTCAGCGGCAGCACCTCGGGCACATCGGGCCAGGGATCGAACGTGCCCCAACGGTCGAAAAGCTGCTCCGCGCTATCGGCGGCGACGCCGACCTCCCGCGCGGCATCACGAACGATGTCTTCGAACGGCCGGTACTCACGTCCGCGCAGCAGCGATTGCGAGGCCGCGTGCCAGCGCATCCCAAGTGCGTCGTCACCAGCGGCACGCTTCCACAACGACCAGCTATCGAGCAGTGCCGTGAGCAGATCGAAGCCGATCGCTTCGTATCGCGCCATGCCGCAAGCCTAAACGCGACGCTCGCACTCAGCGGGAGCGCCAGCTGCTTCGTGAGAGCGCGTAGGTCCGCGAGGCCGCTCGCCGTTACTCTTCTGACGGCATGGCCAAATTCATCGTCGAAGGCGGAACTCGTCTCTCCGGCGAGATCACGCCGTCCGGCAACAAGAACGCTGCGCTGCCGCTCATCGCCGCCGCATTGCTGACCGACGAGCCAGTCACGTTGCAGAATCTGCCCGCGATCCGCGATGTCGAGGTCATGTTGGACATCGCCGAGAACGTCGGGGCCACGATCGAGCGCAAGGACCACAGCGCAACCATTAGCGGTGGGCCGCAGCGCTCCGCGCTCGATCCCAAGCTCGCGGGGGAGATCCGCGCCTCGCTGCTCTTCGCCGGCCCGATCCTCGCCCGCTGCGGCAAAGTGTCGCTGCCACGCCCCGGTGGCGACATTATCGGCCGGCGCCGCGTCGACACGCACTTTCTGGCGCTCGCGGCGCTCGGCGCGGACCTGTCCGCCGAGCCGCGTGAGTACCGGCTCGTCGCCGAGAGGCTCGCCGGGACGGACATCGTCATGGACGAGGCGTCGGTGACCGCGACCGAGAACGCGCTGATGTCCTCGGTCCTCGCGCCGGGGCGAACCGTGATCCACAACGCCGCGAGCGAGCCCCACGTCCAGGAGCTGGCGCGCTGTCTCCTGGCCATGGGCGCACGGATCGACGGCATCGGGACGAACACACTCGCGATCGACGGCGTGAGCGCGCTGCACGGCACCACCCATCGCGTCTCCAGCGATCACATGGAGGTGGGGTCGTTCATCGGGCTCGCCGCCATCACCGAGAGCGAGCTCACGATCAAAGATGCCGTGCCGGAGCACCTGCGGATGACGCGCCTCGTGTTCGAGCGCCTTGGCGTCAAGACCGAACCGCATGGCGCCGATCTGCGCGTGCCCAAACAGGATCACTACGTCATCCAGCCCGACCTCGGCGGGGCCGTGCCCGAGATCAAACCGCTGCCCTGGCCCGGCTTCCCGACCGATCTGACCTCGGTCGCGACCGTCGTGGCCACGCAGTCCGAGGGCATCGTCCTGATCCATGAATGGATGTTCGAAGGCCGGCTCTATTTCGTCGACGCCTTGAAGCAGATGGGCGCGCGGATCGTGCTGTGCGATCCGCACCGCGCCGTCGTCGTCGGGCCGGCGCAGCTGTACGCCGACGAGCTTCGCAGCCCCGATATCCGCGCCGGCATGGCGCTGCTCCTCGCGGCCCTGGCGGCGAAGGGGACGAGCGTGATCAACAACATCGAGCAGATCGATCGTGGCTATGAGCGCCTCGACGAGCGGCTCCGCGGCCTCGGCGCGAAGATCGAGAGGGTCGTCTGACCTCGCACGTCACGCACCTCGAATGCGCCAGATGCGGCGAACGGGCCGATGCCAGGCGGATCCAGCAGGTCTGTCCCAAGTGCGGCGGTCCGTTTCTGGTGCGTTACGACCTCGAGGGCATCCGGCGGTCCGTGCCGAAGGCCGTCCTCTATGCGCGACAGCCGACGCTGTGGCGCTATCGCGAGCTGCTGCCGCTCGAGTCTCCCGACGACATCGTCACGCTCGGCGAGAGCGCGACGCCGCTCATCGAGGCCCCGACGCTAGGCGAGCAGGTCGGTCTGCACAAGCTCTTCATCAAGGACGAGGGTCTGCTTCCGACCGGCACGTTCAAGGCCCGCGGGGCGGCCGTGGGCGTGTCGCGCGCTCGCGAGCTCGAGGTCACGGCCCTCGCGCTCCCGACCGCGGGCAACGCCGGAGCGGCGTGGGCCGCGTACGGCGCACGGGCCGGCATCGGCGTCGTCGTGGTCATGCCTCGGGACACGCCCGAGGTCATCCGGCGCGAGACCGCGACCTACGGCGCGCGCGTCTTCCTGATCGACGGCTCCATCGCGGATGCCGCAACGGCCGTGCGCGAGGCGGTCGCCGAATACGGCTGGTACGACGCGTCGACGCTCCGGGAGCCTTATCGCATCGAGGGCAAGAAGACCATGGGCTTCGAGCTGGCCGAGCAGCTCGGATGGCGTGTGCCGGACGTCATCGTCTATCCGACCGGCGGCGGGGTCGGTCTCATCGGCATGTGGAAAGCGTTCCAGGAGCTGGCGGCGATCGGCTGGATCGAGGCGAAGCTGCCGCGGTTCGTGTCGGTCCAGAGCACGGGGTGCGCGCCGATCGTAAAGGCGTTCGCTGAGGGCAAGGACGAATCCGAGCCCTGGCTCGAGCCGCGCACGATCGCCGCGGGCTTGCGCGTGCCGAAGGCGCTCGGCGATTTTCTGGTCCTGCGCGCGCTTCGCGAGTCGAACGGCACGGCCATCGCGGTCGACGACGACGAGATCCGCGACACCATCGGGCTCATCGCCACCGACGAAGGCGTTTTGGCGTGTCCCGAGGGCGCGGCTGCCGTCGCCGCCGCCTATCGCCTGCGCCAGCGCGGCTGGCTGGAGGAACACGACGAGGTGGTCGTGTTCAACACCGGCAGCGGGCTGAAATACGGCGAGGCCTTGCCTGGCGAACCGGAAGAGCTGGCCTCCGGCGCAAAGATCCCGCGTGCCGCCGCGACGTCTGAGGAGCCGTTCTCGTACGAGCGCGCGTTTCAGGTCCGCGCCGGCGAGGTGCGCCTAAACTAGCCCGCCGTGGACGCCGCCCCTCGGCCGCGGGGTGTGCTTGGCGGCTCCATTCTCATCGCCGTCGGCATCACCTATCTCCTGCTGGCGCTCGGCTACGAGCATGCCGGCTCGGTGCTCTTCGTCGTGCTCGGTCTTGCTTTCCTCGGCGCGTACGTGGTCGGCAACAGACCGTACGTCTATCTCGTGCCGGCGGCCGTGCTGCTCGGCTTCGGTCTCGGACTCTTCGTTCCCGAGCTGCTCGGACTCGGCGGACAGCTCGGCGCGCTCGTGTTCTTCGCCCTCCTGGCCGCCGGAGTGCTCGCGGTCTTCCTCGTGGCGCCGGAGCGCCGCTGGCCACTCGTGCCAGCCGCGATCCTCGCCGCGGTGGCGATCACAATCTCGATCACTGGTGCCGAGCTCATCCCGGCCGCGGCCCCGGCGTATCTGGTGCCGCTCATCCTCATCGCCGTCGGCGTCTACCTGCTTTTCGAACGCCCCTCATAGACTCACGTCGTGCGGTACGCGAAGGACATCCTGGAGCTGATCGGCAACACGCCGATGCTTCACCTCTCGCGCGTCGGACGCGAGGTACGGCCGCTGCTGCTGGCGAAGGTCGAGACCGCGAACCCGGGGAATTCGGTGAAGGATCGCATCGGCGTGGCGATGCTCGAGGACGCCGAGCGCCGCGGACTGCTCAAGCCGGGTGGGACGCTCGTCGAGCCGACCAGCGGCAACACCGGCGTCGGTCTCGCCATGGCCGCGGCGATCAAGGGCTACCGGCTGATCTGCACCATGCCGGACAAGATGAGCCAAGAGAAGCGAGATCTGTTGCGCGCGTACGGCGCGGAGGTCGTGATCTGCCCGACCGCGGTGCCGCCCGAATCGCCGGAGTCGTATTACAAGGTCGCCGAGCGGCTGGCGCGGGAGATTCCGAACGCCTTCCAGCCGAATCAGTACTACAACCCGATGAACCCGGAGGCGCACTACCGCACCACCGGCCCGGAGATCTGGGACCAGACGGAGGGGCGCATCACCCATTTCGTCTGCGGCGTCGGAACCGGCGGCACCGTGAGCGGCGCCGGGCGATACCTCTGAAGGAGCAGAAGCCCGGCCTCGTCATCGTCGGCGCGGACCCCGACGGATCGATCTACACCGGCGACATCCACCCGTACAAGGTCGAGGGCATCGGCGAGGACTTCTATCCCGGTACGTTCGACGCGGCGATGGTCGACCGCTGGGTCCGTGTATCGGATCGCGACTCGCTGCTGACGGCGCGGCGGCTGACGCGGGAAGAGGGGCTTCTCGCCGGCGGCTCCGCCGGCACGGCTGTGTTCGCCGCGTTGCAGGTCGCCCGCGAGCTCGACGATCGCGCGGTCGTGGTCGTGCTGATCCCGGACTCCGGGCGGTCGTACCTGTCGAAGATCTACAACGACGAGTGGATGCGGCAGAACGGGTTCCTGGATCGATTCCCGGTGCAGGCGCGCGTCCGCGACGTCATCCGCGATCGCGAGCACGGTGTGCCGGAGCTCGTCGTCGTGTCGAAGGGAGAGAGCGTGCGCGCCGCGATCGACCTGATGCAGCGCTACGGGATCTCGCAGATCCCCGTGACCGCGGACGGCCGAGCGCACACGGTCGCCGAGATCGTGGGCAGCGTTCAGGAGCGCACGATGCTCGACCGCGTCTTCCGCGAACCCGCCCTCGTCGACGAAAAGGTCGAGAAGGTCATGGAGCCGCCGTTCCCGGTGGTGCAGGCGAACGAAGACGTGGAGCGTCTGTACACCGAGCTTTCCAGCGGCGCGCCGGCGCTGCTGGCGGCTCGCGACGAGACGCCGGTCGCGGTCATCACCAAAGCGGACCTGCTCGAGTTCGTGGCGCACCAGCGCCGCGCGCGCTGACGCCTTCATCGCGATCGAGTATCGCGATCCCGACGCAGATCTCGCATGTGCCCGACCCTAACCGGTGCTCGATGAGAACGTCGGCCGTGACACGCTCGTAGACTCGCACGCGTGTCCGCACGTCGTCCCCGCGGCAAACGTCTCGCGTTCGAAACGCTCGCGATCCATGCCGGCCAGGAGCCGGACCGCACCACCGGCGCGGTGATCGTCCCGATCTACGCCACCAGCACGTATGCACAGGAGGCGGTCGGCAAGCACAAGGGTTACGAGTACAGCCGCACCGGCAACCCCACCCGCGCGGCACTCGAGACGTGCTTGGCGTCTCTCGAGGGCGCGACCTGGGCGCTCGCGTTCGCCTCCGGGATGGCCGCCAGCGACGCGGTCGCGCACCTGCTGTCGTCGGGCGATCACGTCGTCCTCGCCGACGACGTGTACGGCGGTACGTACCGCCTGTTCGCACGCGTCTTCGATCGCGCCGGCATCTCCCTGACGCCGGTAGACATGACCGAGCCGCGAAACGTGCGCAGGGCCATCACGCCGCAGACCAAGCTGGTGTGGATCGAGACGCCGTCCAACCCGTTGTTGAAGATCGTCGACGTCAAACGCGTGGCGCGGATCGCGCACGAGGCCAAAGCGCTCGCGATCGTCGACAACACCTTCGCCACGCCGTACCTGCAGCGGCCGCTCGAGCTCGGCGCGGACCTGGTGCTGCACTCCACGACGAAATACATCGGCGGTCACTCCGACGTCGTCGGCGGCGCGGTTGCCGGCAACGATCCGAAGCTGCGGGAACGGCTCGCGTTCATCCAGAACGCCGCGGGTGGCGTGCCGGGCGCGTTCGATGCGTGGCTCGTGCTCCGCGGCGCCAAGACGCTGGCGGTCCGGATGGAACGCCACGCGCGGAACGCGACTGCTATCGCCAAATGGCTGAAGGCGGACAAGCGTGTTGCGCGCGTCTACTACCCCGGACTGCGGACCCATCCGCAGGCCGAGCTCGCCGCGATGCAGATGCGGGCGCCGGGCGGGATGGTCTCGTTCGAGGTCAAAGCGGGTGAACCGGCGGCGCAACGTGCGGTCTCGCGGACGAAGCTCTTCGCGCTGGCCGAATCGCTCGGCGGCGTGGAATCGCTGGTTGAGCTGCCGCTGGCGATGACGCATGCGAGCGTGCGGGGGACACCGCTCGCGCCACCGCCCGGGCTCATCCGGCTCTCTGTCGGAATCGAGGACGTGGAGGACCTGATCGCGGACCTGCACCAGGCGCTGGCGTAACGATGCGCTGCCCGTTGTCACCGCGCGACTGCGAATCTTAGCGTTCGTGGCCGATTACGCTGCGGCAGGCTCCATCAGCTGACCAGCGCAGATCCCTGCGACCCGCATAGACCGAACGCAACGATCGCGTGGAGGTTGGAACTCAAGTGCTCGACGCCACCTCATCCTCATCGCCGTGCTTCTCTCGGCGCTAACGGTCAGGGTCGCTCCTATGCCGTGCGCTCGCGGCAAGGCGGCGCGCGTGGTAACGCGCGGCTCACTCTTCCCGAGCTCCGCTTGAATCGCTGAGGTAGAAGAAAACAAGAGCGGCCGATGACGGCCGCTCTTGCCGCGAGCTCACAGCGCAAAGGCGGCTACGGAGCGTGCACCGTGATATTCCCGTTGGCGAGCGGGAAGTTGGGCGCATCCCCCGAGCTGCAATCGGCTGCGACGAAGTCAGCGGCGGGCGGACCCTGCAGTTTGTCCGGGAAATTGGCGTCGCCCGGATTGCCATTGTCGATGAATGAGAAGGGAACCTGACTGCCAGGGCCGAGAGGACTTCCAGCGAAAGGGAACGGCAATCCTGATGATTCGGCTGATGTCTGAGTAACGATCGAAATGGTAAACGCCATCGCGGGAGTTAAAGCCGTCTTCGCGAACGTCATCACGCACGACCCGCTGAGGTCGAACTTCGAAGTGAAATGGCGCGGGCCTACGGTCACACCGCTACCACAGGAGGTCTGCCCTTCCGGGATCGTTTCGTTGAGGGTTCCGAAATACGACCTGCTGCCGTCGGCCGCTAGACGGACGTGGCCATTCACTGCGATGTTCACAAAGAAGCTGGGGCCGTCAGCGAGCGGCGCCTCGCTCCAGGACATCCAGGCGCCCGGGATACGACCGACTTCGCCCAAGGTTGAGCATGGTGCCAACCACCGGCCTCCGCCGACGACGAACTCATCGCCTGCGGCTGCCAGCGCCGTGCCGCCAACAGAGGAAAGCAGGGGCACCTGGATGAGCGTGCAGGTGAGACCTGCCGGGTAGTCGATCATCGCTTGCAACCCGCCAACCAGGCCGGTGAGGGTGTCCGCGTCGACGATCGTGGTCATGCTCGTCCCATCGTCGCAGTTCAATGTGACTTGTGTCAGTCCGGTCGCAGCCACAGGCAAGGCGGTTCCAATCGCCAGGACCGCCGTCGCAGCGAGTGCGAGGATCGCGCGTCTCATGTCGGGCCTCCACGGTGTTTCTGGGCTGGGACGATCGACGGTGGGCCATGCCGAACGCCGATCGCGCTTGCAGGCGCCCGGCTGCAGCGTTCGTGCCATGGGTTTAGCGCTTGCAGGCTCGCGTGGGGTGACGTTCCGTTTGCGTACAGACCCTGATTTTGTTGGGCCCCGCGCCTGCGGGCCGGGGTTTAGCGTGCTGACTAACGATTAGCCGGAAGTACGGGCGCGAAGCGGCGCATGATTGGCGATTCTTTACTGCGGCATGATCGTGCGGCGGGGTACCACCACCTCGTCCGAGAGCGGGCAAGCGCTGATCGAATTCGCGCTGGTGCTGCCCGTTTTTCTGCTGCTGCTCTTTGGGCTCGTCGAGTTCGGCTTTGTGCTCAGCGCATCGAGTTCGTTGAACTACGCGAGCCGAGTGGCAGCGCTGCTCGCTGCCGAGGGCGGACGGGGCGCCGGCACCGATTGCCTGGTGCTTCAGGCCATCGAGCGCAACCTCACTCCTCCGGCGACGCCCGCCCGGGTCTCTCGCGTGGAGATCTACTGGTCCGACCCGAACGGGGATCAGGTCGGATCGAATGCCAACGTTTACGACCGAGGCGGCTCGACCACGTGCGTGAACAGTGACGGTTCCTCGAGCACCGTTCCGTACACGCTGTCCACGAACCGTTACGCCGAGGCGGAACGCTGCGACGTCCTGGCTGGTTGTGACAGCACACACACGACCGTTGACACCGTCGGCGTTCGCATCACGTACACGCACCAGTGGGTCACATCCTTCGGGCGGTACATCGCCGGGGCGATCACGTTTCAGCGGAGCACCGCCGTACGGATAGAGCCGACGCTATGAACCGCAAGGAGGACGGCGGCCAGGCGATTATCGAACTGGCTCTGGCGCTCCCGATGATGGTGCTGCTTGTCTTCGGCGTTATCGAGTTCGGCTCTGCGCTGAACCATACGATGGTCCTGACCGCCGCAGCTCGTGAAGGCGCTCGCGTCGCGGGCGCGCTCGCCAATGGCGGGGGACCGCTTGGCTGCGGGAGCGGTCAGTCGCCCAACGCAGCGACCGTCGACCCCGCGGTCGTGGCCGCCGTGGAGCGCGTGCTCACGGCGTCTGGTACGCAAATCTCGCTCGCTGATGTGAGCGAGATCCGCATCTATAAATCGACCCTGAGCGGGGCAGAGACCACGGGCGCGGTCAACCAATGGACGTACGCGCTCAATGCGGGCCCACTGATCGGCGGAGAACGGCTGGACTTCGCCGAGCAGAGCAACACCTGGACCGCCTGCGTTCGCAACAATGTCACTCCTGCCGACTCCGTCGGCATCACCGTGCGCTATCTGTACCGGAGCCGCACGCCGCTCCGTTATTTCATGCCGTTCACCGCCATCAACCTCAGCGCGACGACCGTCATGACGCTCAATGCGACTCGCTAGAGAGAACGGCGGCCAGACGATCGTCATCGTCGGGCTCTGCCTGACCGTGCTCCTCGGGGTCGTCGGTCTCGCCATCGACGTCGGTTGGTTCGAGCTCAACCTCCTTCGTATGCAAGGCGCGGCGGACGCGGCGGCACTCGCGGGCGTGGTCTACCTGCCGGGGAACCTTGCCGGCGGGCTCAACGCGGCGCGGGCCGAGGCGACCAAAAACGGCTACACGAGCGGCACGGGGGGCGTGACCGTCACGCCACAACAAGACCCAATCAACAAGCAGATGATGCTCGTGACGATCCAGGGTCCGGTGCGGACGTATTTCGCGAGCCTGCTCGGTATCTCGACGATGCAAGGAATCCGCAGCGCCCGTGCGGAGTTCGTCCTGCCGGTCCCGATGGGCAGCCCGCAGGACTACTTCGGGATCGCGAGCATGTGTCGGAACACCGACACTCCGGGATCGTGCCCCGAGGTCGTCTCGGCAAGTGGGAGCGGGACGCTGGCGCCGCAGGGCTTCTGGGGTGCTGTCGAAACGAAAGGTACCGATACTTCGAACGGCGACGCCTACTCGCCGTACTACAACGGCAACCCCACGCTGAACGCCGCATACGACCCGAACGGCTACTCGTACCTCATCGAGTTACCGGCCGACGCGACCGGGGGTGCGGTGTGGATCTTCGACCCCATCTTCTGCGCGACCGGCCACCGGACGACAGCCCCCTACCAGCGTCTCGGGACCGGCGACTTCTGGTTCAGTGTCGGAAGCACGCGCAACGTCACCACCGAATTCAAGCTCTGGGACATGAATGGCACTCCGTATTCCACGACCGACGACACCTTGATAGCGAGCGACGGTGGCCTCTTCTCCAGCATGGACTACGTCGACAAGGGCACCAATTACAAGGGCGACCAGAACTACGGCAGCGGGTACACGGGTTCGAGCTCCGCCGACTGTCAGTCCAGCCCCTATCACAACGCGTGGTGGCAGCTCACGTCTGGCCTGGGCCCCGGCGAGTACCGTCTCCAGGTCACGACGAGAAGCGGCACCACCGGACAGAACGCCGTGAACGACTTCGGTATTGGGATCACCACAATGGCTGGAACCGGAGCGCGCGTCTATGGCCAAAGCCGGATGTGCGCGTACGTGAATTTTGGGACGAGCCCCGCAGTCTTCTATCTCGCGCAGGTGGACGCCGTGCACGCCGGCAAGACGCTCGAGATCAGACTCTTCGACCCGGGCGACGTGGCGAACACCACGCTGCGGATCAAGCAGCCGACGACGACCGGTTACGCGAACGCAACGTTCACCTTCACCGCGACGGGCAGCTCCGGTGGGGCGCCCGTTAGTGGCGGGCCGCAGACTTCGCTGCAGACCTCGAACAGCACTACGACCTTCTACAACAACCAGTGGGTCACATTTACCGTCCAGCTTCCCGCGACCTACGACGCGCCCACGCCGTCGGGAGAGACAGAGCCGGGCTGGTGGAAGATCGAGTACACGGTCGGTGCCACCGGCACGCAGGACATCACGACCTGGGAGGTCAACATCCGCGGCAACCCGGTGCATCTCGTGGTGCAGTAGCCGACGGAGCTCACCCCGGCGCGGATTCGGGGCACGTCCTAAGAGAGATCTCTGGCACGCTCGCGATACTAGTTGCGTGAACGTCGCGATCGCGTTCGGCGCGGGCTTGCTGTCGTTCCTTTCTCCGTGCGTGTTGCCGCTGGTCCCGGCCTTTCTCGCCGACCTCACCGGCGCGGCGGTACGCGGCGAACGCGTCGAGCGGTCGCGCGCCCTGTTGCACGCGACGGCGTTCGTGCTCGGCTTCTCCGCCGTGTTCACCGTGCTGTGGATCGCGATCGCTATCTTCGCCGCTGCCGCGGGCGATCTGATCCTGTGGGCCCAGCGCGCCGGCGGCGTGCTGCTGATCGTGCTCGGCATGCATCTGGCCGGGGTGATCACGCTGCCATTCCTGGCGATGACCCGACAGGCGGACGTTCGCGGCGTGCCAGGATCGATCTGGCGATCATTCGGCGTCGGCGTGTCGTTCGGAGCGGGATGGACGCCGTGCGTCGGGCCCTATCTCGCGGCGATCCTCGGGCTGCTGCTGTCGACCACGAACCTGGCGGCGGGGGGCACATTGCTGTTCGCCTATGCGCTCGGTCTCGGCCTGCCGTTCTTGCTCGCCGCGCTCGCGCTGGATCGCTCGCGCGGACTGCTTCACGCGTTACAGCGGCGCGCGCGGGTGATCGAGATCACGGGTGGTACGCTCGTGATCGCGATGGGCGTGCTCCTCGTATCCGGGCGCTTCACCCAAGTCGCCGGACTCCTGAACTTCTACAGCCTGACGTTTCCGTGACGGCGGCCGAGGCCGACCGCGAGCAGCGTCTGGCTGAAGGCAAGGTCGACGCGGCGAAGCTGCCGCGGCTCCTGACCGGCGTCGTCGTGACCGCGGTCATCGCCGCGTCGGTCTGGGTCCTGTCCGGCGCCACCCTCCCGTTCCAGCCGGCGCCGCCAGAGCCGGTCCCCACCAAGATCGCGCTGGTGCGCACGAATCTTCCTGACGATTCGCTCGGGAAGTCGACCGGCCGCGAAGGCGCGCCCGCACCGAACTTCGAATGGCAGGCGCCCGATCGCACACGACACACACTGGCCGAGCTCCGCGGCCGGGTCGTCGTGGTGAACTGGTGGGCGACGTGGTGCGGACCGTGTCGCGCCGAGATGCCGGCGCTACAGCGGGTGGCACAGACCGAACCGAACGTCGTGTTCCTGGAGATGGACCTGCAGGAGGACCAGGATCAGGTCGCGACGTTCTTCGATCGCCTGGAGCTGCGGAATCTGACGCCGATCATCGATCCCAACGGCCAGACCTCGCGGCGCTACAGCCTCATCGGCGTGCCGAACACCTTCTTCATCGGCGCCGACGGTCTGGTCAAACACGTCGAGCTAGGCGGCCCGATGGACGAGACGACGATTCGCGCGGGCATCGCGGCGGCGCGCTAGACCTAGACTCGTCGTCATGGCCGTCGAGGAGCAGGTCCACCGTACCGAACGTCCGGGGCCGCCGCGGCTGTACCGCGACGGCAAGATCACGCTGCTGGAGCGGACCCCTCCGTCGGAACGGGCGATCACGATCAACGTCGACGGCGCGGAGCTCGCCACCGTGGCGTGCTCTCCGGTCCGAGTAATGGCGCTGGCGCTGGGCTTCCTTCGCGTCGAGGACATCATCCATACGGTCGACGACGTGGCATTGATGAAGGTCTGCGACGACGAGACCGTCGTCGACGTGCGCCTGGCGATGAGCGCACGGCCGGTTCCGCACGAGCGCAAACGCATCCTCACGTCCGGCTGCGGCCGCGGCGTGACCTTCTCCCTCGACGTCGTTCCGGTCGGCTCGGGCATCCGCGTGCGGCCGGAGCAGCTGATGGCGTGGATGGAGGAGCTGCTCGAGGGCGCCGAGGGCTATCGCGAGCACGGCGGCTCGCACTGCGCGGGTCTCTTCGGCGAAGACGGCCTGGAGCTCGTGGTCGAGGACATCGGGCGGCACAACACCATCGACCGCATCGCCGGCGAGGCGCTGCTGCGCGATCTCCCGACCGCGGGCAAGGCCATCCTCACCAGCGGACGGATCTCCAGCGAGATGCTGGTGAAGTGCACGCGTCTTGGCGTCGCGATCGCCGCATCACGCACGAGCCCAACCGAGCTCGCGGTGTCGCTGGCGCAACAGGCGAACGTCGCCGTGTGCGGGTACATCCGGCGCGATCAGCTCCGCATCTTCCACGACGCCGGCCGCCTGTCCCTCTAGTACCGCGGTACCAGCCCACAGTCCCGTAGGCCGCGTCTCGACGCGCGCCGCACCCTTCGCGCACTTCGGCGGGTGTGAAAGGGGTGCGCGATGCGTGATCAGATGCTCTCCGGCGACGGCGGCATGTCCACGGTCGAGTACATCGTCGGCGCCGCGGTCGTCCTGGGAACGCTTGTCATCGGCGTGCAGTCTTGGAACAACGGTCTGGTGAGCCGGCTGCAAGCGCTCGTGGCACAGCTGCAGGGGATCCGTTGATCCGCGACGAAGGTGGGAGCACCGCGGTCGAGTCGGTGTTGGCGTTGACCATGCTCACGCCGTTGCTCTTCGGCATCGTCTCCTTTGGCGACGCGTTGCAACGCTGGATCGGACAGGACGCCGCGACCGCGCAGACGGCTCGTTTCGCGGGAGAGGTCGGCGGCGACTCCGTCGAGGTGAGAGCGCTGCTGGGAGAGTCGTTGCGCGCCGCAGGCATCGATGCCGCGAGCGCGGAGGTCGAGATCGCGCCCTCGCGCGTCGGGTGGCGCGAGCCACTCACGGTCCGAGTGACGACGCATCACCGGCTCGCGATCCCCTTCATTCCCGCCTTGGACCTCGCGCTGCGCTCCGAGTTCGTGGCTCGCGGCGAGGTGAACCGATGACCTTCGTGCGGGACGAAGACGGCATCGCGGTGCTGTACGCGACCCTGCTGCTGCCGATGTTCCTGATCCTGCTCGCGTTCGTCGTGGAGCTCGGTGCGCTGCGTGTCACGCGCGCGCGGCTGATCACGGCCGCGGATCTGGCGGCGACGTCGGCCGTGAACGAGCAGGATCGTGTCGCGCTGGCGGTCGACGGCAGGTACCGCCTCGCGGCGTCGGCGCCAGAGGTGGCGCGCGAGCTCCTGGCCAAAGAGCTCGCGCCGCTGGCGACGCGCCTCGCCGGAACGACGCCCGACGCATTGGCCCGCTCGGCGGAGGTCGCGCTCGTCGATGGCGCCGGCATCCGCATCTCATTCGACGCGCCCGTTCGTGCGCCGCTGCTGGTGCTGGCCGCGCTGCGCGACAGCACCACGCTGCACGTCACCGCCACGGCGACGGCGCGATGAAGCGGGCGCTGCTCGTGTCCGCGATCGTCCTGTCCGCGGCGGCGCCGGCCGACGCCGTCGTCTCGGACGGCGGAGGCGCGAGCCGTTCGCCGCGGGCGACCGCGACGCCGGCCGCTTCGCCGCCGCGCGTGCCGTCGGGTGTCTACCGCGTCACGGACGTATACGTCGCCGACGTCGTCACGCGCAGCGGAGACCTGACGACCTACTCCACAACCACGCAGCACCGGATCACCGACACCTACGCGCGCGTCCTGGCGTACGTCGGGACCGGCGTCCGCAGCCCCTATGACGGCCGGGCGTTCAACGGCAGAGCCTCACTGTCCGACGGAACTCTCGTCGCCGGGACCTACTACCAAAACTTCGTCTTCGACGGCACCCGATTCCAGCCGGTGAGCATCGTGTTCTTCCAGGACGACAGCGAGCTGGCGCGACGCCGCGCCGCGACGCCACAGCCCGCGCGAACACCCACGCCGACCACGGCGACGCGTCTCGTTCCGGTGCCGACGACGCCAGCACCGGTCGCTGCACCACGAACGCCTGCGCCGACGCTCGGTCCGATCACAATCGGCGTGGACCCGAGCGGTGGCCCGGCGCTGCTCGACAGCATCGAGGTCGCGCGCGGCGCCGCGTACGCGCTTCGCGTCAACATGCGCGGCGCCGCGACGCTCCTGGCGTGGTCGTTCGTCGGCGGCGTGAACGACGCCACGAACACCGCCGGCTGGCACGACGCCACGGCGCCGCTTCAGGGTCAGTGGCTTCGACTCGCGCCTCCGGGCGAGACCTGGGTGCTGACCCTTCGCGTACGTGTCGCGCCGTCCTTCGGCGGATCACCGGTGGAACGCGAGGGAACCGTCCGCGTCGGCGTGCGCTCTCCGGCGATCGTCGATTGATCGGCCGCCGGGCGCTGCTCGTCTTCGCGCTGATCGCCGGCGTGATCGCGGGCGCGAGCTACTGGCTCGACGCGCGTCGTGTGCCGCTCGTCGTTGCGGCGCGGCCGATCGAAGCCGAATCCGTCCTTGATGACAGCGATCTCGGAACGATGGAGGTGCCCGCCGATTCCGTTCCGGCCGATGCGATCGTCGACCGTGAGGCGGCCGTGGGCCAGGTGGTGCATGGGCATCTCGAGGCGGGACAGCTGCTGCTGCGTGCGTCGTTCGAGGCGCCGCCCGGATTCCGCTCCGGTCTGCGTCCGGCCGCGGGATGGCGTGCCGTCGCGCTCCCGGTGTCCCCGGGGTTCGCGCTTGGCGGCGCGATCGTGCCGGGCGTTCGGGTCGACGTGGTCGTGGTCCCGGTAGCGGGCCGCGCGCCGCCGGATCGCGGGCCGGAACGATTCGCAACCGGCCTGCTCGTGCTCGACGTACGCAGCGAGAGTGGCGGGCCGTTCGTCGAGCCGGGGTCGCGACAGAGCAGCGCCACGCTGGCCAACGCGCGGCTCGGTAGCGTCATCGTCGCGGTGCCCGCGGACGACGACGTTCTGATCGCGGAGCGCATCGCCACCAGCACGTTCGTCCTTTTCCGCACGCGGTGATCCGGTTCGAAGCGGACCGCGCCGATCCCGTCGCGGTACGGCTCGCGATCGTGGCCTGTCGCGCTCCGCTGCGGATCGAGCGGTCGGGCGCTGGCGTGGCCGTGATCGCGAGCGATGACGATGCCCGAGCCGCGCGGCGGCTGTGGCTTCGCGCCGGACTCGAGCCGCGACCCCAGGCGTCGTGGCCCGACGCCCGTGCGCTCGGACACGGCGTCCTCGAGGTGACCGGCACCCGGCGCTGCATCGGCCGCGTCGCGGTGGACCGCATTCCGCCCGCCGGCGATCTGACCCTCACGCTCGCGCCGGTGCCTGCTCCGGATGCGCTCCGCGCGATCCTCCGCGCGCTCGATCGGCCGCTACGGCCGCCCTTCCGCAGGCGCGCGCGACGTTTGGCGCGCGTCGCGGCGCTGTTATTGGACGGCGAGGACGGCGTGGCCGCCGCGGGAGCCTTCGCGCTGGCCCCGGCGGACGACGCGGCGCGCGTCTTCGCCTCGGTTCACGCGGCTCGGTTGCGCCGCGGGGCGCTCTTGGCCTGGCGCGGCATCGGAGAGCCGCGCGCCGGCGTGTGGCGTTCGCTCGCCGCACTGCAGTCGTGGTGGTCGTGATGGGCGATCCGCTTGGGCGCCGCGAGCCGAGCCCGGTTGCGACGCAGCTGCGAGAGACCGCATCATGGTTGGTGGACCTGTTGTTCGAGCGCACCGAAACCGTCTCGGCACCGGAGCCGGTTCCGGCGCGGGCCTGCCGGCTGGCGACCGGCAAACGCATCGCTTTCTGCTCGCTCGTCGCCGGTACCGGCGCCACCACCGTCGCCGCACTGGCCGCACAGCGAGCCGGCGGAGCCGGATCGACCGTGCGACTCATCGATCTCGACCTGGTCGCGCCCACCCTGTCGCTTCTGGCGGGAGAGCGGACGCCGACGCTACTCGATGCGCTCGCGGTTGAAGGCGTGCGCGGCCGTAAGTGGGGGAGCGCCTTCGCGATCTTCGGCGCGGAACGGGATCCCGGGCCAGAGGTGGGGGAGGCGCTGATCCGCTTCGTTCGGCAGATGTCGCGAGACGCCGCGGTGGTGCTCGATACGGGGACCCTCCGGGACCGAACGGACGCGATCCTCCGTGCTTGCGACGCCGTCTTCTACGTGGCCACGCCGCGCGCGGCGCACGTGCACGCGGCGACACGCGCCCTGCCGCTGCTCGAGGGCCTCGCGCCACCGGCGCGCCTCGTCGTGAACCGATCGACGCGCGAGGCGGCGGAGGCCATCGCGCGCGAGCTCGACCTCTCGCTCGCGGGCTCGATACCCGAAGATCCATTTCTCGCGCGGGACGAGTTCCGGGTGCGAGCCGAGACCGCTCGCGCGGTGGACGCGCTGCTGGCGTGGCTGGCGTGAACGTCGACCCGCTGCTCCTGGCGCTCGTCCGGGCCGAGCTCGTCGGTGCCCGCCAGCACCTGGCGCTGCAACAGGATGCCTCGCGTACAGCCGAGGCCCGCGAGCGGGTGCGGATCGCCGCGTCGCGTCACGCTCGCGTCGACGCCGGTCTCCTCGACGCGCTCTGCGCCTCGCTCTTCGGTTACGGCCCGCTGCAGCCGTTCATGGACGACCCCGCCGTGACCGACATCCTGGTCAACGGTCCCGCCGACGTGTTCGTGGAGCGGCACGGACGGCTGGAACGCGTGGAGGCGCGCTTCGTCGACGCAAATGAGCTCGCCGATCTCGGATTCCGTATCGCTGCCGCCGTCGGCAGGGAGCTCACCATCGACCACCCGTATCTCGACGCGCGTCTGGCCGACGGTTCGCGCGCGAACGTGGTCATCGCGCCGGTCGGCGGTCCCACGCTTTGCATCCGCAAGGTCCGTCGTGACGTGCTGCCGCTCGAGGCGTGGGTCGAGCGCGGCGCGCTCGACGCCGCCGCCGCGTCGTTCCTGGCGCGGGCCATGACGGCTCGACTCAACCTGCTGCTCGTCGGCGCGACCGGTTCCGGGAAGAGCACGCTCCTGCGCGCGCTGGCGGAGCTCATCCCCGGCGACGAGCGCATCGTCGTCGTCGAGGACACGGCTGAGCTGGCGCTGCGGCACCCGCACGTGGTGCGGCTCGAATGCGTGCCACCGCGAGAGAGCCATCCCGGCGTCCGCGTCGCGGAGCTCGTCGAGAACGCGCTGCGGATGCGACCGGATCGGCTGATCGTCGGCGAGATCCGCACCCCGCGCGAGGCCTACGCCGCGCTCGAGGCGCTCGCGACCGGTCATCCGGGCTCGGCGACGACGCTCCACGGCGCCGACGCGGCGGAGGCGCTCGCCCGTCTGGAGCTGTTGCTCCTGCGCGCGGACGGGGCGATCCCGTTTGCGGCCGCACGCGGGCACGTGCGCCGCGCCTTCGACCTTATCGTCGCGCTGCGGCGCGAGCAGGGCCGTCGCGTAGTGACCGCGATCTCGATCGTCGCCGAGGAGCCGGTCGATCTGTTCCGCCGCCAGGGCGGCGCGCTTCGGCGCATGCCGGTCGAGATCGACGCCGTCCGCGAACGCGTCCGTGAGGCGATCGCGACGTGATCGGTGTGCTCGCGATCGCCACGTGCACCGCGCTCGTCGTGCTGGCGATCGTCGCGCCGAGCGGCGCGCGGCCGGCCGCGCCGCTGTTCGCGCTGCAGGCGCGGCGACGGCAACGGCAGGCGCGGCGTGCCGCCGCGGCGTCGCTGGTGCCGACGCTGGAGACGATCCTCGCCGCATCGCGCGCCGGCCTGCCCTTGCGCGATGCGCTCGCCCTGGCGGTGGACCGCGCCCGTGGCGATCTCGAGGCGCGACTTCGATCAGCACTCGCGAACGAGGCACTCGGCGTCGCGCTTGCCGATGCGCTGGCGGCATCGCGGCCCGGTGCCGGTGACGTCGCCGACGCGTGTCTGGCCGAGCTCGAGCTTTGCGCTCGGGCGCGCCTGCCTTCCGATCGCGTCGCGGCGTTCGTCGAAGACAAGCTGTCTACGCTGCGTTTCGAGCGAGAGCTCGCGAGCGACCTCGCCGCGCGCACTGCGGGGCAGCGCTTCCAGGTCTGGGTGCTCGCGGCGATCGTGCCCGGTCTGGCCCTGTATCTCGCCGCGATGAGTCCGACGCTCGGCGAAGAGCTGCGGTCGCCGATCGGCCGGTTCGTGTTCATCCCCGGCGGCTTGCTGTTCGAGATCGCCGGTCTGGTCCTGTCGCGGCGGATCGTCGAGCGCGCGTGTCGCTGATCGTGTCGGCCTCGATCGCCGCCTGCGTGTCGCTGCTAGGCGCCGCGCTCGTGGCGCGACAGTCGCCGGCGGCGCGGTCGTTATGGCGCGTGCGCCTCGCGCGGGGCATCGTTCGCGACGGGCTGCGCGCGCACCTGGGGCGCTTGCCGCTGTTTCGCGACTGGCGTCCGGTCGAAGTCCGCGATCTGCATCTGGCGGGCCTGGATCACATCGCGGTCTCCGATCTGGCGGTACTGAAGCTCGGCGCGGCGGCGCTGGCCCTCGTCATCGCCCTGGCCTTGCAGCTGCCGCCGATCTGCGTCGCGCCGCTCGGTTTCGCCGCGTTCGTGGCGCCGAGCGAGTGGGTCGGGCGCCGTGCCCGCTCGGCACAGGAGTCGCGCGAGGCGGGGCTGTTGCCGTGGCTGGAAGGGGTGCTTGCGCTGGGCGCCGCCGGTATGACGGTCGAACAAGCGCTCTCGCATTCGGCCGAAACCGATACCCCGCTTGGCTTCGCGCTACGCGAAGCGGTGGCGCGATCGCGCCTGGGCGTACCGCCGTTCGACGCGCTTGCGGATGTCGCCGCGCGCGAACGCCTGTCCGCGCTCGCGGAGATCGCGCTCGAGCTGGGAGGGGCCCGCCGCTCGGGCCGGCCCATGCTGCCTCTGCTCGCCGAGCGCAGAGAAATCGCGCGCCTCGCCTCCCGCGCCCGTCGGCTTGAGGCCGCGTCTCGCGTCGACGGCGCTCTGTCATTGGTCCTCGTGGGTGCCTACTTGCCCGCACTGCTCCTGCTCGTGGTCGTGCCGCTGTTCCTTGGTTTGCTGCGGTCGCTGGAGGGGTAGCGCCGTAGAATCGATCGTGGGCGGGGCTTCTCGCTTCGTCCCAAAGAGAGGAGAGCCTAGTGCCGAACCTCGGTGCTCCCGAGATCATCCTGATCCTGGCGATCGTGCTGATCGTGTTCGGGGCCGGAAAGCTGCCGGATGTGATGAGCCAAGTCGGCCGCGGGGTCCGCGAGTTCCGTGATTCCGCGTCCGGTAAGGACGAAGAGAAACCCGCGAAGTCCACGACCGAAACGAAGACGTAGCCGCTTGGCGTCGGGGGCGGCCTGCTCGCGGTGATGGAGCTCGCCGAGAGCGAGGCCTCCCTGGCGGATGTCATCGCCGCGCACTTGCGACCTGAGGTCGACCTCATCGTCTGCGAGGACTACAAGCAGGAGGCCCGTCCGAAGGTCGAGTTGCGCGCGGCGCCGTCCACGGAGTTGATCGTGCGCGAGAACCTCCTCGCGGTGGTCACGGATTGCGCGCCGCGAACGGCGCGCCAGGTCTTCCCGCCGGACGGCGCCGAGGAGATGGCGGCGCTCATCGTGCGCGAGGCGCTGTGTCGATGAGTGTCTCGGCGGCGATCCTCGCCGGCGGTAAGAGTCGCCGGATGGGACGAGACAAGGCCTGGCTCGATCTCGGTGACGGCGTGCCGCTGGTGCGCCGGGTCGCGAGCGCGCTCGCGCTCGTCGCCACCGAGCTCGTGGTCGTCGCGAGCGACCCGCGTTTCGCCGCGCTCGGGCTTCCGGTAGTGCCTGACCGCTACGGCGAGAAGGGCGCGTTCGGCGGCATCGCCACGGCGGTGTCGGCGACGACGGGCGAGCTCGTCTGCGTCGCCGCCTGTGACATGCCGTGGCCGTCGCCCGCTGTCTACGAGCTGCTGCTACGCGTGATCGATGGCTACGACGTCGCCATTCCGCGGGTCGCGGAGGAGCTCGAGACGATGCACGCGGTCTACCGGCGCAGCTGTCTGCCGGCGATGGAGCGCGCGCTCGCGCGAGGCGAGATGCGCGTGATCTCGTTCTTCTCCGAGGTGCGTGTCCGCGAGGTCTCCGCCCACGAGCTCCGTGCCGTGGATCCGGAGCTCACGGCGTTCGAGAACCTGAATACGCCCGAGGATCTGCAGCGCGCGTCACGACGCGGGAGCCTCTAATGAAGAGGCCGGAGCCTTTGGCTCCGGCCTACTTCCAGTCCCACTACCGCTTGGTTATTCGGACAATCGGGGCAATATCGGTTGCGCGGTGATGCTGCCGTCGAAGTCGATGCTGATGTTGCCGCTCTGCAGGTTGACGTCCTTCGCCACGAGTTGGCTACCGGTCAGCGTGGCGTTGTTGCCGTCGAAGACGAACTGCGCGCTCGGAAGGTAGATCGTGCCACTTCCGCTGAAGCTGCCGTTTCCGGCGATGCTCATCGTCGCCGTGCAGTTCGGATCCTGATACACAAGGAAGTTGTTGTAGATGTGCAGCGGATCGGTGTCCGGACGACCGCTCAGCGCGTTCACGGTGCTCGTCGCATTCCCGGCGAGGTTGATCGAACCGCACGATCCGCCATTGGGATAGCCGAGCTGCGCGTAGTTCGACATCGTGTTGTAGAAGAAGACACCGCACGTGCTCGTGGCTGAGCACGACAGATCATCACGACTGACGACGTCGGCGTTCCCGCCGGCATTGATGCCATCCTCGAGGATGTAGATGCCTGGGTTCAAGGTGATCGTCGTGCCGCCGGAGCCGCCGATCGAGACCTTGTACACGCCCGGATTCTGATAGCCGTTGACGTCACGGCAACCCGGCGAGTTCAAGCTCGTGCAGACGGGGAGACCGGACGTGGACGGAGGCGGTGTCCCGCTGAAGGGGTCGGTGACCTGCGGCTGCGCCGTGTTCTCGGTGAAGTTGTTCGGCCACGGGCAGGACGGCCAGTTGCCGATCTTGCCGCCGGCGATGTCCACGCCGTATGGGCTCTGAATGGTGAAGTTGCTGCAGCTGGATTGTTTGCTGTAGGCGGCGTTGGCGCCGGTCGCGTTGACCAGAATGCCGCCGCCGGTCAGGTTGATGTACGCGTTGTCGTCGGCGTAGAAGGCGCTGCCGGATGGCAGCGGTCCGTTGACGCCCGGGTCGAGGGCCATGATCGCGTACCCGTTGTTCAGCGGCTCCGCACCCGCGACGCCACGCACGCGCACCGCCGTGAGCCCGGATTCGGCCGGGACGAGGCTGGTCACCACATTGGCCAGGATGGTGACCTCGAAGTACCTCCCGTCACCGCAATACGGACCGCTTGTCGGCGGGTTGTTGATCGTGAGCACGACGCCGCCCACGCCGTCGGTGAATCCATTCTTCGTCGCGTCGTTGACGGCCGCGAGGTATCCCTGCGTCGTGGTCGACGTCGACGTCGCGCCGCACGAGCCGGTTGCGCTATGCGTTCCGCCCTGGTAGACGACGACCGCGCCCGCGTATGCCGCGGAGTCCGCCGCCTCCTGCATCGTGCGCCGGGCCGAGTAGAGCTGGCCGGCGTCGACGGCGAGACCGACGAACATGAAGAGCACGAGCAGGATGAGAGCGATCAGCACGATGGCCTGACCCTCCTGCTCCTTGCGAAGGAATCGCGACAAGCTGTTCATCGCTGTATCACCAACTCCGATCCACCGCGAAGGGTTATCTGGAACGCTCCGCCGATGAGGTACTGAGACGGCAGCGGTACGAACGGTGCGGTGGCGTCGACCGAGACGTGGCAACTCCGGTTGTAACAAGGGTTGCCGCCGTACGCGTCGCGCCACGTCACAGTGACGGTCACGTTCGGGACGCCGATCGCGGCGTTGCGCACGGCCGTGAAGATCGGCCCGCAGGCGCCGACAGTACCGGCGGTAGAGCACGTATTCGTCGAGTAGGTGGCCGGCCAGGCCTCTACGCAGGGCGACTCACAGCCGGACCCGTGCACGATCGCGTAGCGCGTGCCCTCGCGGGCGGCATACGCAAGCGTGTTCTCCTCCCACACTGCGCGCCCGAGGTCGATGATGCCGAAGACCAGCAGCATGATCAGAGGAAGGACCAGCGCGAATTCGACGATGCCTTGGGCGTCCTCCTCGCGCCGGAAGAGACGCATCCGGCTCAGTTGCATACGCCCGTCCCCGGATTGCGCACGCAGCTCGTGTCTCCGTCGTTCGGGGGCGCGATGGCGCGCATCGTCGTGGAGCGGTCGAAGTCCGCGGTGTTCGGGATGATCGGCCACGGCACGATCGTCTGGAAGGTGTAGCGGACGCGCACCGTCACGAAACAGGGTGTGGCCACCGTCGGCGTCACGAGCGCACACGCGGTGACTCCGTCCTGCTGCTTGAAGTCGACGTTGACGGTCGCGTTGACGGACCGGAGATACGGCGTGCGGCTGATCTCGTCGATCGCCTTCGCCGCCGCGATGTCGCCCGTCGGCGCCTGCATGATGGCCGCGGCCTCCGCTCCCGCACGCGCACCGTTTTGCACGGCCAGCTGGATGGCGAACGCGCGCGCGAGATCAGCGCCGCCGATCAGTCCAAAGACGAGGATCGGCAAGGCCAGCGCGAACTCCACGATCGATTGGCCCGCATCTCCCCGAAGGGCGCGAAGCCGCCGTTTCTGCATCGGCACGCTCGAAAGTCTGAGCGAGCCAGCAGCCTCGCACTAGTGCTCACCCGGTAGGAGATTGGTACCAGAACGGTGTCGGCGTGCTGGGCAGGACCGTGCGCATGTGGTAGCGGAGCTAATTCAATCGGCGTGTGTCTCGACCGGACCCCGAACGTTTGCGAGGGCGCGGGACATGATCTCGAGCGCGGAATCGACGTCGCGTTGTTCGAGCCCGTAGTGCGTGACCATCCGAAGGCGCCGCCAATTTCCGCCGTACGACGAGAGACGGAGTCCGTCCGCGGCGCACGCGTCACGGAACCGCTCGCCGGACACGCTCGGATCCAGCTCGAAAGCCACGATGTTGGTCTCGACGCGCGTCGGATAGATCGACACGCCGCGGATCGCCGCGAGACCGTCGGCGAGGCGTCGCGCATTGACATGATCTTCGACAAGACGATCGCGCATGGTGTCGATTGCCACGATCGCGGCGGCAGCGATGACGCCGGCCTGCCGCATCGCGCCGCCGAGCATCTTGCGAATCTTCCTCGCGCGCTCGATGGTCTCGCGCGGACCGCAGATGATCGACCCGACCGGCGCGGCCAATCCCTTCGAGTAGCAGAACTGCACCGTGTCGACGTGGCGCGTCAGGTCACGCGCGTCGACGCCCTGCGCCACGGCTGAGTTGAAGATGCGCGCGCCGTCGAGGTGGACCTTAAGCCCATGCGTGTGCGCGAGGTCCGCCGCGGCTTTGGTCTCCTCGGGCGTGATGACCGCGCCACCGAGCCAGTTGTGCGTGTTCTCCAGACAGAGCAGCGCCGTGCGTGGAAAGTTGTAGGCGCGCGGTCGGATCGCGGCGGCGATGTCGGCGAGCTCGGGGCACGGCCGCCGCTGCGCGATCGTGCGGGGATGGATCGCGCCGAAGACGGCGTAGCCGCCGACCTCGTTCTGGAACAGATGGGCGAGCTCGCCGAGGATGATCTCGTCGCCGCGCTCCGTCTGCGACAGCACGCCGCAGAGATTGCCCATCATCCCGCTGGCGACGAAGAGTCCCGCTTCTTTGCCGACGATCTCCGCGGAGAGCTCCTGCAGTCGATTGACGGTCGGGTCTTCGCCGTACTGGTCGTCACCGACCTCCGCAGCCGCCATCGCACGACGCATCTCGTCCGTCGGCAGCGTGACCGTATCGCTGCGGAAATCCAGGATCTTCACGGGGTCAATGGTAGTCCGAGCGCGATGAGCGCAGCGACGATCGCTGGTGCGATGAAGATCGCCGGAAGGAAGTCGGCGACCTGTACGTCCTTGATCTCGAGGAGGCGCAACCCCACGCCCATGACGAGCAAACCACCCGCCGCGCTCATCTCGCCGAGCATCGATTCGGTGAGCGCACGTGCGAACAGCGAGGCCCCGGCGGCGAGGGCGCCCTGGTAGACGAGGATGGTGATGACCGAGAGCAGCACGCCCCAACCGAGCGACGCGGCGAACGCGAGCGCGGCGAAACCATCGAGCACGCTCTTGATCGTCAGAAGCCGCGCGTCGCCGGAAATGCCGTTCTGGATCGCACCCAGAAACGTCAGTGGACCGACGCAGAACACGATGCTCGTCGTCACGAATGCTTCGCTGACCCGTCCGCCCTTCGCCGCAAGACGGCGTTGCAACGCGTCGCCGATCCCTCGGAGGCGCGCGTCGAGGGACAGCGCCGAGCCCGCGAGGCCACCGAGCAGGATCGCGAACAGCAGGATGATGACGTTGCGCGTTTGCAACGCGCCCTGCAGCCCGAGCGCGATCGTGAACAGTCCCAGGCCACGGACGACGGTCGCGCGCAGCCGCTCCGGCAGTCTCGCGCCGAGACGCGTTCCGATCAGGCCGCCGATCAGTACGGTCGCGGCGTTGAGTAGCGTGCCCGACAGGAACACGTCGGTAGAGTAGGCGTCATGTCCGCGGACTCGCTCGCGACGTTGCGCGCGTTTGCCTTCGAGCTCGCGGGCATGGCGAAGACCGGACTCGAGTTCGTCAACAACGAGTACGACCGCGATCGTTTCGAGCGCACGCTCGGCATCGCCGAGAAGCTGGCGGCGATGACCTTCCCTGACGGCATCCCACAAAGCTCCGAGTACCTCGCGGAGCTGGGCGTCGTCACGCCAAAGACCGGCTGTACCGTCGCCGCGTTCGACGAGCGCCGTCGGATCCTGCTGATCCGGCGCGCCGACAACGGTCGCTGGGGACTTCCCGGCGGCTACGCCGAGATCGGCTCACCCCCCTCAGCCAATGCGATCCGCGAGCTCTACGAGGAGACGGGCTTTCGCGGCGAGATCGAACGGCTCCTGGGCGTCTTCGACACCCGCGTCTTCGGTAGCGCGGCGCCGTACCAGCACTACGTGCTGCTGTTCCGCGCTCGGCTCGTCGGCGGCGACGCCGCGACATCGGTGGAAACGGCCGAGGTGCGCTTCTCCACTGCCGACGAGGTCCCCGACGACATGAGCCCGACGCAGCGCGCGATGCTCGAGCACGCCTTTTCGGGATCGGCGCTGCCGGCATACCAATGAGGGTCGCGATCGCGACCCGTTTCGGCGGCGACCCGCAGGACTTCGTGCGGCGGTTTCCCGACGTCGATTTCGTCGTGATCGGCGACGACCAGCAGCTTCCGCCGCTCGACGGCGTCGAGGCCGCCATCGGCGGGCCGAATCCGGAGCGCTTCCGTCAGATCCTGCGCGCCGCGCCGCGGCTGCGCTGGTTCCACACCATCTCCGCCGGGGTCGATCCGCTGCTCATCCCAGAGCTGTTCCAGCACGACGTCGTTCTCACCAACAACACCGGCTCATACGACGTGCCGATCGCCGAGTTCGTGGTGGCGATGATGTTCGCCGCAGCGAAACGCCTGCCCGATCATCTCGGCAATCAGCGCGCGCATCGCTGGCGCGAAGGCGCGACGCCGCAACACGTCGAGCTCCGGGACGCCGTGCTGGTGATCGTCGGGATGGGGAGCATCGGCACCGAGCTCGCACGCCTGGCGCGCGCACTGGGCATGCGCGTCATCGGCGTCCGGCGCAGCGCGCGGCAGGATCACAGCGTCGAGCGACTCGTCACGCCGGACCGCCTGGCCGAGGTCTGTGGCGAAGCCGACTATCTCGCGGTCACGGCGGCGCTCACGGATCAGACTCGCGGACTCGTCTCGCGCCAGGTGATCGCAGCGATGAAACCGACGGCCTGGCTGGTGAACATCGCGCGCGGACCGATCGTCGACGAAGGGGCGCTCCTCGAGGCCCTTCAGGAGCACCGGATCGCCGGCGCGGCGATCGATGCCTGGTGGGCCGAGCCGCTTCCAGCGGACAGCCCGTGGTGGGATCTCGACAACGTCATCGTCACGCCCCACCGCTCCAACTCCTCCCCCAGGCTGCGCGAGCGGTCACTGACGCTCTTCGGCGAGAACCTTCGGCGGTTCCAGCGCGGAGAACCACTCCTCAACATCGTCGACAAACAGCTCGGATACTGAGCTCACCATCGCGCCGGTCTGTCGCGTCAGGAGGGCCGCCTGGCGCGGTCACGCTCTGGGGCTCCCTGTGCGCCCGCTCCGCGGCGCTTCTTGCCGCGGAGCACAGGCCGTTTTCCCCGGCCGCAGTCGCGCAAATGGTCGCCCAGAGCACGACCGCTCGGCGGCCCGCATCTCGGCGGCCTGCGGCTCGGCCGACTCCTCCTCTTGTATGTCCTTCTTTCATGTCGGCACGTTTCGTCGCGCAGCGTGTCCTCTAAAGTTCAGTCATGCGCGTCGGACGGCGTTTTGTCGCGGAGCGGACGCTCGGATTCACCGAGAGCGTGATCCGCGAGATGACGCGGCTGGCGAGCCTGCACGGCGCGATCAATCTGGCCCAGGGCTACCCGGACTTCGCGGCGCCCGACGAGATCAAGGAAGCGGCCGTCGCCGCCATCCGCGCGGACCTGAATCAGTACGCGATCACGTGGGGCGCTCGCGAGCTGCGCGAGGCGCTCTCGGACGCCTACCGCGACCGGTACGCGATGGCGGTCGATCCCGAGACGATGGTCACGGTGACCTGCGGCGCGACGGAGGCGATGATCGCCAGCCTTTTGGCGATCGTCGATCCGGAAGACGAGGTCATCGTGTTCGAACCGTTCTACGAGAACTACGGGCCGGACGCGACCTTGTGCGGCGCTCGCCCCGTGTTCGTGCCACTCCGGCCGCCGGATTTCACGTTCGATCGGGATCAGCTCGCCGCGGCATTCTCGCCGCGCACCAAGGCCATCGTCGTGAACACGCCGAACAACCCGACCGGCCGCGTCTTCACGCCCGACGAGCTCGAGGCCATCGCTGCGCTCTGCCGGCGCCACGACGTCATCGCCGTGACGGACGAGATCTACGAACACATCGTGTATCAGGGGCGACACGTGCCGATCGCGACGCTGACCGACATGGCCGAGCGCACGATCACGATCTCCGGCTTCTCCAAGACATTTTCGGTCACCGGCTGGCGGGTCGGGACCATCGTGGCGCCGCCCGAGCTCACGGGTGCGATCCGGAAGGTCCACGACTTCCTGACCGTGGGAGCGCCCGCGCCGCTGCAGCAGGCCTGCGCCGTCGGACTGCGTCTCGGACCCGATTACTACACGCGCCTCGCTGCGGAATACCGCATGCGTCGCGATCGCTTGTATCGAGGTCTCGAAGCTGGTGGATTCCGGCCGCGCCTTCCCGAAGGCGCCTATTACTTGCTATGTGACGTGTCGCATCTCGGATTCGACGACGACGTCGTGTTCGCCAGGTGGCTGGTCGAGCGTGTCGGTGTGGCCGGCGTGCCCGGGTCCGCGTTCTTCTCTCGTCCCGAGCTCGGGCGCGGTCTGATCCGATTCACGTTCTGCAAGCAGCCGGAAACGCTGGACGCCGCGGCCGCACGTCTCGCGGAAGTCCCCCGGATAGCGCATCAGATGTAGGACTGCCCCGCCCATCCGGGGGGCGTGTCGCAAGAGGACCCATTCCTAGACTTGCGCGCGATGTCCAAGGTGACCCTCGCTGTCCTGACGCTTGCCGCGATGGTCGTCATCTGGTTCTTCGACGTCTCGACGCCACCCGACCTGAGCGCCTCGGTCTTCTACCTCATTCCGATCGCGCTGGCCGCGTGGTTCGTCGGGCTGCGTTTCGGCCTGTTTACGGCCGTCCTCGGCGCGGTGCTGTGGATGCTGGCCGAGCTCATCGCACGGGCCGGCGTTCCGCTTTGGATCCACCTGTGGAACGCGGCAACGCGCGGGGCGATCTTCGTCTCGCTGGCGATCCTCACGACCCAGCTGGTGCGCGAGCGCGTGAAGCTGCGTACGCTCGATCGCGAGCGCGAAGAAGCGCTCTCCTTCGTCGCGCACGAGCTGCGCAAGTCGGTCTCCAGCATCGAAGCGGAGATCCCGCCGCTGCTGCGGGCCAGCGGCCTGCAGGACGAACAGCACAAGGCGCTCGTCTCGCTTCGCCGTCAGGCCCATACGCTCAACCGCTTCGCCGAGGACGTTCTCGCGGTGGGGCGCTTCGAGCAAGGGAAGTTCGACCTCGCTCGCGTCGAGGTCGATCTCGGTGAGATCGTGGCGCAGGCCGCGCGCGAGTCGACCGATCCGGAGCGCGTCCAGCTGGTGCTGCCGTCGGAGCCGATCCCGGTGATCGCCGATGCCGACCGGCTCCGGCTCGCCATCGAGCACCTGCTGAGCAACGCGCTGAAGTATTCGCCGCAATCGTCAGGCGTGTTCGCCCGCGTCTCCGCGGATGACGGCGTCGGTCGTGTCGAGGTCCGCGATTCGGGTGTCGGCCTGTCGCACAACGACCGTGAGGTGCTGTTCCAGAAGTACGGGCGTGTGCGCAATACCAGGACCGAGAGCGTCCTCGGCGTCGGGCTCGGTCTTTACGTCACGCGGCTCCTGGTCGAGGCGCACGGCGGTCGCGTCGGCGCCAAGAGCGTGGGACCGGGCATGGGTTCGACGTTCACGATCGAGTTACCGATGACGACTCCCTCGCGCGCGGAAGCGCCACAGCCGCACGCGGAACCGAGACCGCTGCCCCGCTAGAGTCAGTCGCGGACATTTCGTGTTCTTTCGTCTTGGTCTGCTCGCGTTCCGTTTCCGCTGGCTCATCGTCACCGTGTGGACGCTTGTCGCCATCGCCGGTCTGGCCTTCGGCCCGGCGCTGCCCTCGCTCCTGACTGCGGGCGGCTGGGACGATCCGCATAGCGATTCGTCGCGTGCACTGGCGACGCTTCGCGACGAGCTCGGCTGGCCGCGTGGCGTCGTCACGCTCGTGTTCGAAGACGAGCCCGATCGGCTCACATCGCCGGAGATCCGCCAGGCCTTCGCTGATGCGGCGACGAAGCTCAAGGCGCTTGAGGGCGTGTCCAGAATCGCGCCCGCCGATGGCCAGCCGGCCGCGCCGTATCTCTCCGACGACGGCAGGGCGTTCCGCATCAATGTCGAGATGACCGCAGATCCAGATCAGATCACTGATCGCGTGCCACGTTTCCGTGAGATCGCCGGCGCCGTCGGCACCCGCCACGCCTCGGTCACCGGCACGGCCGCCGTGTACTACGACTTTCAGATCCAGAGCGAGCAGGATCTGCGCAGCGCCGAGATCGTTACGTTCCCCCTGGCCCTGGTGGCGCTGATCGTTTTTTTCGGGTCGCTCGCTGCGGCGGTGTTGCCGCTGCTCGTCGCGGCCGGAGCGGTCGCGGTCACGACCGCGCTGGTGTACCTGCTGGCGCTGCACACGACGCTGTCGGTCTACGTCCTGAACACCGCGACGATGCTCGGGCTCGCCGTCGCGATCGACTACTGCCTCCTCGTCGTCACCCGGTTCCGCGAGGAGCTGCGCACGCTGCCGGTCTCGTACGCCGTCGCCCGCACTTCGGCGACGGCCGGCCGCGCCGTGCTGTTCAGCGGGCTCACGGTGCTCGCCGGCGTCTCGGGACTGCTGTTCTTCTCTTTTCCCGGGATCACGTCCATCGGCGTCGGCGGCGCGATCGTGGTCGCGTTCGCCATCCTGGCGTCGGTCACGCTGCTGCCGGCGGTGCTGGGCATCCTCGGTCGCCACGTCGAGTTCGGCCGCGTGCTGCGGATCCGCACCCGCGGCGGGATGTGGCACGCGATCGCGACGAACGTCATGCGCCGGCCGTTCATCTTCATCGTCTCGGTCACGGTCATCGTGGTGGCGCTGGCGTATCCGGCCACGCACATCCAGCTCGGCTTTCCCAGCGCCGACGCACTGCCGGCGGATGTCGATTCGCGCGTCGGACTCCAGATCATCCAGGACCACTTCGGGACCCATGAAGGCGACGACATCCTCATCGCCGCCCACGGCGACGACCTGCGCTCGTTGCCGGGTCTGAGCAAGATCGACGCGCTGACCCGGTCGCTGGCCGCCGATCCTCGGGTCGCCAGAGTGGTGAGCGCGACGAACATCCTGCCGGGCGCGACGCTGGAGCAGCTGGCGTTGCTCTACGCCAAAGAGCCGACGGCTGCGGCACTGCAGGTGATCCATTCCAGTCAGCTGGTCGCGATCGCGCGCGAACGCTGGATCGGCGACAACACCGCCGCCATCGACGTCAGCCCCACGAACGCCGGACTGACCAATCCGACGCGTGATCTGGTGCGTGAGATCCGCGCCGGTGACGCCACGGTGGATCGGGACGATTTGCAGCTACTCGTCGGCGGCATCACCGCTGCGGAGTTCGACTTCGTCAGTACGGTGTACGGACGCTTCCCGCTGGTCATCGCCGGCGTGGTGACGGCGACGCTCGTGATCCTGTTCTTGTCGCTGAATTCGGTCGTGCTGCCGCTCAAGGCCGTGATCATGAACGGCGCTTCGGTACTGGCGGCGTACGGTGTGCTGACGCTCGTGTTCCAGGACGGCGTTCTGGCGCGCCAGCTCGGCGTGGTGCCGAGAGACCATCTGGAGGCGACGCTCCCGATCCTGATCTTCTGTGTGCTCTTCGGGGTCTCGATGGACTACGAGGTGTTCCTGCTGACGCGAATGCGGGAGTTCTGGGACCGGCTGCGCGACAACACCGGCGCCGTGGCCGGCGGACTGGAGCGCACCGGGCGTGTCGTGACCAGCGCGGCGCTCGTCTTCGTCGTCGTGGTCGGCTCGTTTGCGCGCGCCGACATCGTGACCATCAAGGCCTTGGGCGTGGCGCTGGCCACGGCGATCCTCCTCGACGCCACGATCATCCGGGCCCTGCTCGTCCCCGCGACGATGCGCGTCCTCGGTCGTTGGAATTGGTGGAGCCCGCTACGCCGTGGCGTGACGTCGGCGGCCCCTTCGATTTCGACATTGCATGAGCTGAAATAGGACGAGAGGAAGGGGTCGGCGATCCCTTCGATTTCGACGTTGCATGAGCTGAAATAGACGAAATCGAAGGGGTCGGTGGAACACTAGAGACGATGACGAACGCGGTGCGCACAAAGGCGAGCCGTCTCGAGACGCGTTCGGTGTTTCGCGACGCTTTGCGCGGCGACGCGCGGCGTCGCCTGCTACAGCCGCTCATCCTGTTCTCCGCGGACGACGAGGAGCGACGTGCGATCCCGACCCTGCTCGGCCAGTACTACCTGTCGCTGACTGAAGCGGTGCGCGAGGCGCGTGCCGCGGCGCGCGCCGGCCTGGCCGGGGTGCTGCTGTTCGCCGCGCCGGATCGCAAGGACGAGACCGCGGTCATCGCCGCAGAGAGCGACTGGCTGGTGCCGCGCGCGATCCGCGCCATCAAGGACGCGGTCCCGGATCTTGGCGTCGCGACCGACGTATGCGTCTGCGCGTACACGCGACACGGCCAGTGCGTGCTGTTCAGCGAAGGAGCGCCCGACGTCGCGGCCACGCACGCGCGCCTGGGGGAGATCGCCACGACCCACGCCGCCGCGGGCGCGGATCTGCTGATTCCGAGCGGCGCGCTGGCAGGCTCGGTCGCCGCGATCCGCGACGCGCTCGCAGCGGCGGCCCTCGGCGACGTTGAGGTCTCGGGCGTCGTGAAGTTCGAGTCGGCCCTGTACCAGCCATACCGCACCGCGGTGGGCATTCCGCACTCGAATGAGCGCGCGGTCCCGTTGGTGCCGCTCGGCGACATCAACGGCGCGCTCGCGGTCGCGGCTCGCGAGCTTGGCGAAGGCGCTGACGCGATCGCGGTGAAGCCAGGCATCGTTGCGCTCGACGTGGTCGCAGCGCTCCGCTCGCGCGTGCGGGTCCCGATCATCGCAGCGCACGTCGCCGGCGAGTACGCGATGCAGCGCGCCGTCGAGGAGCTCGGCCTCGAGCCGGCTCGACTGGCTGTCGAGACCGCCATGGCGTCCCGCCGGGCGGGAGCGGACCTGGTCGTGACGTACGCCGCGATCGAGGCGGCCGACAATCTCGAAGGCGCACCCGCCTGATCCGCCTGTCTCCGTGTTGAGAACGCGAGCAGGCGAGCGCCCGTCGACGCTGGTAGCGTGGGGTCTCCGATGAACTACGCCCGCACGGTGCTCCCGAACGGCCTTCGGCTGCTCGTCGCGCCGATGCCCGAGGCCCGCTCGGTGACGGTCAACGTCATGGTCGGCGCCGGCTCGCGCTACGAGCGCCGCGCCGAAGCGGGCATCTCCCATTTCCTCGAGCACATCGTGTTCAAGGGCAGCGCGAAGCGTCCGACGGCGCCAGAGATCAGCCAGGCGGTCGAGGCGCTGGGCGGGATGCTGAACGCCTTCACCGATAAAGAGGTCACCGGCTTCTGGGCACGCGTGCCGGCGCGCCACTACCTCGTCGCGCTCGACGTGATCGCCGACATGCTGCGCCATCCGATGCTGCGCGAGTCCGACGTCGTCGCCGAGCGTCAGGTCATCCTCGAGGAGATCCGCATGAACCTCGACGCGCCGCAAGACCTCGTGCACGTGATGATGGATGCGCTGCTGTTCCCCAACTCGCCGCTGGGCTGGGAAACGGCGGGACGCGCCGCCGTGGTGATGAAGATCGGCGCCGAGGCGCTGCGTTCGTACATGGATCGGCTGTACTCGCCGCAGCGAATCGTGGTCTCGCTGGCGGGTCCACTCGACGTTGCCGAGGCGCAGACAGCCGTTGCGGCCCAGCTTGGAGACCTGCCAAAGCGTCCGCCGCAACGCTTCCGCGAAGCGCCGCCGGCGGGTCCGCTGCACCGTCGCATGCGCGCGAAGCGCGGCGAGCAGGCCCATGTGGTCATCGCCTACCGCGGGATCTCGAACTCGCATCCCGACCGGTACGCGCTCGACATGCTGAACGCCGTCCTGGGCGAGGGTATGTCCAGCCGGCTCTTCCTCGAGCTGCGGGAGAAGCTGTCCCTGGCGTATGACGTGCACTCCTTCGTCTCCAATTACTCCGACGCCGGAATGGTCGGGATCTACGCCGGCGTGGCGCCGCACCGCACGGCCGAGGCCTATGGCGCCGCGCTTCGCGAGGTTGATCGTCTGATCCGCGAGCCGGTGGGTGATGCCGAGCTCATGCGCGTGAAGGATTTCGTCAAAGGCCGTCTGGAGCTGCGCATGGAGGACACCGGCGGCGTGTGCCGCTGGATCGCGGGGCAGGAGCTGCTCCTGGGCCACATCCGTTCGGTCGAGGAGATCGCGGTGATCATCGACAGCATCACCGCCGACGACATCCAGCGCATGGCGCAGACCTACCTGCGCCCGGAGCTGTCGTACACCACGGTCGTCGGACCGCAGACGGCGCTGGCGACGATGACCGAACCGGTCCCGGCCGCGGCCGCCATCGCCTAGATGGAGCGGTCGCTGGTGATCTTCAAGCCGGACGCGGTGCAACGCGCCATCGTCGGCGAGCTCCTGGCGCGGTTCGAGCGGCGCGGCCTGCGCATCGTCGGGCTCAAGATCGTCAGCGTCGATCGCGCCATGGCGCAGCGGCACTACGAGGTGCACAAAGGGAAGTTCTTCTTCGAGGATCTGGTCAAGACGATCAGCGCTTCGCCCGTCGTCGCCTGCGTCCTCGAGGGACCGAACGCCATCGCGGTCATCCGCGCCATGGTCGGCGCCACGCGGCCGCACGAGGCCACGCCCGGGACGATCCGCGGCGATTACGCGCTGGTCGGCCTGCGCAACCTCGTCCACGCCAGCGACGCCCTCGAGACCGCGCGGACCGAGATCCCTCTGTGGTTCAAGGACGAGGAGCTCGTGACATACCGGCGCGACGTCGAGCGTTGGCTGACCGACGAAGGCCCGCCCAGCTAGACGCGAGACGATGCCACTGACCTGGGATCAGGTCCGAGCGCGCCGCCTGGCGCGACATTATCTGCGGCGGCCGGCGCCGCGCGACCAGGTCGTCGACGTGGTGCGAGCGGTCTGCGGCATTCACGCGCAGGTGATGTCGAGCGCGGAGCTGTCGCTGGGCCTGCGCGTCAGCGGTCTCACGAGGCAAGAGCTCGCGACCGAGCTGTGGGAGCGCCGTCGCCTGGTCAAGACATACGGTCTGCGCGGCACGGTGCACCTGCTGCCGAGCGACGAGCTGGCCCTGTGGCTGGCCGCGTTCCAGGCCAACGACAGGCGGAACGACGCGCGCCGGCTCGAGTACCTTGGGCTGACGCCGCGCCAGATGCAGGACATGGTCGCGGCGACCGGCGCCGCACTCGAGAGCGCCGAGCGTCCGCTGACACGTGACGAGCTGGGGACGGAGATCACGCGTCGCGTCGGCGGCTGGGTCGCCGAGCGCAACGTCTCGGCCTTCGGCGGCGAGTGGCCGATCTGGATGAGCGCGATCGGCGCAGCCGCGCAGGCGGGCACGCTCTGCTTTGGTCCGAGCGACGGAACCCGCGTCACCTTTGAGCTGCCGGATCGCTGGCTCGGCCCACAACGGCCGATCGACGGCGAGGAGGCGCTGCGGGTGGTCTTCCGTCGTTACCTGGCGGCGTACGGGCCGGCGACGCACGCGCAGTTCGCGCAGTGGTTCGCGATGCCGGCGCCGCACGCACTTGAAGTGGCGCGATCACTCGGCGACACAGTGGAGGAGGTCGACGTCGAAGGCAGCCTGGCGCTGCAACTCGCCGCTGAGGGAACACGCGCCCCTATGCCGGGGCGCAGCGTCCTGCTGCTCCCGCGCTTCGACCCGTACGTCGTCGGATCACATCCGCGCGACGAGCTCATTCCGCCGCCCGCGGCGAGGCGGGCGCTCGCGACCGGGATCCTGCCGAAGCGGGCGCGTACTGGCCGCGAATCGCTGGTCGGCCCCATGCCGGTGCTGCTCGTCGACGGACAAGTCAGCGGCGTATGGGAGCAGCGTCGCGCGCGTGGCCGCGTCGCCATCCGCGTGCAGCCTTTTGTGCGATTGACCGCGGACGATCGCGACGCCCTCGAAGATGAGGCGCGGCGCATCGGGGGCGTGCTCGCCGAGGAAGCCACGCTCTCGTTCGGCGCCATCACCACGCGCCCGCACCTCTAGCGCCGCGGCGTGGCGCCGTTGCCGGGCGTGCCCCACGAGATCGTGGCCTCCACCTTCAGCTCGACCTCGGTCGCGCCGTGACGCCGGGCGACCGCGCGCATCGCATCGTCGAACGCGAACGCATCCTTGCCGAGGCGGCGCTTGGTCAGCGAGCTTCGGGCATGGAAGGACTCGATGAAGTCGTCGACCTTCTGGCGCCGCGCGGTGGGTTCGATGGCGATCTCGCCGACCTGGGACCACAGGCGACGTTTGGCCAGCTCGTCGGTCAGGCGGAAGGCTGGATCGAAGGACGGATTCCGGCTGAAGCGGGCCACCACCTCTTTGATCTCCTCTTCCCAGGGCGAGAGCACGCAGAGGTCGAGCAGCGCGAGGAACCCGCCCGGCGCGAGCGCTTTGGCCACGCGCGGCAGCACGATGTCCCAATTCATCCAGTGCAGGCTCTGGCCGGCGACTGCCAAGCCGTAGGGTCCGGCCAGCTTCACGTCTTCGGCCCGGGCGACGATCCACCTGATCCCGCGATCGCGGCCACCGGGCTGGACGCGGGCCTCTTCGATCATCGCCGCCGACGCGTCGACCGCGTCGACACGGCCGACGTGGCGGATGAGCGGACGCGCCAGAAGTCCGGTGCCGCACCCCAGATCCAGGATCCAGCCCGGTTTCGTGCCTAACAGCTTCAGTAGCTCGTCGAAGACGCGGGGCGGATAGGGCGCGCGCAGGCGGTAGGCGCGGGCGACGGCCGGATCGTCGAACGCCTGGGCATGCTCCTCGGCGAGGAAAGACGGGCGCTCAGACATCGAGCGGCCTCATCAGAACGGTCGCAGCGCGAGAAGGAATTGTCGCGCGAAGTCGACGATCGGTGGCAGGTAGGCGTTGGGGTACAAGCCGACGAAGAGGAGCGCGCCGACGATCGCGAGTCCGGTCGCACCGACGACGGGGCGACGCTCGATCTCGTTCCGCGCGACTCCCTGTCCGAACAATCCGAGTCCGGCGCGCAGATGCGCCACCAGCAGGCCGACGCTCGCGAGCAGCAGCGCGGCGCCGAGCGGAGCCGCGACCGCGAACGAGATCTCCTGCAGCAAGAAGCGCGGCGGGAAGCCGCCCATGGGCGGCAGGCCGATGAGCGCGAGGGAGCTCAGCATGAACGCCACCGCGGCGAGCGGAGCGCGTCGTGCCGACCAGCCTTGATCCTGCGGCAGGCGGGCTCGCTCGAGCGCGCCGGCGGAGAGCAACTGCTGCGTGGCGGCTGCGCCGGTGACGAGCATCGTGCCGATGGCGCCGACCAATCCGGCCGCCGAGAACGTCGCGAGCCCGACCAGCGCCGCGCCCACGTTCGACACCACGGTGTAGGCGACGAGGCGTCGCAGATCGGGCGCGCCGACCGCCAGCAGTGCGCCGCCCAGCGCCGACACGGACCCCAGCGCCGAGAGCGCGAGCTGCGCCTTCTCCACCGATGCGACGGCAGGAAGGACGCGCGACTGGATCAGCAGCATCGGGAACGCGATGAAAGTAAGTGGGAGCAGCACGCCGAACAGCAGCGCCAGCGCCGAGATCGGCGCATCGCTCGTGAGCGACGCGAGGTGGACGTGGAACGGCACGGCGCCGAGCAGCAGCGCGAAGGTCGCGATCAACACGACGAGCAAGAGCGTGAGCGGGAGCCGCTCCTCGCCGGGCGCGGCGGGCTGCTGCCCGGCGAGACCCAGCGCGGCGATCCCCAGCGAGGCACCGATACTGACCGCACCGAAGTAGCGCACCGCGGCCTCGAGCGAGCGCGTCTCCCTGGGGCGGATCACGAACGCCACCACCGGCGCGACGAGCGCGCCGACGAGGACGACGAATAACGGCAGGGCCTGCGACATCACTAACAGGAGATGGGTCGCTCCAGCGACGAAGAGCGCCACCGGATGGAATTCGGGGAGCGGCTCGACCAGTCCGACATAAAGCGCGACCAGGATCAGGAGCGCGAGCAGCGCCTCGTCCACCAAGCGCGAGATGCCGGTCCATCGCAGCGTCACATCCGCGACGCGCTCCTCCTGCGGCACGCCCAGAGAGACGACCAGACCAAATGCCACCACCAGCGCGATGACCGAGAGTGCTGGCAGGAACCGCGGCCGGTCGCGCAGCGCCAGCGCGACGATCGCGGCCGCGAACAGAACGACGACGGGGTAGAGCGTCTCGGTCACTGCTGTTCCTCGAACGCACGCTGCTGCGTGATCAGGAAAGCGCCGACCAGGGTCAGCACGACTTCCACCCAGGCGAAGGCGATGGAGGTCGCGAGGTGTGGTCCGGACTCGAACCGCACCACATCGAGCGTTCCAGTCAGCATCAGCAGCGATCCGATGACGGTACGGACCGGTCCGCGCGCGGCGATGAGAATGCCGAGCCCGATCGCCAGCAACCAGAACGCCGAGAGCTGCAGATATGGGTCGACGTCGGGCGAGAGATAGACGCGGTAGGCAAGCGTTGTCGCGACGGCCGAGATCGCGATCGCCGGCCAGACCCGCCATCCCGGTTCCTCGCCGAAGCTCGCCTCACCCGCGGCGAGGAACAGCGTCGCGGCGGCCGCCAGCGCCGCGGCGCCCGAGAGCGTGATCTCCGCCCGCGGCGTCTCGCCGAGCACGAGCGCGTTGCTCGCGACAAATACGGCGACGAGCCCGAGCGCGGCGAGTCTCAATTGACGCGTGGCCAGGACGAATAAGGAGGCGAAGACGACGACGCCCGCCGCGATCAAGTAGTCGCCGCCCAGATCAGCGCGAGCGCGATCAGCGCCGTGGCGAGCCACACGCCGACGCGATCCTCGAGGGCGGCGAAGCCGGCGCCGATGCGCTCGGACCAGGCCTCGATGCCGCGGTACGCGAGCGACAGGGCCGGAACCGGATCGCTTGCCGCGAGGACACGGCCGAGCACGGCCAAGGTGCGGTCGCTCAAACGGATCGACAGCACCCCTGGCAGCGCGACGAGGACGATGGCGAGCCCGACTGCGACCAGCGACAACGCCGCGAGGACGAGGTCGGACGCCTCCGCGGGAAGCGATCCGAGCTGCTCGACCGCGGCCGCGGTGGCGGGAACGGCGGCGAGCAGCGCGGTGACGAACACGGCAGCAATGGCGACGAGCGCGGCGAAGGCCCGTTCGCCGAGGCGAAGATCGCGTTCGGCGCCGGCCTCGCGCACCGCGTGCCCGAGCTCGAGCAGTGCCGCCCAGCCGAGGACGACCCCGGCGAGCGCGCCGGTGAACGGATCGGGCGCAAAGGCCACACCGGCGAGGGCGAGAAAAGGCCCGACCACGTGGAGCAGCCGCGCGCTCGTCCCGACGGCGCCGCGCGCAGCGCCGACAAGAGCGGCCGACTCGAGAGCGAGCGCGAGCGATGAGGCCACGAGTCCGAACAGCGCGGCCGCGAGCGCAGGCGCCGCGCCCGAAGCCAGGGCGGCCCACAAGACTGCCAGCCGGACGGTAAATCGGGCGACGCTCCATTCCCCGACGAGCGCGGTCGACGCGACCGTCGCGTACACCACGCTGAGTAGCGCCAGCAGCGCCATGACGTGCGCGACGCTCAGCAGCGGCAGCGCGATCGCGGCCGCGACGAACACCGCTCCGGTGATCGCGCGTCCTCTGATCGCTCGTCGCGGGGCGGACCGAACGGCGAGCGCAGCGAGGATCAACACGATCGCCACCAGGAGCGCCTGATATTCGATCGGCATGTCCGGCAGTCGCAGCTGATCGGGCCGCTGGCCGCTGGCGGCGATCACGCGGAAGGCGAACGCCGTCGCTGCGACGCCGGTCGGAAAGAGCGCCGCGCCGCGCACCGAGAAGAGCGACGACGCCGGACCCGGAGCGGATCGCTCATAGCGCCACGGCACGAATGGATACAGGCCGCCGAACAGCGCGCCGGCGAGCATCACCGCCAGGACCACGCCAGATGACGCCGCGCTCGGCGCGAGCTCCTCCAGATCGAAGGACGCCACTCCGGCTCGCGCCAGAAGCAGCGCCGCGGCGATCAAGGCTTCGACTCCGAGCGCGAGCAGCGCCGCCAGTCTCGCCGCCGCGGCGGCCGGGGCGACGAACAGGCCCACCGCCACAGCCACGGTCGCGGCGGTGCCAGCGATGAGGGCCGCCACAACGGCGTCGGTCACCGCGACGAGCGCAACCAAAATGATCCCGAGCACAGCCAGCAGCGCGGCCACCAGCGGTCCGGCCGCGAATCGCACCGCGGAGTGCAACGCGACACCTGTCGCGACAGCGATCACGCCTGCGGCGATGACCGCAAGCGGGTCTACGTGGTACGCAGCTTGCACGGTCGGCCCGCCGACAGCGGACCATTCCCAGAGTGTCTGCCCCGTGGAGTGTCCGAGCGGCGTACGACCGATCAGCGCCAGCGGCCCAATTGCGAACAGCGCGACGATCACGACATCGATCCAGCGAGGGAGCACGGCACGAAGCAGCGCGACGGTCGCGCCTATCGCGAGACCGATGATCGAGGAGACAAGCAGCAAAGCTGGATCCGAGATCACGGAGAGGGGATGTTAGGTTAGGAACGTGATGGAGATCGGACCGCAGCTGCTCCCACGCCTGCAGCTAAAGGTCACACCCAAGCAGATCGCGGCGAACTACATCCTGCAGCTCTCGTCAATGGAGCTCCAGGAATTGATCAACGAAGAGCTGCAAGAGAATCCCGCGCTGGAGCAGACCGAGAGTGCGGTGTGCCCGCTGTGCGGGAACCAGATCACCGGCGCGGTGTGTCTGACCTGCTTCGGCCCGACCGCCTCCGGCGCGACCGCGTACGACGCCGACTTCGAGCCCCTCGAGGGGTCCAGTCTGATGCTGCGCGACCAGGACGAGGACGAGCTCGACCCGATCGTCCGTGCCGAGGCCGAGACGACCCTGGCCGAGTACCTGTTGTGGAATCTGCGCGCCAGCCTGCCGCGACAGCTGTACGCGATCGCGGAGAATCTGGTCGGCAATCTCGACGAGAGCGGCTACCTGCGGATGAGCGTCGACGAGATCGCGCGCTCCATCGGGGCCGACCGGCGCGACGTCGAACGCGCGTTGTCGGCATTGCAGTCGGTCGAGCCGGTCGGCATCGGCGCCCGCGACACCCGCGAGTGTCTCCTGCTCCAGCTCGATCATCTCGCCGAGGAAGAGGGGCTGACGCATCCCCACGCGCGCGCCATCGTCGCCGACCACTTCAAGGAGCTCGGGGAGCGCAAGTTCGGTGAGATCGCGTCGGCGCTGCGGATCTCGCGCGAGGACGTGCAGGATGCCCTCGACTTCATCAAGGACAACCTCAATCCCTACCCGGCGCACGGATTCGCGATGGGTCCCGAGGGCGCCGTCGGCGCGCGCGAGACTGCGCTTCGGCCCGACGTGATCATCCGCAAGAACGAGCAGGACGATTACGAGGTCGAGGTCATCGAGTCGCGCCGCTACACGCTGCGCGTGAACCCGCTGTACCGGGAGCTCGTCGGAAAGATGCAGGCGCTGCGCAGCGCCGCGAACGGCGAAGGCCTGCAGCTCGGCGACAAGGAGCGCCAGCACATCCGCGAGTACGTCACCCGTGCCAAGTTCTTCATCGACAACATCAACCAGCGCCGGCGCACGATCAAGCGCATCACCGAGACGATCGTGGAGTGCCAGCGCGAGTTCCTGGACAGCGGCATCCAGCATCTCCGTCCCCTGACCCGCGCCGAAGTCGGCGAGCGCATCGGGATGCACGAGTCGACTGTCAGCCGTGCGACAGCCGGCAAGTTCGTGATGTTGCCGAATCGGGAGGTCGTTGCGTTCTCGATGTTCTTCACCGCGTCACTCGGGGTGAAGGATGTGATCAAGAACCTGATCGACGGTGAAGAGCAGCGTCGCCCACTGTCGGACCGCGAGATCGTCGAACGGCTGCGCGACGAAGGGATCATCCTCGCGCGCCGCACGGTGGCGAAATACCGCGACGAGATGAAGATCTTGCCCGCGCGTCTGCGCCGGCGCGCCTAAACCTCGGCACTCTTTTCTGTCAAATTCGCCGGGGTCGGCTCCCCCGCCGAATTTCTGATGGACGTCTTCTCTGTCAAATTCGGCGGGGTCGGCTATTCTCGCAAGTCCGCGGGCGCTCTCACTCGATCGGCCCGCGGTCGTTTTTGTCTGTTCTGATCTTTGGGGGTTTACGTGAATCTCACGCTCGTCGTCCCGCTCTCCGGCCTTCTTGGCGTCGTCGTCGCCGGGTACTTTGCCTGGGACGTCCTTCGCTCGCCGCAGGGCACGGTCAAGATGCAGGAGGTCGCGGGCGCGATCTATGAGGCGGCCATCGCTTTCATCAATCGGCAGTACCGCACCATCGCTGCGCTTGCGCTCGTCGCCTCGGTGGTCATCGCACTCGTTATCTTCAAGTTTGAGACTGCGCCGACTGGCGTTTCGCCGCTCGAGCTCGCGGTCAAGACCGGCTTGGCGTTCCTCGTCGGCGCGATCGCGTCGATGCTCTCCGGCATCATCGGGATGTTCGTCGCGGTGAAGTCAAATCTCCGCACGGCCGCGGCCGCGCAGACCTCTCTGGCGGACGCGATCCGGATCTCGCTCCGTGGCGGCGCGGTCTCCGGCATCCTCGTGGTGAGCCTGTCGCTCATCGGTGTCTTCGTGATGTTCGTTGCCTATGGCGGCCTGACGCGCCCTGACGAAGCGCCGTTCACGATCGTCGGCTTCGGTTTCGGCGCTTCGTTCGTGGCCCTGTTCGCGCAGCTCGGCGGCGGCATCTACACCAAGGCCGCCGATCTCGGTGCGGACCTCGTCGGCAAGATCGAGGCCGGCATCCCCGAGGACGATCCGCGCAACGCTGCGGTCATCGCCGACCTAGTCGGCGACAACGTCGGCGACTGCGCCGGCCGCGGCGCCGACCTCTTCGAGTCGACCGCGGCGGAGAACATCGGCGCGATGATCCTCGGCGTGGCGATCTACCTGGCCACGAAAAACGAAGCCTGGATCCTGTTCCCCCTCATCGTCCGAGCCTTCGGGCTGTTCGCGTCAGTCATCGGCATCTTCCTGGTGCGCGGCCGCGAGGGTGGCGACCCGATGGCTGCGCTCATCCGCGGCTACGGCATCGCGGCGGCGCTATGCATCGCGTTCATGTGGTTCGTGACGCAGGCGATGCTCAACGAACAGGGCGGCGGCATCTACTTCTTCGCCGCCGGCGTCGTCGGCATCCTCGTCAGCCTGGCCTTCGTCGGGATCACGATCTACTACACCGCGGGCGGGTGGCGTCCGGTGCAGGAGATCGCGCAGGCGGCGAAGACCGGCCCGGCCACCACGATCATCTCCGGCGTCGGCGTCGGGTTCGAGACGACGGCGCCCTCCGCGATCGCGATCGCAATCGCGCTGTTCTCCGCGTTCGGGTTCGGCACCGCGTGGAGCAACGCCACAGGCCTGCCGCACGGGGGCATCTACGGCACCGCGGTCGCCACCATGGGCATGCTCATGACGGCGGCGTTCGTGCTGGCCATGGACACGTTCGGCCCGATCACTGACAACGCCGGCGGCATCGCGCAGATGGCCGGCGCCGAGGAGAAGGCGCGGCACATCACCGACGCGCTGGACGCGGTGGGCAATACGACGAAAGCGCTCACCAAGGGCTACGCGGTCGGATCGGCGATGCTCGCCGCGTTCCTGCTGTTCAGCGCCTATCTCGACCGCGTCACGCAGCTACGCGGCACCGACTTCCACGTCGTCGACCTCGCCAAGGTCGATGTGTTCATCGGCGGCTTCCTCGGCGCGATGCTCGTCTATCTGTTCAGCTCGCTCGCGATCCGTGCCGTCGGCCGCGCCGGCGCCGCGATCATCGAGGAGGTCCGCAGCCAGTTCCGCGCGGATCCGGGCATCCTGGCCGGCACGTCGCGGCCGAACTACGCGCGGGTCGTCGACATCACCACCAGCTCCGCCTTACGCAACATGATCGCCCCGGGCGTCCTCGCCGTCGGCGCGCCGATCGTCGTCGGCCTGCTGCTGAAGGCCGAAGCCGAGGCCGCGATGCTCATGGTCGGCACGATGGCCGGCGTCCTTCTCGCCACCGTCCTCAACAACGGCGGCGGCGCGTGGGACAACGCCAAGAAGTTCATCGAGGCCGGAAACCTCCGCGACGAGAAGGGCAACGTCATCGGCAAGGGCACACCGGCTCATGCGGCCGCTGTCGTCGGCGACACCGTCGGCGATCCGTTCAAGGACACGGCCGGCCCGAGCCTGCACGTGCTGGTGAAGCTCCTGTCGACGATCACGCTCGTGCTCGCGCCCCTGTTCATCTAGCGCGGCGGCGATGGGCGAGGACGTCCGCGCGGGATTGCTCCGGCGGCGTCTGGTGCTGCTCGATCGGCGCATCGACGGGATGGCGGCGAACGCCGCGATCGCGCAACTCCTGCTGCTGGACGGACAGGACCCGCAGGCGGAGATACGCGTCGTCGTGAACGCCGCGGGCGGGGAGCTCACTGCCGGACTAGGGCTGCACGACGTCATGCGGCGCTGCGCCGCTCCGGTCTCGACGGTCTGTTTTGGCGAGGCCGGTGGCGTGGCAGCGCTCGCACTCTCGGGCGGTTCGCGCGGCCGCCGCTTCATGTCCGTGGGCGCGCGCGTGCGCCTCGAGCTCGGGCGTGTCGAGCGCGGCGACGCGCGAGTGGCCGAGCTAACCGAGTGGGCTCGCGAGCTCGAAGCGTTGACGTTCCGCTTCGCGCGCGCGCTGGCCGAGGATTGCGGCCGGCACGTCGAGGAGGTCGAACACGACCTGCATGCCGGCCGTGCGCTCGATGCGGCGGGAGCGGTGCGCTACGGGATCGTGGACGCGGTGCTCGAGGGCCGCGAGCCGCTCACCTGAGCCTTTTATCCATCGTCCGCGTGGCGATCGATCAGGGCTCGACGAAGAGGTCGTCGGGATAGCAGTAGCGCCAGTCCTCACCCGGCTCGAACGAGCGGATCACCGGATGCGACGTCTTGCGGTAGTGCTTGGTCGCGTGTCGGTTCTTGGAGTTGTCACAGCAGCCGACGTGTCCGCATTCGAGGCAGAGCCGCAGGTGGACCCACTCGTCGCCGGTCTTGAGGCATTCCTCGCAACCTTGCGGCGTATTCGCTTTGTGCTCCTTCGCCGACATGAGGTGCGCGCAGATCGTCGTCTCGGTGCTCATCGTTGCCACCAGTATCCTCGAAACGAGCGATGTTGACTCCATTCCGGCGACCTACCGCGCTCGCGCTGGCGGTCGGTCTCGCCGCCGGAGCCTGCGCACCGCAGGCGAGCGCGACACCGACACTCACCCCGTCCCAGACCGCAGCGCCGACGGCCGCCGTGACCGGCACGCCTTCGCCCACGCCCACCGCGACCGCCGCGTGTCCGGAGCGGGTGCTCGCCTCCATGAGCCAGCCGCAGCGCGTGGGCCAGCTGTTCCTGCTCGGCCTCGCGAACGACCAGCTCGGCGCGGCCGAGGTCGATGCCATCCGCACGCGTCACCTCGGCTCGGTGTGGTTCGTCGAGCAGAGCTCTGCCGGCGTGTCCGGGATCCGCGCCGTCGCGGATGCGGTCCAAAGTCTGGTCGGCGCGGACACGACCGCGAACGTCCGCTTCTACGTTGCCGCGAATCAAGAGGGCGGCATCATCCAGCCGCTGAAGGGGCCGGGCTTTTCTGCGATCCCGACCGCGGTGGATCAGGGCACACTCGCCCCGGACACGCTGCAGCAGCGCGCGACGCAGTGGGGACGAGAGCTCGCGGCGGCCGGCGTGAACCTCAATTTCGCGCCGGTGCTCGACGTCGTCCCGCCCGGGACCGATGCGCAGAACGAACCGATCGGGGTGCTGAAGCGCGGGTACGGCCACGATCCCACGACCGTCTCGACGCACGGCATGGCGTTCCTGCGGGGCATGGCCGCCGCCGGCATCACCACGACGGCAAAGCACTTCCCCGGGCTCGGGCGCGTCAAGGGCAACACCGATTTCACTGCCGCAGTGGTCGATGAGTCGACCACGATCGATGATGCGTACCTCGCGCCGTTCCGCGACGCGATCGCGGCCGGTGTGCCCTTTGTCATGGTCGCGCTCGCGACCTACACCCGGATCGACGCCCAGCATCTGGCCGCGTTCTCTTCGACGGTGATGCGACAGCTCCTCCGCGACCGGCTCGGGTTCACCGGCGCGATCGTGTCCGACGACCTTGGCGCGACCGCCGCGGTGGCCACGATCCCGCCCGGCCAGCGCGCGATCGATTTCCTGAGCGCGGGCGGGGACCTCGTCATCTCCAAGACCGTCGCTCCGGCGATCGCGATGGCCGATGCGATCGTCGCTCGAGCCGGCAGCGACGCGGCGTTTCAGGCTCGCGTCGACGACGCCGCGCTTCGCGTGCTTCGCGCGAAGCAGGCTAGCGGTCTCCTTCGCTGCTCCTGACGACCCGACTACGCTGTTCGCGGCGAGAGCAGGAGTGAGACGGCCGAGTGACAACGAGCGCTGGCAGGCGGCGCTCCTCGGGACCAACCCCGCGCAGCGAGCCGGCCGCGCCTTCTTCGCGGCGCTGCCGAGTCCACCGCGATGCCAGCTGTGCGCCACGCCGTTCAAGGGCCCGTTCGCGGCGATGCTCGGGCTGATCGGGAAACGACCCTTCCCGCGGAACCCGCGGTATTGCTCTTTCTGCGTCAACGCCGTCCTGAACAAGAAGGTCGGCGCGGAGGTGGACATGACCGCGCTCTTCGCCGACGTTCGCGGATCGACGCCGATGGCCGAGCGTCTCGGCGCGACCGGACTCCACGGGGCGCTGGATCGCTTCTACCGCACCGGCGTCGAGACCCTCATCGAAGGCGGCGCGATCGTCGATCGTTTCATGGGCGATCAGGTCGTGGGCTACTTCGTCCCCGGTTTCGCCGGCCGTCAGCATCAGCGGCGCGCGATCGAGACCGGCCTGGCGCTGCTGCGTGCGACCGGACACGTCGAGGGCAAGCCGTGGATCCCCGTCGGCGTCGGCGTGCACACCGGGACGGCGTTCGTCGGCACGGTCGGAGGCGCCGAAGGCATGCTCGAGCTCACGGCTCTCGGCGAGCACGTCACCATCGCGGCGCGGCTCGCGGGCGTCGCGGGCACAGGCGAGCTTGTCTGCAGCGAGGCCGCCTATGACGCCGCGAGCGTGGACCTTCCAGGCGAGCGCGGCGAGATCACCTTGAAGGGCGTCAGCGTGCCCGTGTCCATCCGGACCTTGAGACCGACTGCCTGATCCGGAGCGCGTTCTCGCGTCTCGGCCGCGACGCGCCGCTACGCTCCGAACAATGGCCACGCAGCGCGGCGCGAGCGTCGAGTTCCGCGAGGTCTCCAAGCGCTACAGCGACCAGGTCGCGGTCGACCGGCTCTCGTTCACCGTGCCGGCGGGGAAGATCTGCGTCCTCGTCGGGCCGAGCGGCTCGGGCAAGACCACGTCGCTGAAGATGGTCAATCGACTCGTGGAACCGAGCGAGGGCCAGATCCTCATCGACGGCACGAACGTGCTGGCAGAGGAACCCACGACCCTGCGCCGGCGGATCGGCTACGTGATCCAGCAGGTCGGTCTGTTCCCGCACCAGACCATCGCCGAGAACGTGGCCACCGTGCCGCGGCTCTTGCGGTGGTCCGGCGAACGCATCGACGCTCGCGTGACCGAGCTGCTGACGCTCGTCGGGCTCGACCCGCGCCGCTACGCCAAGCGCTATCCGGCGCAGCTCTCCGGTGGCGAACGGCAGCGCGTCGGCGTTGCTCGAGCGCTCGCGGCCGAACCGCCGGTGATGCTGATGGACGAGCCGTTCGGCGCCGTGGATCCGATCGTGCGCGACCGCTTGCAGCAGGAGTTCCTGCAGATCCAGCGTAGTCAGGGCACGACCGTGCTGTTCGTGACGCACGACATCGACGAAGCCATCAGACTCGGCGACCGCGTCGCGGTGATGCGCGGTGGCAGGCTGGTGCAGTTCTCGCCGCCGGCCGAGCTCCTGGCGCATCCGGCGAACGAGTTCGTGGCCCAGTTCGTCGGATCGGACCGCGGCCTCAAACGGCTCGCGTTGCTGACCGTCGGCGGCACAGAGCTCGAGACCGACGTGGATCCGGCGCGGGTCGAGCCGAAGGCGCCCCGCCTCGAGCCCTCGATGAGCCTGCGTGACGCCCTGGCGCGGCTGCTGACCAGCGAGTCCGAGCTCGGCCTCGTGTACGAGGACGGCCGTTTCCGCGGCGCGCTCACCCTCCGCCAGATCGGACACATGATCCGGAGCGACGCGTGACAGCCGGCGAGCCGCTGATCCGCTGGGACTGGATCGCGAGCCATGGGGGTGTTTTCGTCGAGCGCGGCCTCCAGCACATCGAGCTCACGCTCATCGGTGTGACCGTGGGATTCATCATCGCCTTCGCGCTCTCACTGCTGGTGCTGCGCTATCGACGGCTCGAGGGGCCGGTCACGTCGATAACCGGGACGCTCTACACCATCCCGAGCTTGGCGCTGTTCGCGTTGCTCGTCCCCTACACCGGGTTCACGGTCCTCACGGCCGAGATCGGACTCGTCAGCTACACACTGCTCATCCTCATCCGGAACATCGTCAGCGGGATCCGCGGCGTTTCACCCGATGTGCACGAGGCCGCCATCGGCATGGGCTACACCGCTCGTCAGTTGCTCTGGCGCATCGAGCTGCCGCTGGCGCTCGCGGTGATCGTCGCAGGCATTCGCATCGCGACCGTCACGACGATCGGTCTCGTCACCGTCACGGCGCTCATCGGCCAGGGAGGATTCGGCGCGCTCATCCTCAGCGGCATGCTGACGTTCTTCAGCACCGAGATCATTGCCGGCGCGGTGTTGTCGGTATCGCTCGCGATCGTCGCGGATGCGATGCTCGTCCTCCTGCAACAGCGACTGACGCCGTGGGTCGGCGCAGGATGAGGCTTCTCCTCGACGCGCTCCGCTGGTTCATCGACCCATCCCACTATCAGGGGAGTGACGCGATCCAGACCCGCATTCTCGAGCATGTGGAGATGTCGGGATTCGCTGTGCTCGTCGCAATCGCGCTGGCGCTCCCGATCGGTCTCATTCTCGGCCACACCGGGCGCTTGGGGTTCGTCGCCGTGAGCGTCGCGAACGTCGGCCGTGCGTTGCCGTCGCTGGCGCTGCTCGCGCTCGCGCTCATCGTTGTTCTTCCGCTTGGTCTGGGCCTCGGCTTCTGGCCCACGGTGCTCGCGTTGATTCCGCTGGCGGTCCCACCGATCCTCACCAACGCCTACGTCGCGGTGCGGAACGTCGATCGGGACGTGGTCGAGGCCGCGCGCGGCATGGGTCTCGGCGAGTCGGACATCCTGCGCGCGATCGAGCTTCCGCTAGCCCTGCCGCTGGTGATCGCCGGCGTTCGCACCGCGGCCGTGAACGTCGTCGCGACGGCGACGCTCGGTGCCATCGTTGCGAGCGGCGGGCTTGGCCGCTACATCGTCGACGGATTCGCACTCCAGGAGTACGACCGCTTGTTTGCCGGAGCGCTGCTTGTCGCGGCCCTCGCCATCGTGGTGGAAGCTAGTCTCGCCGCGTTCGAGAAAGCCGCCGTATCGCCGGGCATACGACACCCCGGGTCGGCGTTGTAGCCCGTGTCGCCTCGAGCTAAGTCCGGCGGAGGGGGAGCCTTTATGAATCGCGTACTTCGTCTCGCGCTCGCAGTCGTGGTCGTTGCAATTGTTGCCAGTGCCTGCGGGACCGCTGGAATCGGTGGATCGAAGCCCACGGTCAAGATCGGATCTACCAACTTCAGCGAGCAACTGATCCTTGGCGAGCTCTACGCCCAGATCCTCGAAGCCAACGGCTACACGGTCGACCGCAAGTTCAATCTTGGCCCGCGCGAGATCGTGTTCCCTGGACTCACCAGCGGGCAGATCGACATGGAAGCCGATTATCTGGCGACGGTGCTGTCATTCGTGAACAAAGACGTCGCGGGCTCCACGGACCCGAAGCAGACCGCGACCTTGCTGCAGAAGGAGCTCGACTCGAAGAGCTTGACGGTGCTCGACTACGCGCCTGCGGTGGATCAGAACGGCTTCGTCGTGACGAAGGCGACGGCCGACAAGTACAAGCTCACCAAGCTCTCCGACGTCGCCCCGGTCGGCGGTCAGCTCGTGCTGGGAGGCCCGCCGGAGTGTCCGACGCGTCAGTTCTGCGCGCTCGGACTGAAGAACACCTATGGCATCACCTTCAAGGCCTTCAAGCCCCTCGATTCAGGCGGTCCGATCACGGTCGCTGCGGTCGAGGGCGGGCAGGTCGACGTGGGAGTGCTCTTCACCTCTGACGCGATCATCGCCGTCAAGAATTTCGTGTTGCTGGATGACGACAAGCACTTGCAGCTGTCCGACAACATCGCGCCCGTAGTGCGCAACGATCTGCTCAGCAAGGGCGGCGACGACTTCAAGAAGCTCATCAACTCGATCGCACCGAAGCTCACCACCGTGGAGCTGACGACGATGAACAAGCAGGTGGGCGTCGACAAGACGGATCCGAAGGACGTCGCCAAGGCCTGGCTCAAGAAGCAAGGTCTGATCAAATAGCGCAGTGGGTCGCACTCGGCGGCGCCGTCAGATCCGGCGCCGCCGTCGCGTCGTGGGGGACCGAAGAGGTCGAGATCTTCGCCGTCCACGAGGACGGCGAGCTTCGTGATCGGTACTGGGACGGCGCGCGGTGGCACGAGTGGGAGTCCCTCGGCAGCGGTTTCGCCGGCGAGCCGGCCGCGGCCGCTCATGACGCGAACCGGATCGACGTGTTCGCGTTCGGCGGCGACGGCGCGCTGCTGCATCGCTGGTGGAACGGGACCGAGTGGGTGCAATGGGAAGTCGTGACGGAGGCGCCGCACGGTGACGCGGTGAGCTGCGTGTGGACCGCGGACCGCCTGGATGTGTTCGTGGCGTCTCGCGGCCGGGGCGTGTGGTACCGGTCGTTCGCGATGTGAGCGCGCAGCGGTTCGATTTCGTCATCATCGGCGCCGGCGCGGCCGGCGAGGCCGCCGCGCACTACGCCCGCGGCCGCGGCGCGAGCGTCGCCATCATCGAGCGCGATCTGTTCGGCGGTTCCTGCGCGTACTGGGCCTGCATGCCCTCGAAGACGCTGCTTCACTGCGCCGAGGTGCGCGCGCATGGCGGCGACTACCCGTGGCCGAAAGCCTCGGCGCGACGGGACTACATGATCAATCGCATCGACCGCGACTACCCCGACGACAGCAGCCACGTCAAGCGACTCGAATCTGCCGGAGCGACCACGATCCGGGGCGTGGCACGCCTCGCCGGTCCCCATCGCGTCGAAGTCCGTCGCGAGCGACAGGTCCGCGCCGTGGAGGCGAACAACGTCGTGATCGCCGTCGGCTCGGTGGGCAAGGTGCCGGAGATCGAGGGCATGAGCGCGGCCGGGTATTGGACCAACGTCGAGGCGACCGCGCTGCGGGAGCTGCCGCGTAGCGTCGTCATCTTCGGCGCTGGACCGTCGGGAGTGGAGATCGCGCAGTACCTGTCGCGCTACGGCGTGCGCACGACGATCCTCGCGCCGCGCATGGTCAATCCGACCGACCACCCCAAGAGCTCGGCCACGATCGCCGAGGCGCTGCGGCGCGACGGCGTCGATGTGCGCCAGAACGTTCGCGCGGTACGTGTCCATCCGCGCGGCGGGACCGCGGGCGAGCATCTCGTGGAGCTCTCCGACGGCTCGAGCGTGTCGGCGGAGGTGCTGCAGCTATCGGTGGGTCGGACCTCGGCGAGCGCGCTGGCCGGCCTCGGTCTCGACACTATCGGCGTCGCCTACGACGGCGCAGACGCGCTTCAGCCGGACGAGCATCTCCGCATCGCGGACGGCACGTACGTCATCGGCGACGTGATGGATCGCGAGCTGTCCACGCATCTGGGGCACTACGAGGGCGAGATGGCGGTCCGCGTCGCGCTGGGGGAAGACGTTCGTGTCGACTTGTCCGCGGTTCCCCGCGCCGTCTACACCGAACCGGAGACGGCCGCGGTCGGAGTGCGATTGGATCAAGCGCGCGACAAGGGGCTCGACGCGTTTGAGGAGACCACCGACTTCGCCACCTCCACCAAGGGCTACATCGTGGAGGCCGATCTGGGCCACGCGTCGATCGTCGTCGACCGATCCGCGAAGACCCTGCTCGGAGCGTTCATCGCCGGCGCTGGCGCGAGCGAGGCGATCCATGTCGCGGTCCTGGCGCTGAAACTGCGCACGCCCATCGACACGCTGGCCCAGACAATTCACGCCTTTCCGACGACGGCGCGAGAGCTCGGCGGACTGTTCGCCTCCGCCGCCACTAAGCTGCGCTGATGGACCCCGTCACCGCCGGCCGATCCCACCTCGAGTTGCTGGACTACCGCCGCCGCGTGTCCGAGCTGTACGCCGAGGTGCGCGCGCTTCGCGAGCGGGACCCGCGGCGTGCGCACGCGCGCTGGCGCGCCGAGCGCGATGTGCTCTTCGGCACACATCCGCAGTCGGCGTTGCCGGATCGCGAGCGTGCCCGTTTCCGTGGGCTGGCGTATCACGAGTACGATCGCGCGTTCGCCTTCAACGTCGCGGTGCGGCCGCTGCCCGAAGAGCGGTACGACGTGCCGACCAGCACCGGCGGCGTGATCCCGTTCGTGCGCTTTGGCGCCGTGGACTTGCCCATCGGCGCGCTCGAGGTGTTCTGGCTCGACGCCTACGGTGGCGGCATTTTCCTGCCGTTCCGCGACGCGACCTCCGGCAGCAGCACGTACGGCGGCGGTCGATATCTGCTCGATACGGCCAAGGGCGCGGATCTCGGGAGCGAGGCCGACCGGCTGGTGCTCGACTTCAACTTCGCCTATCACCCCTCATGTCACTACGACCCGCAGTGGGTCTGCCCGTTGGCGCCGCCGGCGAATCGGCTGGAGGCCGCCATCGAGGCCGGCGAGCTGGTCTATCCAGGATCGTCGCCGCACGAGCTCGCGTGGTGCGGTCCGTCGTGAACCGCACCGAGCGCTGGACGCTCGTGGCCGCGATCCTCGGCTCGGGGATCGTCTTCCTCGACTCGACTGTCGTGAACGTCGCGCTGCCGAAGATCGGCGTCGAGCTGCCGAGCCAGACCTTCGGCGTCCTCGAGGGGCAGTCCTATGTGGTGAACGGCTACCTCGTGACGCTGTCGGCCCTGCTGATCCTGGCCGGCGCACTGAACGACCTCTACGGACGCAAGCGCATGTTCACCGTCGGACTGGCCGGCTTCCTCGTGACCAGCGTGCTGTGCGGGCTCGCACCGAACCTCGAGCTGCTCGTGCTCTTCCGCGTGCTGCAGGGGACCGCGGGGGCGCTCCTGGTTCCGGGATCGCTGGCGCTGCTGACCGTGACCTTCACCGGCGAGGCCCAGGGCCGCGCGTTCGGGTTGTGGGCCGGAGCGTCGGCAGCGACGACGATCCTCGCCCCGTTCGTCGGCGGCGTCCTCGTCGACACGCTGTCGTGGCGCGTGGCCTTCCTGATCAACGTCCCGATCTCGATCGTGGCCTTGTGGGCCACGGCGAGGTTCGTCCGCGAGAGCCGCGACGAGACCGCCAGTCGCAGCCTCGACTTTCTGGGCGCGGCGGTCGTCGCGCTCGCCGTCGGCGGACTCTCCTTCGGCACGATCTACGAGCAGCAGCGCTTGTGGCGCGATCCATTCGGCTTCGCCCTCCTGGTTGTCGGAGGCGTCTCGACGGTCTCGCTGCCATTCCTCATGACGAAACGCCGCAACCCGTTGATCCCGCCCGAGCTCTTCCGCTCGCGAAATTTCACGGTGACGAACATCTCGACCTTCCTGATCTACGGCGCGCTGTATGTCGTCGGTAATTTCCTGACCCTGTTCATCCAGGGCACGATCGGCTTCACCGCTGCCGGTGCCGGATTCGGATTCATACCCTCGGGGTTGTTCCTGGTGTTCCTGAGCTCGCGCTTCGGCGCGCTTGCGGCACGCCACGGACCGCGGCGTTTCATGGCGATCGGTCCCGCGATCATGACGATCGCGGTGCTGTGGTACGCGCGCATTCCCTCGACGACGACGCCCTGGCTCTTCGCGCCGAACAATGCCACGACCTGGGCGCCGCCCGCGAGCTACTTCATCGACTTCCTGCCGGCGTCGCTGCTGTTCGGCTTCGGGCTTTCGATCATGGTCGCGCCGCTCACCACGGCGCTCATGACGAGCGTGCCGCCCCACAACTCCGGCATCGCTTCGGCGATCAATAACGCCATCTCACGCGTGGGCTCGCCGCTGGCGGGCGCGCTGATCTTCGTGGCCGTGACGGCGAGCTTCTACGTGCCGAGCCTGGATCTGAACGACGAGCAGGTACGGCTCTCGATCTCCCCGCTCAACGTCCAGCGCGGCAAGACCGACCCGCAACTGATCGCGGCCGAACGTGACGCCTCGACCGATGCGTTCCATCTGGCGATGCTGATCGGCGCCGGTCTGTTCGCCGCCGGCGCGATCGTGAACGCCGCGGGCATCCGCGATCCCGAGAGGCAGGTCAGCAGGCCAGAGCCGACGCGCGCCGCGGTCTAGCCTGAACGGCCTCCAAGATGTGCCGACGCGTGCGGCTCATCTCGGGGCCATCTTTCGCGCTCCGTATACCAGTTCCGCGGGAGCTCGGCCTTTCGTGTGTCGGCCCAAGTGGGCGCGCTCGAAGTTGAAGTAGCGCACGTAGCGGGAGAGGTCGTCACGGAGCCCGAAGAAGGTCGGCACGATCGCCCGCGCGAACGACGGACGCCAGCACTCCTCCAGGATCGTGCGCTGCACTCGTTCGACGCAGCCATTCGATTGCGGACGCCCCGCGGCGATGATGCGCTGGTGCGCGCCGACCGCGCGTACGGCACCGCGGAAGGCCTGGCCGATGAATTCATTGCCGCGATCAGTGGTGACGCGCTCTAGTCGCCAACCGGCGGCGGCGAGCTCCGCGGCGACCCGGCGGACGAGCGCCGAGTCGTGTCGGCCCTGGGGATTCATCCGCTCGCTCACCGCCAGATCGGCCCACAAGTACCCGGACACGACATCGGTCGCGGTGTACTGCCATTCCTTTCCCTTCGTGGCCTGCAGCCGCCCGACGTGGAAGCAGTCGAACTGGACCACCTCGCCGACGCGGCTGGCGCGGATGTGCCACGCCGGCGGCAGCGGACGCTCCGGCTCGGACGGCGCCGCGTATCCGGCGACGAGGGCGAGGCGGCGACGACGGGTGCCGATGCCGTGGCGCCGCAGCGTCTTGTACACCGCGTTCGCGCTGATGCGCTCGCCGCCCCAGCTCGGCAGCGCGAGCTGCGCGGCGATGCGCCGCGGCCCGAGGCCAGGGTGTCCGAGGGCGAAGGCGATGACCTGCTGCTCGCGCCTGCCGAGCCTGGATCTGAACGACGAGCAGGTACGGCTCTCGATCTCCCCGCTCAACGTCCAGCGCGGCAAGACCGACCCGCAACTGATCGCGGCCGAACGTGACGCCTCGACCGATGCGTTCCATCTGGCGATGCTGATCGGCGCCGGTCTGTTCGCCGCCGGCGCGATCGTGAACGCCGCGGGCATCCGCGATCCCGAAAGGCAGGTCAGCAGGCCGGAGCCGACGCGCGCCGCGGTCTAGCCCAACAGCGGCGCGAGCGCGGCCGTGAGCTGCGCGCGGTGCTCGGCGGTCTCGAAGTCGAGCAGCGGATTCGACGGCAGCAGGTGCTCGCTGATGGCATTCGCGTTTCGCACGTAGATCGCCGGATAGTTCTCGCCCTTCGGGTTGGCCTCGACCGCGACGGCGACCGCGTCCGGCCCGCCGCTGTCGACGAAGTGCTGCAGCGGAAGGATGCCGTCGTCGAGGATGCCCCGGGCCGGGTCGACGAGCACGACCCGGACGAGGTACGACTTCTGGAGCCACAGCTCCGGTGCGTGCGCCGCCTCCGCCAATAGAAAGGACAGCACGCCCTCGCGCTCGAGCTTCGGCCGCTCCGGATCGACGGCGAAGTACTTCTGCGCGACATGCCGCGCCAGGATGCGTCCGTTGTAGCGATGGCCGCCCACGCCGCCGGAGCTGCTTGGCAGGCCGTGCTTCTTCAAACCGGGGGCGCCCTGGGTCACGGTGCCGGCGAAATAAACGTCCGGTGCGCCGATGCTCTCGAAGAACGGAGACAGCGCCGGGATGCCGTTGCGGCCGAAGGTCGACACGCCGAGCGATCGCAGGTCCAGCAGCGGCGTGGAGAAGCCGGTCGTGGCGATCACATCGTCGACCTCGAAGACCAGCGGGCCGCCCCCGTCGCTGCGGGTGATGCGGACGCGATAGCCGCTCCCGCTGCGCAGGACTTCGTCGATCGTGGCGTTGAGCAGCAAAACGCCGCCGCCGAGGACGTGGTCCTCATACGGCTGGACGTATCGCGCGCGAACCCCCACCAGCGAGTTCGTCATCACCGAGAGCTGCGCCGGACGGGGCGATGCCAGGACGATCTGGCGCGCCCAGGGGAGGAAGCCGTTGGCCAGCTCGAACGCGGAGACCTCTTTGCCGATGATGAAGATGCGCTTGTCGGTGTACGTGTCGGCGGCGCGCGTGTCGGCGTAGTGGGGGACGGCATCGAGCCCGGGGATGTCCGGCTTCCACGGCTCGGCCATGCCGATGGCGAAGATCGCCACGCGGCAGCGGTACTCGCCGTCGCTGGTGCGCAGCACGAAGCGATCGGCCTCGCGAGAGGTCGACTCCCACCGGCAGCCGTAGCGCGCCTCGATCCCGGTCTCGCGCGCGAAGGTCGCGAGGCTCATCTCCATCTCGGCGCGGGCCGGAAAGTACGACGTGCCATCCATCAGCCGCGGCTGCAGCGCGCGGTAGCGATCCTCGTCGGGGACGAGACTGTTCCAGTCGTAGCGCTCGTAGTACCGCGTCCCGCGCGGGATCGGCGCATACGGCTTGGTCCAAGACAGCAGGCGCTGGAAGAACGGCCAGCGCCGGAACATCCCTCCCGGCGAGGGGTCGGCCGAAATGAGCGCGTGGCGTATCCCCAGCCGGCGCAGCGAATAGGAGACCTGGAGACCGCCGGGACCGGTGCCGACGATCACGACGGGATACTCGCCCGACGGGAACGGGCGATCGGTCAGTTGTGCTGTCGCGTGGCCGCTCGTAGCTTGCGCGCCTCCGCCTGCAGCATCCGGTACATCACCCGCGGATGACCGACCATGAACGCCTCCAGCGCCGGACCCGGAATCACCGCGGTACGCAGGTGCCGCGTGGCGACGATGTCGGCGACGGGCGGATCGCCGAGCAGTGCCGAGATCTCGCCGAAAAAATCGCCTCGGCCGAGCGCCCCGTAGTCCTTGCCGTCGACGCGGATGGCTGCCTCGCCCTCGAGGATCAGATAGAACCCCGATCCGGACAGGCCCTGACGGAGCACGCGTTCGCCGTCGGCGAAGCGGCGTTCCTCGACGATATGCGCGATCGACTCGAGCTCGCTGGGCGCGAGATCGCCGAACAGCGAGAGGCTCGCGAGCATGTCCGCCAGCTCGGTTCGGGACGTCGCCACAGCAGATGTCTAGGCGGCGGACGCGCGCTTGGCAACTCGGCGACGGCGAGCGGACAATCGATCGCGGTGCCGACCCCTCTACCCAGCGGGACGCTCACCTTCGTCTTCACCGACATCGAGGGCTCGACGAAGCTGCTCAGCGCGCTCGGCACCCAGCGCTTCCATGATGTTCTCGCGGTCCACACGACGACGTTGCGTCGCGCCTTCGCCGACGGCGGGACCGAGATCCGCATCGAGGGCGACGCTCTGTTCGTGGTGTTTGCGAGTGCGGCGAAGGCCGTCCGTGCCGCCGCGGAAGCGCAGCGCGCCCTGTTGCAGGCGACCTTTCCGCACGACGCCGTGGTGCGCGTGCGCATGGGCATGCACACCGGCGAAGGGACGCCGGCCAGCAAAGAGGCCGGCGCCGATTACGTCGGCATCGATGTCCACCGCGCCGCGCGCATCGCCGCGGTCGCCCACGGCGGGCAGGTCCTGGCCTCGGCCGCGACGGTCATGCTCGCGGGCCAGGACCTCGGCGCCGGGATCACGCTGCGCGATCTCGGGGAGCACCGGCTGAAGGACTTGGCGCAACCGGAGCGGATCTACCAGCTCGTCATCGACGGGTGTGCCAACGAGTTTCCGCCGCTGCGCAGCCTGGATCGCACGCCGAACAATCTCCCGACGCAGGTCTCGACGTTCATCGGCCGAGAAAAGGAGATCGCCGAAGGCCTTCGCCTGCTCCGCGGGACGCGCCTGCTGACGCTCACCGGACCCGGCGGCACCGG
>VBHP01000078.1 GCA_005881435.1 Chloroflexota bacterium | reverse complement strand
CGACGAGGACCAGAACGGCCGCATACGCGAACCGGCTCTTCATTCCCCCAACCGCCTTCCCCGAAGAGGCCGGATTCTGGTGCCCGGGCCCAGGCAGAGTCAATAGCCGCTGAACGTGATGCTTGTTGTAGCTAGCTCGCGACCTCAGCCGTCTCGCGCCGGACGCCGGACAGCCTGCCCTTCGCCAGCAGCTCTCGGAGGAACTCTCCGGTGAAGGAGCCGCGGACCTTTGCCACCTGTTCAGGCGTGCCCTCGGCGATCACCTCACCCCCGGCCGCGCCGCCCTCGGGTCCCAGATCGATGAGCCAGTCGGCGGTCTTCACCACGTCGAGGTTGTGCTCGATCACGATCACCGAATTGCCGGCGTCAACCAGGCGATGCAGCACGTCGAGCAATCGCTCGACGTCGTAGAAGTGCAGGCCCGTGGTGGGCTCGTCCAGGATGTACACCGTCCGACCCGTGGCGCGCTTGCTCAGCTCGGTCGCGAGCTTCACCCGTTGCGCCTCGCCGCCGGAGAGCGTCGTCGCCGGCTGGCCGAGATGGATGTAGCCGAGGCCGACGTCGACGATGGTTTGCAGCTTGTTGGCGATCACCGGAACGAACTTGAAGAATTCCAGCGCCTCCTCGGCGGTCATGTCCAGGACGTCCGCGATCGACTTGCCCTTGTAGTGGATCTCGAGCGCCTCGCGGTTGTAGCGCTTGCCCTTGCAGACCTCGCACGGCACGTACACATCGGGCAAGAACTGCATCTCGATCTTGATGATGCCGTCGCCGGCACAGGCTTCGCAGCGGCCGCCCTTCACGTTGAAGGAGAAGCGTCCCGGGGTGTACCCACGCAACCGGGCCTCCGGGACTGCGGCGAACAAGTCGCGGATGGGCGTGAACAGACCGGTGTATGTGGCGGGGTTCGAGCGAGGTGTCCGGCCGATCGGCGACTGATCCACATCGACGATCTTGTCCACGAGGTCGATCCCCTCGACCCGATCGTGGTCACCCGGCCGTTCCTTGGCGTGATAGATCCGTTGCGCCAGCGAGCGGTACAGGATGTCGTTGACCAGTGTTGATTTCCCCGAACCGGAGACGCCGGTCACGGCCACGAACAGGCCCAGCGGAATGCGGACGTCGATGTTCTTGAGGTTGTGCTCGCGCGCACCGCGCACCAGGAGATCTTGCGTCTTGCGCGCCGTTCTGCGTTCGGCGCGGAACGGGATGCGCCTGCGTCCGGACAGGTACTGGCCGGTGATCGATCGCGGCTCGGCGAGGATGGCCTCGAGCGGCCCCTCGGCGACGATCTCGCCGCCGTGCTTGCCCGCCCCAGGGCCGATGTCGACGATCCAGTCGGCCGTTCGGATGGTCTCCTCGTCGTGCTCGACGACGATGACGGTGTTGCCGATGTCGCGCAGCCCGAGCAGCGTGCGGATGAGCCGGGCGTTGTCACGCTGATGCAGACCGATCGACGGCTCGTCGAGGATGTAGATCACGCCCATCAGACCGGAGCCGATCTGTGTCGCGAGGCGGATCCGCTGCGCCTCGCCGCCCGAGAGCGAGGGCGCACTGCGCTCGAGTGTGAGGTAGTCGAGCCCGACATCGACGAGAAAGCCCAGACGGGCCCGGATCTCCTTCAGGATCATCCGGGCGATCGCACGCTCACGCTCGGACAGCGTCTTCGGCAGCGCGTCGACCCAGGCGATGGCGTCACCCACGGACATCCGCGAGACCTCGACGATGTTCTTGTCCACCACTTTCACCGCCAGGGCCTCGGGCCGTAGTCGAGCGCCGCCGCAGGTGGGACACGGGCGCTCGGTCATGAACCGCTCGATCTCCTGCTTCACGTAGTCGGAGGTGGTCTCGCGGTAGCGGCGCTCCAGGTTCTGGATGGCGCCCTCGTACTCCATCTCGTACTGGCGCGTCTGCCCGTGCCGGTTCTCGTACGACAGCGTCAGCGGACCCTCGACGCCGTGCAGGATCGCGTCCTTCACCTTCTTCGGCAGCTTGGCCCAGGGCGTCTTCAGCGAGAAGCGCATCTTCTTCGCCAGCGCCTCCAGCACCTGGGTGCGGTAATGGTGGGCCTGTCCCTCCCGCTGCCACGGGAGGATCGCGCCCTCATCGATGGACAGGTCTGAATTCGCGACGACGAGGTCCGGGTCGAGCTCCATCTTCACCCCGAGACCGGTGCACCCGGGACAGGCGCCGTGCGGCGAGTTGAAAGAGAACGTTCGCGGCTCGATCTCCGGGATCGACGTGCCGTCGTACGGGCAGGCGAAGCGCTGCGAGAAGAGCCGATCCTCTTTGTCGTTCACATTCGCGAGGAGCACGCCCTCGCCGAGACGTAGCGCCGTCTCGACCGAATCGGTCACGCGCGTCTTGGCGTCCTCTTCGTTCCGGCGGATGACGAGCCGATCCACGACCACGTCGATGGAGTGCTTCTTCATCTTGTCCAGCGAGATGTCGTCGGAGAGGTCGCGCACCGCGCCGTCGATCCGCGCACGCGCGTATCCACTCCGGCGCGCCGTGGCGAGGATCTGCTCGTGCTCTCCCTTGCGATCCTTTACCAGCGGCGCCAGCAACAGCACCTTTGTGCCGTCCGGCAGTGCCAGGATCTGATCGACGATCTGCTGCACGGATTGGGACTGGATCGGCCGGCCGCACTTCGGACAGAACGGCCGTCCCGCGCGCGCGAAGAGCAGGCGCAGGTGGTCGTAGATCTCGGTCACCGTACCGACGGTCGACCGGGGGTTGCGCGTTGCGCCCTTCTGATCGATCGACACCGCCGGCGAGAGGCCATCGATCTGATCGACATCTGGCTTCTCCATCTGGCCGAGGAACTGGCGCGCGTACGCCGACAGGGATTCCACATAACGGCGCTGACCTTCGGCATAGATCGTGTCGAACGCCAGCGACGACTTGCCCGAGCCCGATAGGCCGGTGATCACGACCATGCGATCGCGCGGGATCTCGAGGTTGACGTTCTTGAGGTTGTGCTCGCGCGCGCCCTTGATGGTGATGTACTGCAGTGGCATTGCCGGACCTAGTTTCGCGCGGCCGCGGCGCCGGCCTGCGCCGGGACGCGCGCCTCGAGCTCGCGAAGATGATCCAGCTCGTGATAGATGGCCCGCCGAACGACCTTGCGCGGCGTCCAGCGCTCGCCGCGGTGTACGCGTTCGAGGACGCCCAGCGCCGGCGCTCCGTCGAGCACGTCGAGGAACCAACCCCGGACGCGCTCGAGCCGACGGCGCTGGTCGGGCTCGTCTTCGGCGGCATGACCACGAACGCGCTCCGGATCTTCCTCGAGGCGCGACCCATACCACCACTCTGCGTCGGCGATGTGGCGCAGCATCTTCTCGACGCTGCGATCGCCGCTCGCGCCGTCCCCCGCATGCGCGGCCAGGGACAGCAGCGCCGTACGGCCGGGACCGATCATCGCGCGGGCAAACGCTATGTCGGCGCGCGTCGCGGGTATCTGGTCGACGCTCCAGATCGGGTTGACCTCGTAGCGGTCGACCCAGAAGCACTCGAACCGCTCGACGATGTCGTCGCGACCCTGCGGCGGGCCGATGCCGAGCGGACCGGCGAAACGCAGATAGCGATCGACGGCATCTGGGATCTGTGCCAGCGCGGCGTCCGGGTCCACGCCGACGCCGACGCACCCGATGTGGTCGAGAAGCCAGGCTTCGGCCCATCGTCTCGAGTTCGGCGCGGACACACCGAGACCGATGCGCGTCACGACGCGGGAGCTGTGCGCATCGGCTCCGTCGGGACGCGGCCCGAGCGGTAGTCGGCGAGAACGATGCGCAGGAACAGGATCCAGAACGGCACGACCGCGATCGCGGCAGCGAGACTCTCACCGGCTCCCTGTCGGAACTCGAACTGCGCCACGGGGATCAGGAACCAGTGCAAGGTGTTGTACACGGCCATCGGGACCAGCACGATCGAGGCGATGCCGAAGATCGCGGTGCCGAGCAGGTAGTACCCGCGGCGCAGCGAGCTGGTTCGTTCCTCAACCGTCTCCAGGGTGCGTCGCCCATACCAGTGCACGGCCCAGAACAGGGCGCCGGCCAACGCGCCGGTGATGCCCTGGAGCAGGCTCTCGCGCGTTCGCCGGTCGTACTGATCCTGCAGCTCCCGCAGCGGCGCGACCGCCGGCGGCGTGCTGCCATCGACCTGAACCGGGCCTGGGACGGGCCCGGGGGACGAGCCGTAGGTGAAGTCGGGCGAGACCGCGCCAAGCACTCCTGTGACCGCCTGCGCCAGACCAGCGACCAGCACGAGGATCGAGACCAGCGAGCCGAGATACAGGTACACGCGCAGCAGCGGCCGCGGCGAGGCGTCGATGCCGGCGGCGCCACGCTGGAAGAACATGACCGCGCCCAGCACCAGCGCGCCGAGGATCGCGACGGGGACGATGACGGCGAGCAGGGTCACTATCTCGGTCTCCTTGCTCCGACGCGGCGTGGACTCACCGCGCGGACTCTTTCGCGTCGACGCGAGGCCTCTTCGTCCAGCGCGGCGGGCGCGATCGGCGCCTCGCCGGCGAGGATGCCGCGCAGCTCGATGAGCTCGTCGCGGAGCAATGCGGCCTTTTCAAAGTCCAGATCCTTCGCCGCGGTCTTCATGCGCGACTCGATGTCCTTGATCAGCCGGTACAGCTCGTCGCGCGGGACGTCCTTGATCGCCGTCGGCGCGGCCGGCAGCTCCTCGGCCACGGAGCGCAGCCGCGCGTTGATGTCGCGGATGGCTTTGACGATGGTCTGGGGGTCGATGCCCTTCTCGCGGTTGTAGGCCTCCTGGATCTCGCGGCGACGCTGCGTCTCGTCCATCGCGAAGCGCATGGAGTCCGTGACGCGGTCGGCGTACATGATCACCTGACCCTCGACGTGCCGCGCGGCGCGGCCGATGACCTGCACCAGCGAGTTGCCGGAGCGCAGGTAGCCCTCTTTGTCCGCGTCCAGGATGGCGACGAGCGTCACCTCCGGAAGATCGAGACCCTCACGCAGGAGGTTCACGCCGACCACGACGTCGTACACGCCGAGTCGAAGGTCGCGCAGGATGTCCGTCCGCTCCAGCGTCTCGACCTCGCTGTGCAGATACGTGACCTTCACGCCCATCTCGCGCAGATAGTCGGAGAGATCCTCGGCCATCTTCTTCGTCAGCGTCGTCACCAGCGCGCGCTGACCGCGGTCGACGCGGGTCCGGATCTCGCTCAGCAAATCGTCGATCTGACCGTGCGTCGGACGGACGCCGACGGTCGGGTCCAGCAGGCCGGTCGGCCGGATGATCTGCTCGACGACCCTGCCGCCGCTGTGCTCGAGCTCGTATGGTCCCGGCGTCGCCGAGACGAAGATCGTCTGGTCCAGGTGCTCCTCGAACTCGCGGAAGGTCAGCGGCCGGTTGTCGAGCGCGGACGGTAGTCGGAAGCCGTAGTCGATGAGGACCTCTTTCCGCTGCCGGTCGCCGTGATACATGCCGCGCACCTGGGGCATCGAGATGTGCGATTCGTCGATGAAGGCGAGGTAGTCCGGCGGAAAGTAGTCCAGCAGCGTCCACGGACGGCTGCCGGCAGGGCGTCGCGCCAGATGCCGTGAGTAGTTCTCCACGCCCGGACACACGCCCACCTCTCGAAGCATCTCCAAATCGAAATTGGTGCGCTGCCGCAAGCGCTGCGCTTCGACCAACTTGCCCTGCGTCTCGAACTCCTTGACGCGTTCCTCGAGCTCGGCCTCGATGTCGCGGATGGCCTCGTTGAGCTGATCGCGCGGCGTGACCCAGTGGCGGGCGGGATAGATCGCGACGCTGTCCCGCTCGGCCAGCAGCTCGCCGGTCAGCGGGTCCAGCTCGGTGATGCGCTCGATCTCGTCACCGAGGAACTCGATCCGCACGGCGACGTCCTCGTACGCCGGATAGACCTCGAGCGTGTCGCCGCGCACGCGGAACTTGCCGCGCGTGAAGGCCTGGTCGTTACGTTCGTACTGGATGTCGACGAGATGCCGCAGCACCTTCTCGCGCCGTTGTCTTTCGCCGCGACGGAGCCGGATCGTGACCGAGCCGTAATCGACCGGCGCGCCGATGCCGTAGATGCATGAGACCGACGCGACGATGATCACGTCACGCCGCTCGAACAGCGCCCGCGTCGCCGAATGCCGCATCTTGTCGATCTCGTCGTTGCGCGACGAGTCCTTCTCGATGTACAGATCGGTGCGCGGGATGTAGGCCTCGGGCTGGTAGTAGTCGTAATAGGAGACGAAGTACTCGACGGCGTTCTCGGGGAAGAACTCCTTGAACTCACCGTAAAGCTGGGCCGCCAGGGTCTTGTTGTGCGACAGGATGAGCGCCGGTCTCCCCGCCTCGGCAATGATCGCCGCCATCGTCGCCGTCTTGCCTGAGCCGGTGACGCCCAGGAGCGTCTGCTGGCGTTCGCCGCGCTGCAGCCCGGCTGTCAGCGCCGCGGATGCGTTCGGCTGGTCGCCCGCGAGCGCCCATGGAAGCTGCAGCTTGAACCGGGCGGGCTCGAGCGTGGAGGTGGTCTGGTCGGCGAGTGCGTCCTGTGCCATGGGCCCCCTTAGTAGAACATCCATTCGATTGGCGTTGCCAACAGGTAATTGTAGGAGCGGGCCGGTCCGGGATGGAAGGGTGCCGCCCCAAGAAGGGCCAGTACTGCCCCGCTATCCCCGTGTGGTGGGATTGACGCTCCTTTGAACCCGCTCCAAGGTTGGGCCTGCGCGCGCTCACGGAGCAAGAGCGCGTTCCAACTGTCATCAGCCGCGCCTAAAGCGAGGCAAGTTGACGATCTCGGAAGGGAGTCGGTTCTTTGGAAGACAGAGCGAAGAGGCGCGCCAGGCTCTTCACCATCCTTGGCCTCGTCTTGGCGCTTGCCGCCGCGGGCGGCACCTACTTGTTCGCCAGCCAGGCTCAGACGGTGGCGCCTGTCCAGGAGGAAAGGGTCAGCGTGGTGGTCGCGGTCCGCGACCTCCAGGCGCGCCAGATCATCGACGCTTCGGACGTCACGGTCGCGCAGTACCCGGTGGCCGTCGCGCCGCCGACCGCGGCGAAAGACCCCAAGGATGTCGTTGGCCGGATCCTGACCTCGCCGGTCGCTCGCAACGAGCCGATCACCGCAGTCCGCTGGACCGTTCCGCAAGGCCAGGCGGCGTTCACGGTCATGCCTCCGGGCGAGACCCTGACGCCGACGTCGCCGAACTACCGTGCCCTCTCGATCACCGTCCCGGACCAGAACGCCGTCGGCGGTAACCTCGTGCCCGGCGACATCGTCGACGTGGTCGGCACGATCAAGATCGATCCCTGCATCTCCTTCCTGCCGGTCCCGCCGCAGGCGTGCGATCAGAAGCGGTACGCGGACTTCCAGGCGAAGACGATCTACGAGAGCGTGCCGATCCTCGCGCGCACCGGCGCCGTCTACACGATCCGCGTCAGCGACCTCGAGACGGTGCAGAAGCTCTACTACCTGCAGGCCTCCGGCGCTCAGCTCGCGATGGTTCTCCGCGCCGCGAAGGACGACCGCGTGGTGGCGACCACCGGTACGAGCTTCGAGCGCGTGTACAAGGACTTTGGCTACAAGGTCACCGAGCGCTTCAGCCCGTAACCCTGCGCTTCACTCGATCCTGACTGCGCCGCCAGGCCTCTTCGACCTGGCGGCGCAGCTGCTTTTCATCGCCGGTGTTGTCGATGACTGTCGTAGCGAAGCGCCGGTACTCCGCCTCGGACATCTGCGTCCCGAGCCGCATCCGAGCCTCGGCGGCGGCCATGCCCCGTCCCGTGACGCGCGAAACGAGAGTCTCGCGGGGCGCGACCGTGACCCAGATCTCGTCGCAGACGCGACGGAGCGGTGCCTCCAGCAGCTTGATCGCCTCGACCGCGAGGACGGAGTCGTCGAACATCCCGGCGCGAACGTCGAGAACGCGTGCGATCACGTGCGGCCACACGATCTGCTCCAGCCGTCGCAGCGCCTGCGGGTCGCCGAAGACCTTCTGGCCGAGCTTCGCGCGATCGATCGTACCGTCCTCCGCAAGGATGTCGCGGCCGAACTGCGCGTGGATCGCCGAGAACGCCGGCTGTCCCGGCTGCATCACGTCCCGCGTGACGTCGTCGGCATCGATCGCGGTCGCACCGAATTCGCGCAACAGCATCGCCACCGTCGACTTCCCCGATCCGAGCTGACCGGTGACGCCGATGACATACGCGGTCATTCGCCGGCCTTGGCCCATTCGTCGTACAGCTCGCGCAGGGCTCGCTCCAGATCGGCGTATTCCTGGCCGACGCGCCGCGATTCCATGAAGTTGCCGAGCGCCGCGACCTCCGCGACCTTCTGCGCGAGCTCCTCCAGCTTGCGTTCGAGCGCCGCGATCCGCGTCTCCAGATCTGTTAGCCGCTTCGTCGCGCGCGCAGCGGCCCGGCCGGCACCCCTCTCACCGGGGGCCGGGTCTCGGATCGCCTTCCCTTCCGCTATGCCTGAACCGCGTCGCCCAGCGGGCGGCGCCGCTCCAGGTCGGCGCCCGGAGCCCGGCCCCCGCGGGGGACCCCCCGGCCGGCTCACGCTGCGCCGCCGGTCTATCTCCAGGTCCTTATCCGCGGCCTCGAGCGCCTTCTTCATCTGCGAGTAGTTGCCCTCGAAGGTCCGGAGGTCGCCGCGCTCGGCAAGCCAGGTATGGGTGGCGAGCTTGTCGGCCAGATAGCGGTCGTGCGTCACGAGCAAGATCGTGCCTTCGAATTCGCTCAGGACCTGCTCCAGGGCCTCCCGGGCATCCAGATCCAGATGATTCGTCGGCTCGTCGAGCGCGAGGACATTCGCTGAACGCGCGGCCAGGATCGCGAGCGACAGACGCGCCCGCTCGCCGCCGGAGAGGGTGCGCGCCTCGCGGAACACGTCCTCGCCGCGGAACAGGAACCGCGCCAGATGATCACGCGCCTGCTGCTCGGATAGCGGGACGGAACCGCGCATGACCTCCAGCACCGCGCCGTCGGGCGCGGCCGCTGACCCGGACTGCGCGAAGTGTGCGACGCGAGCGCCGGGGGCGGCACGAACGTGGCCTTCGAGAGCGAAGCGCTCCCCGAGAAGGACCCGCAGCAGCGTTGTCTTCCCGCTGCCGTTCGGTCCCATGATCGCCACCCGTGCGCCACGCGGCACGCGCAGGGCCGGCGCTCGCAAGATCGGCGCGTCGAAACCGACGGACAGCGTCGTCGTCTCGATGACCGTGTCGCTGCCGAGCGGTGCCGCCTCGGGCCGCCAGTGGATCGTCGACCGCCGCTCCGGCTCCGCGATCGGCTCGAGCTTGGCCAGCCGCTTCATGCGCCCTCGCGCCTGACGTGCGCGCTGTCCCGCGCGCTCTCGCTCGATGAAGGCTTCGTCGCGCTCCACTGCGCGTGCCTGCCGGGCCGTGCGTCGCTCCAGCTCGATCGCCTCGCGCGCGCTCTCGCGCGCGTAGGCGCTGTACCCGCCGCGGTACGCGCGCAAGGTGCCGCGATCCAGCACCAGCGTCCGTGCGGTCACGCGATCGAGGAAATAGCGGTCATGCGACACCACCACGAGGCTGCGCTCGCCTTCGAGCAGGAACGTCTCGAGCCACTCCAGCGCCGCGAGGTCGAGATGGTTCGTCGGCTCGTCGAGCAGCAGGAGGTCTGGATCCGAGAGCAGCAGGGCCGCGAGAGACGCGCGTGCGCGCTCGCCACCCGACAATGTCGCCAGCGCTCGCGCCGAGTCGATCGCTCCGAGACCAAGGCCGCCAAGGACGCGCGACGCCTGTGCCTCGAAGTCGTAGCCGCCGGCATGCTCGAAGGCGTGCTGCACTTCGCCGTATCGCTCCAGCGCAGCCGGATCGGAGAGACGTGGTTCGAGCGATCGGAGCTCGGTTTCCATCGCGTCGAGACGCGAGCGTGCGCTGTCGACAAGATCCCGGATGGTCCCGGCGCCCGGGTCGAGCTCCTGCTCGAGGAAGCCGAGACGCGTGTTCTTGGACAGGACGATGGAACCTTCGTCAGCTTCGCGGGCGGCGATCGCGCGAAGCAGCGTGCTCTTCCCCGAACCGTTCGGGCCGATGACGCCGATGCGGTCGCCGCGTGCGACGCGGAAGCCGACGTCGCGGAAGATGGTCCGATCGGCGTAGCGCCGGGCCAGCCCGCTGACCGTCAGCAGGCTCATCGGCGCGCCGGCGCGCGCTGGCAGTGCGGACACCAGTACGTGCCGCGACCGGCAACCCAGGCTTTGCGAATGGCGTGGCCGCAGCGCGCGCACGGTTCGTCCTCGCGGCCATGCACCAGGAACTCGCGCTGCATCCGACCGCGCCGGCCACGGGCGTCGCGGTAGTCGTCGATGGAGGAGCCGCGGAGGGTGATCGCGCGTCGCAGCGCGGCGAGGATCGCCTGGTGGAGGGCGCGCACCTGTTCGCGGCGAAGGCTGCCCGCGGACCGCAGCGGGTGGATGCGCGCGCGATACAGCGCCTCGTTGGCGTAGATGTTCCCGATGCCGGCAACGAAGGTCTGATCGAGCAGCAGCGGCTTCAGCCGTGAGCGCTGGCGCGCCGTGAGCAAACGCGCGAAGCGCGACGTGGTGAACGCGCGCGAGAACGGCTCGATCCCCAGCCGCTCGTGCAGCGCCCCTTTGGCGCGAGCGCCGTCGGCGGATTCGGCGCGGATGGCCTGCTGCGGCACGAGGACGATGCGGCCGAACTTGCGCGTGTCGCTGAAGCGGAGCTCGCGGCCGCTCTCGAAGATGAAATGTCCGCGAACGTAGGGATCCGCCGCGGCGTCCGCGGAGCGCGACAGCAGTTTGCCGGTCATGCGCAGCGAAATCACCAGGGCCTCGCCGGTATCGAGATCGAGGATCGCGAGCTTGCCGCGCCGCCTCGTGCCCTCGATGCGCGCGCCGGCGACGCGTGCCGCAACGAGCTCCGGCGGTTCGGCCCCGGTCACGCCGGACCAGTCGGCGACGAAGCTGGCGATGCGCTCGCCGACGACGAGGCGCCGCAGGTCGCGGACGATCGTCTCGACCTCAGGAAGCTCGGGCAGGAGCGGGCTCCGGTACGCGCGTCATGTCATCCCAGTTCGTTCCGACTCGGACGTCGACCACCATCGGCACGGCGAGCTCGAATGCGCCGGCCATCTCCTCGCGAAGCACCGCGAGCACGGCATCCCGTTCCTCGATCGGCGCCTCGAGCACGAGCTCGTCGTGCACCTGCAGCACCATGCGCGTGCGCAGGCCTTCGCCACGCAGGCGATCGCGTACGCGGATCATGCCGATCTTCATGATGTCCGCGGCGGTGCCTTGGATCGGCATGTTGATCGCCATCCGCTCCGCGGCACCGCGCACGGTCCAGTTCGGTGAGGTGATGTCGGCGATGTAGCGGCGGCGTCCCATGAGCGTCTCGACGTAGCCGCGCTCGACCGCGTGCTCCTTGGTCTCGAGGACGTAGCGTCGCACGCGTGGATAGGTCTTGAAGTAGTTGTCGATGAACTCGCGCGCCTCGTCACGTGAGATGCGGAGGCGCCACGCCAGCCCGAAGTCGCTCATGCCGTATGCGATCCCGAAGTTGATCTCCTTCGCCGCACGGCGCTGATCGGTGGTGACCTGGTCACGCGCGATCCCGAGCACGAGCGCCGCGGTGCGGGCGTGAATGTCGTCGCTGGTACGGAAGGCCTCCAGCAGACCTGGATCGTCGGTGATGTGGGCGAGGATGCGCAGCTCGATTTGCGAGTAGTCCGCCGCGACCAGCAGCGTCCCGGGCTCGCCGGCGATGAACGCGCGCCGGATCCGGCGCCCGAGCGGCGTGCGGATCGGGATGTTCTGGAGATTCGGCGAATCCGACGACAGGCGGCCGGTGGCGGCGATGGTCTGATTGAAATGAGTGTGCACGCGACCAGTCTCGGGATCGACGAGCGTGGCGAGCGCGTCGGCGTACGTGCTCTTCAGCTTCTGGACCTCGCGATACTCCAGGATCTTCTCCACCACCGGATGCGCCTCGCGAAGCTCCTCGAGCACCTGCGCGTCGGTGGAGTAGCCCCCGCTCACGGTGCGCCTCCCACGCGGGAGCTTCAGCTCGCCGAAGAGCAGGTCCTGCAGCTGCTTTGGCGAGTTGATCTGGAAGTCGTGGCCGACGAGGTCGTACGCCTCGCGCTCGACACGCGCGATCTCTCGCGCGAACTCCGTCGAGAGGGTGGCGAGATACGGGAGGTCGATGCCGATGCCTGTCTCTTCCATCTCGATCAAGACGTCGATGAGCGGCATCTCGACCTCGTCGAAGAGCCGCCGCAACCCGAGCTCGTCGAGATCGCGCGAGAAGAGCGGCGCCAGTCGACGCACCGCGTCGGCGCTCGCGGTGGCGAATGCGGCGCGCTCGGCCGCGGTGGGCTCCACCGGCGCGCTTTTCTTGTTGGTGGCCTTGGGCAGCGCCGGGATCTGAGCGCGCAGCCGTTCGGCCGCGAGGTCCTCGAGCGCGTGGGTACGACGGCCGGCGTTGATCAGGTACGAGGCGATCTGCGTGTCGAACGTCGGACCGCGCACGTCGGCCAGGCCGCGGCGCAGGGCCCGGCGCGCGGTCTTGACATCGTGCGCCACGACACGGCCCGCGGTGTCGGCGAGCGCCGTCGCGACCGGACCGGGTAGGGCGCCCTCGACGGGGAAGAACCAGGACGCGTCCGGGACGGCCAGCGCGAGCCCGGCGAGCTCCGGCTGGCGCGGATTCGGTCCGAGCTCGGCGTGCAGCGCGACGTCACCGGCCTCCACGAGGCGGGCCGCGATGGCGTCGGCGTCAACATCGGAGGCGAGGGCCCCGGTCGACAGCTCGGTCGCGGCCGGTGGCGCGACGTCCAGGCCGAGCTGCGGCTGTAGCGGTGGCGTAGTGGCCCGCGTCACGCGCGGTCCCTCGAGTGGTGGCAGCCTCGCGCCGAGCGTGCGGAACTCGAGCTCGCGGAACAGCTCGATGATCTTCTCCCGGTCGTACGGTCCGCGCCGCGTGCGCTCGAGATCCAGCGTCACCGGCACGTCGGTGATGATGCGCACCAGGTCGCGGCTGGCGAAGACGTCGTCGCGCCGCTCCTGCAGCGACGCGCGAAGCTTCGGCGTGAGTTTGTCGAGGTTCTCGTACACCCCTTCGAGCGAACCGTAGTCCGCGATGAGTTTTGCGGCGGTCTTCTCGCCGACGCCCGGAACGCCCGGGATGTTGTCCGACGGGTCGCCGCGCAGGCACTTGTAGTCGATCATCTGATCCGGTCGCAGGCCGAAGCGCTCGCGGATCGCGGCCTCGTCGTAGATGACGGTGTTCTGGAAGCCCTGTCGCGTCGTCATCAGGCTGACGTGGGGGGTGACGAGCTGCAGCGGGTCGAGGTCGCCGGAGAGGATGATCGTGTCCAGGCCCGCGGCCTCGGCTAGGCGGGCGTGCGTCCCGATGACGTCGTCGGCCTCGAAGCCGGGTGCGGCGTAGATCGGAATCCCGAAGGCGTCCAGGATCTCTTTGGAGCGTTCGATCTGCGGTCGAAGGTCATCGGGCATTCGCGGACGGGTGGCCTTGTAGCGGACGTCTTTTTCGTGACGGAACGTCGGAACCGGCAGGTCGAAGGCTGCGGCGATGTGCTCCGGGCTCGTCTCCTGCCAGGCCTTAAGCAGGATCGAGGTGAACCCATAGGTGGCGTGCGTCACCTCGCCCTTGGTCGTGGATAGAGCGGGCAGGGCGAAGTACCCGCGATAGATCAGGCTGTTCGAATCGATGAGGACGATGCGGTCCGGGGACACCCCTCTAGCGTACTTGTCTGATCCTCCACTGCAGACCAAGCGCGATGGCGGCAAACAGCGCCGCCGGGATCAGCCACAGCCACGACGGCACCTGCTCCGCGTTGGTCGAAAAGGAGCGCGCGACCGGCTCACTCGGCGCTGAGCCGCGCGGCTGGACGGTGGCACGGTCGCTACCCGCGGCACTGCGCACCGCGTCCGACCCCGGCGTCGGTGTGACAGAGAAGGCGGGCTGATACTGCGCGGGCGACGGCGAGGCTTCCTTGGAGCCGCCAGTGGCTTGATCGGCATTCGAGCTCGCCCCCGGCGCAAGTGCCGGCGCGGCGCTCTGGGTCGAGACCGCGGGCAGGTTCGAGGCGACGAATGCGATCACGAAGACACCCGTCGCCAGCGTCGACGCCCACCGGGCCGGCACGAGCCAGCCGGGGATGCGCGCGCGGGCGGGAACGAGCGACCGACGGGGGGCGCGCTCGGGCAGCGCCGCAACGAGCCGGGTGACCCCGCGAAGCTCGGCCAGGCGCGCGCGGCAGTCGTCGCAGGTGGCGAGATGCGCGTCGACCTGGCGCCGCTCCTCCGCAGGCAGGGCATCGTCCAAGTAGAGGGACAGCTCGAGATCGAGATGTTGCGCCATCACTCTTCCACAACGGCTTTCGGCTGACGGGGGTTCCCGGGGTGCCAGCCGCGCGCGATCAGGTGTTCCCGCACCGCCAGGCGGCCGCGGTGGATGCGCGATTTGACGGTCCCGAGCTCGCTGGTGGTGATCTGGGCGATCTCGTCGTAGTCGAACCCCTGCACGTCTCGGAGGAGCACAGCCACGCGCTGTTCGAGGGGGACCTGTTCGAGGGCCTCCTCGACGTGTCGCAGCAGCTCGCTGGATGAGGCCAGCTCTTCCACGCTTGGGCCGACGTCGACCGGGTCGACCCTCGGCTCGTCCTGGTCCGCGCGCACGGGTTCGAGCGGCACGGTGCCGCGGCGCTTCGACTCGCGGAGGAGATCGAGGCAGCGGTTCGTCAGGATGCGGAAGAGCCAGGCCTTGAACGAGCCGCCGCGAAATGTGTGACGGCCGCGATACGCGAGCAGGAATGCGTCCTGGACAGCGTCCTCGGCCTGCGCGTCATTGGCCAGCATGCGATACGCGTGCGTGTACAGCGTGCGCTGGTACAAGGTGGCGAGCTCCTCGAAGGCTCGATCGTCGCCTTTGGCGACGCGTTCGATGGCGCGGGCCTCGTCGGTCATATCCGTGCGCTCACCTACGATGGCCGCACATGCCGACCGTCGAGCGATATGAGCGGCTGTCTCGAATCGCCGCGCGCGTCGCGAAGGACGTCGGCGACGCTATCGTCGTCGACGACGTAGCGATCGTCACCCAGAAGCAGGGCCGCGCGAATTTCGCCACGCGCGCGGACCATAGCGCGGAGCAGGCCATCCTGCGACGCTTAACGCGCGCGACGCCCGACGTGCCGGTGCTCGCCGAGGAATCCGCGACGGCTGATGTGCCGGCGGGCGCGCTGTGGGTCGTCGATCCGATCGACGGGACGCTCAACTTTTCGCGCGGCATCCCCTTTTATTGCATCGCCATCGGGTACGTGGAATCGCGGCGGACCCGCGCGGCGGCCGTGTATGCGCCACGCACGCGAGAGCTCTTCGTCGCCGTGGAGGGCGGCGGCGCGACCCTGAATGGCATCGCCATCAGCGTCGCGGAGCCTCGTCCGCTCGAGGACTGTTTCGTGGTGCAGAGCCTCCCCTACCGCGGGACGACGCGCCGCAACTCCACCTTCGTGGCGATGAACCGCGTCACCGCGCGGCAACGGGTTATCGGCAGCGCCGCGCTCGAGATCTGCTACGTCGCAGCAGGAAGATTCGATCTATTCATTCATGGCTCGCTGTCGCCGTGGGATATCGCCGGCGCATGGCTCATCGCACGCGAGGCCGGGGCCGCGATCGCCGATCGCGACACCGGTCGCGCCGGCGACGCATTCACCAGACGCGTGGTGATCGGTCATCCGAAGGTGGTGAAGGAAGCGCTGATGAAGGTGCCGGAGCTGACGAAGAAGAAGTGATCATGTGCCGGAGGAGGGATTCGAACCCTCACTGAAGTCGGTTTGAGCGACTCGACTCTGCCATTGGTCTACTCCGGCCATTCGGACAATTCTACAATTTGCTTCTCCGCATCGGCTAGCGCGCGCAAGGTCTTGCGGTGCGTCGAGGCGCGACGGTAAATGACCGCCCCCGTCGTTTCTCTCTCCACGAAGCCCCTCCAGACGGCAAACTTGCGCTCAAATCGGACGTTCTCCGAGTTCTCGTATACCCATGTCAGCAGCTTGATGGAATCATGTTTGCCATATTTCAATTGATGCATGTCGTGATGCGGTTGGCGTGGCGATGTATGGATCGCGCCTCGTAGTTTCAGACGCTGGCGAAGTACCTCTTGCACCCACTCGCAGTGAACTCTGCTAGCGCTGCTGAAGCTCACGATGAGGCGTTGGTATCCGTAAGTACGGTCCACCTTCTTGATCGGCTTGTGTACGTAGCACTCAACGCTGCCGTCGCCGTCGATCAGCCCGCGAATTGCTGGCGCGATGAATTCGACCGGCACGGCGAGTGACGCGAGCGTCAGGCTCTTGCGGGGCGTGAGCCCGACTGATTCGAGCCACCGGTAGAGCTCAAGGTCACCGAACCGGGCTCGATAGACAGGTCCTCGCTTGCCCTTCTCCGCCCAAATGTGAGCGCCCGGCCGTCCGACGCATCTGAGAAAGGTCTCGACCAAATCGAGATCGCAGGAGGTGAAGTCGATCCTGGTTCGACTCCCTGCGAGGCAGCCATCGGTTGCGACGAGTCCAACTGCATACGCGATCTCAGCACTCCACTCGAGAGGGCCCGTTCGCACGGTGCCGGCACGATGGAATTTGCACAGCGCGATCGGCGTGCGACGGTGGTATTTCTTGCCGCGATGAGCCTGGGCCGCACGTGCGACACGACCATCTGTTTCCTTGGTGAGCCCCTTGGCCCAACTCTTTGGCACCTACGCGATCGTTGACCGACCGCCCGTCGTCCTTCAATCCGTCGTTTGGTGATCATCCGAAAGAAAAAAGACGACGTCCGCTGGATGAGCGAACGGTACTTAACTGATCTAGTAGCTGGCGACCAGGACCCTTTGCGGCGAGGCTTCCATGCGGACGAAGTGCGACTCGCGAAGATCCGTCGTGCTGACGACGGCGATGCCGCGCTCGTTCGGACCGTCGATCGCGACATAGAGCTGATCGCCGTTCGGCGAGATACCGATGTCGACGGGCGTGCCGGCA
>VBHP01000113.1 GCA_005881435.1 Chloroflexota bacterium | reverse complement strand
CAAGCGAAACGTCGCCCTCGAACGCTTGCACCGTGAGTGAAGCGGTGACGTTGTGCGCGCGCCAGGCAATGCGGAAGAAGCGGATCGGTCGCGGCGCGGCCATCGTGAAGGTGATGCCGATGGCCTCGTCGCCGAGGGCCGGCGGAGCGATGTTCTCGAGACCGTCGCCGCTGGTGGATGCGAGGACCTTCCGATACAGGTCGAGGTCTGATCTCGCGCCGTCGCTCCCCGGGAAGAGATCGGCTCGCGACTCGATGACCTGCAGGCCGTGGGTGACGCTGGGGTCGGACTGCCGCAACCGGATGATCCAGCCGCCCTGCCGGCCGAACCGGCCCGGGTCTGAACGTGCTGTGCCCTGATCGTCGAGACGCACCTGGGGGCCTTTGTAGAAGGAGGCGAATCCCGCGGGCAGATCCGTCTCGCTCAGGACGAGCTGCTCGAGCTTGTCCTTTGAGATGAGCCTCGGCTGCTCGCACGCGCCAGCGGCGATCACGGCGAGGGCCAGCAGTGACGCGCCCAGTAGCAATCTCATCACTCGTCTTTCTGAGATAGTCCGCCGAGTTGAATCCGCCGGCCTGGCGACGCACCACTTATGTCGTCGCCGCGACGCAGCTGTTCGTCCTCACCGGCTTCGGCCTGGCATTGCCGTTCCTGCCGCTGTATATCCAGGAGCTCGGTGTCAGCGACCCGACGTCCGTGGCGTGGTGGACCGGCGTCATGAGCGCGGCGTCCGGATTCACGATGGCTGTGGCCACGCCGATCTGGGGCGCGATCGGCGATCGGTTTGGCTGGAAACGGATGTTGCTCCGCGCCATCACCGGCGGCGGATTGGTGCTCATCAGCATGGGACTGGTGGCCAACGTCCCTCCTGGTGCTGCGTTTCCTTCAGGGCGTGCTGTCGGGGACCGGCGCCGCCGCCGCGACGTTGGTGGCGACGCTGTCGCCGCGTGAAGAAACGGGCTACGCCGTCGGCCTGGTCAGTGCGGGCACGCAGATCGGAAACTTCATCGGTCCGATCCTCGGCGGTATCGCGCTGCTGGGACTGGGCTTCCGGATGTCGTTCGACGTGTCGGGCGCGATCCTGCTGTGCTGCGCGGCTGCCGCGACGCTGTGGGTGAGCGACGTGCCCGCGTCGCGCGCCCCTTTCGAGCGAGCGGAGCGTTCGGCGCGCGGCGCGATCGCGCCGCTGCGCTCCGCGTTCGGCGCGTTCGCGTGGCCCGAGCTGCGCGGCGTGGTGTTCGCGCAATATCTCACGCAGGCGACGTTCGCCGCGACCGTCGCGCTGTTCCCGCTATACGTGCAGGCCATCGCCAGGCCGTCGTGGCTTTCGATCGAGCTCGCGATCGGCATTGCGCTCGCGGCGACCGCGCTCGCGTCCGCGGCCGCGATACCGATCTTCGGCCGGCTCGCCGATCGGCGCGGCGCGACGAACGTGCTGGCCTTCGGGGCCGTTCTGGGCGGCAGTGCGCTCGTGCTGCACGCGGCCGAGCCGAACGCGATCGTCGTGATATTGCTGCGGCTGCTCATCGGGATCTCCGCCGCTGCGATCACCGCGGCCACGGTCGTGCTCACGCGTCGCGCCGCGCACGAGGGCAGCGAGGGTCGTGCCTTCGGCGCCTCACTCGGAGCGCAGATGCTTGGCTGGGGATCGGGGCCGTTGCTCGGTGCAGCGATCGTCGCGACCTCCGGGTTGCCCGCGCTGTTCGTTGTCGCCGGTGTCGTGACGGCCTCGATCGCGCTCGGGGCCCTTCTCGCGCGCGCGTGGTTCCCATTAAAGTGAGTTGATGGGCATTCGTGTCATCGTCGCGGAGGACGACCTCGCTACGCGCAAACTCATCCTCTTCACCCTCTCGCGCGCGCACGGCATCGAGCTTGTCGCGGAGGCCGACGACGGCGACTCCACGCTTCGACTCGTGCGTCAGCACAAGCCCGACGTGCTTCTCGTGGACAACCATATGCCCGGTATGACCGGACTCGAGATCGCGCAGACGCTGTCGGCCGAGTTGCCCAAGCTCGGCATCGTCCTTCACACCATGGACCGCGAGGCCCAGGCCCGTGCTCGGGCCAGCGGTGTGTTCGCCACTCTGGACAAGGAATCACCGCCGGAGATGCTCGTCGCGCTCATCCGCGAAGCCGCCATCCGCTAACGACGCCGAGCGATACCCGGCGGAGACTCGCCGCGGAAACATAGGTCCCGCCCTTCGGTGTATGTGGCGTAGCGACGGTCGTTCCACCATGGAGTCCCCTGAGCGAGTGGAGCGGAGCGGAGAAGCGATGAAAGACTCGCCCCAGATGTCGGAGAAGCGACCAAAGACGAGCCGACGCGTGCCACTGTCGCGACGTCAGGTCCTCGTTGGGGCCGGCGTCGCCGCCGGCGGGCTGGGCGTAGCGCGGCTCCTCGGCCTTCACGATCTGAGCCAGCTCGGACTTCCGGGCCAGTCGCCCACGACTCCGGCAGCTTCGGGCGCGCCGGGGACCGGCGTCGACTGGGTCGCGCCGCTGTCCAAGCCCGAGGCGCAGATCGCCCATCTGCTTCGCCGAGCGACCTTCGGCTACAGCCGCGCCGAGTACGAGCAGTCGGTGAAGGACGGTTTCAACATGACCGTCGACCGGCTCGTCGAGTCGAAGCCGGCAGAGCCGGACGCGTTCCCCGGGGGCGATGACGCGTCGCGAACGAAGCCGCTCAACATCGGCGCGCTGCAGACCTGGTGGATCACGTGGATGCAGAAAACGCCGACACCCTTCGCCGAGCGCATGACCTTCTTCTGGCACGGACATTTCACCAGCGATTTCCGCAAGGTCTCGCCGCAGACGCCGTACATCTACTGGCAGAACCTCACCTGGCGCCGCATGGCCTTGGCTGATCTGCGCTCGATGCTCTACCAGGTCACGATCGACCCGGGCATGCTGCGGTACCTCGATCTCGGGCAGAGCACCGGCAAGAGCCCGAACGAGAACTATTCGCGCGAGCTGATGGAGCTCTTCACCATGGGCGTCGGCCACTACACCGAGGACGACGTGCGCGCGGGCGCGAAGGCTTTGTCCGGATGGCGCGAGCCCGTGACGCAGGCCATGTACGACGACCTGGTCGCGCGGGCGCAGCAGCAGGGCCGGCAGGTCCCCAAGAACCTCAAGGTCGACGACGTCAAGTCCGGCGTGTTCGAGCCGGCGCGCTCCTACAACGGCACGGTCGCGTATCTCGGCGTGACGAAGCGGTGGGATACGCAGGCGGTGCTCGATCGGATCCTGGAGCAGGACGCTGTCGCCCCGTTCATCGTGACGAAGGTGCTGCGCGAGTTCGTCATGGACTCTCCGGCCGATGCGTACGTGACGCGCCTGGCGGACGGCTTTCGCAAGAGCAGGTACGACGTGAAGACGCTGATGCGGGCGGTCTTCACCTCGCCTGAATTCGTCTCGCCGCCGGCATATCGCGCGCTGGTGAAGTCGCCAACGGAGCTGATGGTCTCGACGGCGAAGGCGGTCGAGAATCCGCAGCTGGCGAGGACCATCGTGCAGAGCGCGCCCGGCATGGGGCAGACGCTCTTCGACCCGCCCGAAGTGGGCGGCTGGCCGTCGAATGCCAGCTGGATCTCGAGCGCCGACGTCCTGTCGCGCTTGAACTTCACAGTGAATGCCCTCGCGACGATGCCAAAGCTGCCCGCATTCACCAACGCGCACGCGACTTTCCTCGATGGCGTCATCGGTCCGAAGACCGCCGAGCTGCTGAATCAGACCGGCGACGAGGCCAGCCGGTGGCTCATCGTGCTGGCGTCGCCCGAGTTCCAACTGAAATAGGAAGGGTGAGGGCCGTGGACGAGAAGGGCATCGCGCGCTACACGCGGCGGGACTTCATGAAGGCCGGATTCGTCTTCGGCGTCGGCGCTCCCGCGCTCGCCGCCGGCTACGCCGCCGTCCCCGACGTCTTCGCCCGCGCCGTGTTCGACGCCAAGCAGGCCGGCGTGGTCAACGACCGCGTGCTCGTGATGATCCAGCTCGGCGGCGGCAACGACGGCCTGCAGACGGTGATTCCACTGAGCAACACGCGGTTCCGCGATCTCCGTCCGACGCTCGGCGCGGTGGCGGATAAGGCGCTGCCGATCACGAGCGACCTCGGCCTCAACGCCAACCTGGCCGGGATCAAGAAGCTCTATGACGCCGGCAAGGTCGCCATCGTGCAGGGCGTCGGTTACCCGCAGCCGTCGTTCTCGCATTTCGACTCGATCCGTGTCTGGGAGACGGCCGACCCGACGCGGCGCCAGCAAGACGGCTGGCTCGGCAAGACCATCGCGACGAATTACGACTCCGCGGGGCACCCATTGGTCGGGTGCGCGTGCGGTACGACGTCCGTCCCTGGAGCGTTGCACGACCTGCAGGCGACGCTCACGGTCATCCAGGACCAGACCACCTTCAAGTTCCAGGGCGGCGACAACGTCGAGCAGGTCATGGGCGCGCTCTACACCGGGACGCCGGGCATCTACGGCGCGCTCTTCGACACGGCCATGACGACCGTGCGCGACACGGTCGCGCAGCTGCGGACCTCGGCCGCGCAGTACACGCCGAAGGCGGCGTACTCGGACAAGCAGCAGCTGGTGTACTCGAGCAAGAACCAGCTCGCGGCGGCGCTGTCGCTCGCGGCGGAGCTGATCGTCACCGGCAGCGGCGTGAAGATCCTGCACGTGACGCTCGGTGGCTTCGACACCCACTACACCGAGCTGAACCGCCACGACGACCTGATGGCGTACCTGGACTCGGCGGTGTCGGCGTTCTATGCCGACCTCGCCGCCTATGGCATGTCTGACCGCGTCCTCGTTGCCACATGGTCCGAGTTCGGACGTCGTCCGAACGAGAACGCCTCGGCCGGCACGGACCACGGCACGGCGGCGCCGGTGTTCCTCATCGGTGACCCAGTGAAGGGCGGTCTCTACGGCCAGGCGCCCGACGTCAACAAACTCGACACCCTCGGGAACCTGGGCTACGCGGTCGACTTCCGAGCCGTGTATCAGGAGATCCTCGGCTCGCACCTCGGTGTGAGCGGCCGGGACATCCTCGGCCAGACTTTCGACCGCATCCCCTTCGTCCGTGATCCGGCGAAGTCGGCGTCGACGAACGGTGCTTTGGTGAATGCAGCTGGCGCGCCGCTGCCGGGGCGAAACTCGGCATGAGCTCCTGGATGCTGAAGCTCGGCTCGGTCTTCACGACTTTGCTCGTGCTCGCCGGCTCGTTCGGTTACACGACGTCGCATCTGAAGAACGCGCGTGCGCCGCTGCAGCCCCCACTCGCGGATAAGGCGGTCGCGGTCGCACCGTCCGCGTCGCCCGTCGCGCCGACGGCTACGCTTCCGCCGCTCGTGCCGTTGCGCGGACGCACGCGGCCGCCCTCGGCGCCGGGAACGCCGATCCCATCCTTGCAGCCGAACGTCCGCAGCGCCGACCTGCCGCCGATCACATTCACCCACGTGTCGTAGTGGACGCACAGACGCTGCTGTGGGTCGTCGCGCGGGCGACCGGTCTGGCCTCTTACGCCGCGATCTGTATCTCGATCCTCTCCGGTCTGGCGCTGCGCACGTCGGTGTTGGACTTCCTGGCGAAGAATCGCGCCATGCGCTCGTTGCACGATTTCACGGCCTGGATCTGGATTCCGCTCGGCGCCTCGCATGTCGCCGCGCTCGTCCTCGACACCACCGCGCGGATTGCCCCGCAAGACCTCATCGTGCCGTTCCGCACCGACTACGGGCAGCTCGCCATCGGGATCGGCACGCTCTCGCTCGACCTCTTCGCCATCGTCATCGTCAGCAGCTGGCTACGACGCCGCCTGAATGACGATCTCTGGCGCGCGCTGCATCGGGCGAGCTACCTGGCGTTCGCGCTGCTGTTCCTGCACGCATTCCTCTCGGGGACGGACTTCGACTCGCCGGTGATCTCCTCGATCTCCTGGGCCGCGGCGGCCGGCCTCGGCATCCTCGCCGTCAGCCGCGTGCTGTCGGGACGGTTGCCGGACTAGGGCCGATCGGCGCGCAGTCGCAGTCCCACCGAAAGCACGTTCGACACGACGAGGGCCAGCACGACGGCGAGCAGGAGCCAGCCGCTGGCGTCACCCAGGGTTCCAGACGCGAGCCAGGTGATCGCGAGCGCGCCGATGGCGCCGAGCGCAAACCGGCCGTCCTCGACCAGCAGGCCGACCAGGCTGGACCAGATC
>VBHP01000033.1:40991-134287 GCA_005881435.1 Chloroflexota bacterium | reverse complement strand
AGACGGAAAAGATCCAGCGTCGCCCGGCCGCGCCCGAGATACCGACCGGCATCGTCCCCGTGAAGCCGTTCGCACCGGAGCGCATCACCGAGTTCCGTGCACGGTGGTCTCGAGTGCAAGAGAGTTTCGTCGATGATCCACGGCGCTCGATCGAGCAGGCCGGCATGTTGGTACAGGACGTCATTCGCGAGCTCGGCGCGGCATCGGCGAAGGAGAAATCCGAGTTGGAACGTCGTGTCGCCGGCGGCGACGCCGTTTCGACCGAAGAGCTGCGCGTCGCACTCCGCCGCTACAAGAGTTTCTTCGACCGCCTGCTGACCCTCTAGGCGTTCGGTCGGAGCGCGCCGGCTAGGCCCGCCGGCCGCGTATGAGCGCGAGCCCCAGCCACACGTACCACACCGGATTGACGATGAATCCCTCGAGCCCGGCAGGCGCGAGGAGCAGCAGCGAGTTCGCATCAAGGACGATCAGGCGTCCGAGATACGTCAGGATCAGCAACACGCCCGAGATGTAACCGAGGGTCGCAAGACCGCGCGGCAGCACCGTGCCTTTCTGTATCAGCCGCGAGAAAGTCAGCAACGCCAGACCGGCGAGGCCGAACGTCGCGACGCCGCGCGGATCCATCGCGCTCGCAAAATCGGTCGCTGCCGCCGTCGGCGGATGGATCACGTTCGCCAGGTCGTATGCGCCATGGAGCGCCGCGCCGAATGCGCCGCCGAAGCCGAACAGCAGCGCGGTCAGCGCGAAGCCGGCATCGACCTCGCGTGTTCGCCGGTACAGCGCCGACAGAGCCTGTATCGAGTTGATGGCGCCAAGGAGAAGGAAGAACCCGGCGAGCCCGGCGCCAAGAGACGCGTTGCTGCGCGCGACCAGGACGAACGAGGCCGAGTACAGAAAGCCGGCGACGCCGGCGACGATCGCGCAGTAGCCAGAGGAGCGCTCGAACGAGTTCACGGTCGGCGGATGAGTTTAGGCGCGCGGCACCGTCCGTGCAGCGACGGACCGGCGAAACGGGAAGAGGAGGGGATCGAATGCTGAAGCTCTCCCGAGATGCCGCGAAGGTCCTAAACGAGGCTCGTGCTGAGGCTGAAGTCCCGCGCAACTACGGCCTGCGTATTTTCGCCGAGCCGGGCATCGATGGCTCGAACCTGGCCGTCGCGTTCGCGGCCGGGCCGGAAAAGGATGATCAGATCAGCGAGCAGGACGGACTGCCCGTCTTCGTCTCGCACGATGTCGCGGAACCGCTCGAGGAAGCGGTCCTTGACGTGGAAACGACCGATAGCGGCGTGAGCCTCGTCATCAAGATGGAGGACGAGGCCGGGGAGATGCCCTCGGAGGACGGCGAGCCGCCGTTCGATCCACGAAGTCAGCTCAACTAGACGTAGATCCCGAGTTCACGCCCGAAGCGCCGTCACCGCCGGCGGTGCGACGCTCTTCCGCACGATCACCGGCGCTCGCAACAGGTGGCGGTGCGCCGGACCACGGTCGCGCGAGTCACGCTCGACGATGAGTCGTACCGCTAATGCCCCGACCTCGCGCATCGGCTGACGCACCGTGGTCAGCGGCGGGTCGACGAACGCGGCCACAGGGATGTCGTCGTATCCGATGACCGACACGTCTTCCGGGACACGCGTGCCACGCTGTCGCAGGTGCGCGATCGCGCCCAGAGCGAGAAGATCGCTCTGCGCAAACACGGCGGTGAAATGTTTGCCGCTTTCAACCAGACGCGCCGCGGCCTGCTCGCCGCTCGCCAAACCCCAGTCCTTGCCGGTGGCCACGTGCGCGGCCGGCTCGGCGAGTTTTGCGCGGCGTAGCGCCTCGCGGTAACCCTCGAGGCGCGCCTGTGCCGAGGGCCACTCGAGGGGCCCGGTAACGGTCGCAATCAGGCGGTGTCCGCGTTCGATCAGCAGGTTCGTCGCGTCCAGTCCGCCCTGGCGGTTGTCGACATCGACGAGCTCGACGCCCGGCACATTGATGTCCGACGCGATCTCGACGACCGGCACGCGTCTCGTCAAGCGCCGCAGGACCGCGTCGCTACCGGCGCGCAGGCGCGGACGCGCGATGATCAGGCCCTCGATGCGCTGCTCGAGCATGAGCCGCAGGTACGCGCCCTCGTCGTCTTCGGCACCCTCTTCGATCGTCCCGATGATGAGGAACAGGCCATGCTTCCGCGCCTCAGCCTCGGCGCCGACGACGGCTTCGGCGAAGAAGTGGTCAGACACGTCTGTCGTGACCATGCCGAGCGTATGCGTGCGGTCCGAGGACAGGCTCCGCGCGATCGCGCTCGGAACGTACTCAAGCTCGCGGATCGCCACATGCACCCGCGCGCGAGTCTCCGGCGCGACGGTGTCCTCCTTGTTTATGACGCGGGAGACGGTCTGGTGCGAAACGCCCGCGTGCTTGGCGACGTCCCGGATCGTCGCGCGCCTGGCCGCGCCTCGAGCGCGCTTTCTGATCGGCATGGGCGGATTCTCCGCGAAAACACCTCCTCTGAACGTGGGCGCGGCTGTGGAGGGAGCCTCTTGACGGGCCGAGAAACAGGCGTATGTTACCGGTCACATCAAGCAGACAAGGGGCCGGAACTGTGCCGGATCAGAAAGGGGGACGAGCCGTGGGCATGGAAGAGAGAGTCGCGCGATACGGACGGCGGGAGGTACTGAAGCGCACCGGCGTGCTCGCGGCGGGCATTGCCGCCGCCCCGCTCATCGCGGCATGCCAGACGTCGACGACGACGCAGAAGACCGGAAAGGTCGTTGTCATGACCGATCCGAACGAGTTCGGCGCCGAGGATGTCAAAGCCATCGAGGACGCAACGAAGTTGAAGCTCGAGGTTGTCAAGAGCGACCTCACTCGTCTCTACGCCATGTATGCGGCCGGCAATCCGCCCGATCTCTTCCGCGTGCAAGCGGCGGGCGTCCCGCAGTACATCTCGCGGAAGATGGTGAAGAACCTGCAGCCGTACTTCGCCGCGAGCAAGGTGCTGAAGCCCGACGACCTCGCGCCGTCGAACAACTTCTACAAGTGGGACGGGAAGGTCGTCGGCAAGGGCGACCTGTACGGCATGGTCAAGGACTGGTCGCCGGACTTCACGCTCTTCGCCTACACCAAAGCATTCGACGAGGCCGGCGTGAAGGTGCCCAGCGACAGCGCGCCGCTGTCGTACCAGGAGCTGCACGACCTCGCGACCAAGGTGAACCGGAAGAGCGGCGGCAAGCGCACCTACTGGGGCTTCGTCCACTCCAATAACGACCAGTGGATCGACCGCACCGCGATGAACATGCTCGCGGAAAAGGGGCAGTCGCTTTACAGCGCGGACTTCAGCACCGCGAACATCACCGGCAACGCCGAGGCGGTGAAAGTCTTCAAGTACCTGTACGACCTGGCCGCCGAGGGTCTGCAGCAGAGCCCGGTCGACCCGAGCCCGAACTGGATGGGCGCCGACTTCAATAACGGCCAGATCGCGATCCTCCAGTACGGCTACTGGTTCAGCGCCATGGCCGAGAGCGACACCACGAAGGGCAAGACCGTCATGCTGCCCGCGCCGACATGGTCGGGGACGCGTCGCGATCCGACGATGACCGCCACGGGGTGGGTCATGTCGGCGCAGACCAAGGATCCCGACGCGGCGTGGGCGGTGTTCGAAACGTACATGGGCGGCGCACCGGCGGTCACCCGAGCCGGCAGCGGTTGGGGCGTTCCCGGTCTGAAGTCGCTGTACGCCAAGATGCCCACCGACACCGCGTTCCAGAAACAGGTCCAGAAGGTCCTTGGTGACGAGCTGAAGTACAGCGACGGCGTGCTGCAATTCAATCCGTACATCGGGGAGGAGACGTTCTCGACGACCTGGAAGAAGCACCTCGAGACCGCGCTCAAGGGCCAGATCAGCTTCGACAAGATGCTCTCGAACATCGAGGCGGACGTGAACGGCGCGATCGCGGACGGCAGGAAGATCGTCGGCCAATAGCGCGGTAGGGCATCATCCGACACGCGCGGGAGGTCGAGGAATGGTCGGAACGGCGCATGCGCTGGAGCGCACGGCGGCCCGGCCGCGGTCGACGTGGTGGCGTCGTCGCGGCACGCGGCGCGCGCTGACCTTCTACGCGTTCATCTCGCCGTGGCTCATCGGCTTCGTCGCCCTCGGGGCGATCCCTCTGCTTCTGGCCCTGCTGATGTCGTTCACGAATTACGACGGCCTGAACCTCGACTACGTGCGCTTCGTCGGCGCCGACAACTACGCTCGTGCCGTCAACGACCCCGACACGCTGCACTCGATGCAGCGGACGCTCGTGTTCGTCGGATCGACGGTGACGCTTGGCCTGGTGGTGCAGCTCGGTGCCGCGCTGCTGCTCGATGCGCCGGTCCCAGGCCGCGGATTGTTCCGGACCTTGTTCTATCTGCCCTACGTGGTGCCAGTCGTCGCCGGAGCTTGGATCTGGAAGATCTTCACCGATCCGAACGGCGGCCTGCTCAACGCGCTGATCGGATTGGTCAAACCGGAATTCGCCATGAACTGGATCGTCGAGCAGCCGACCACCGTGCTGGTGCTGTTCACGGTCTGGGCTCTCACCGGTGGCGGCATGGTCGTCTTTCTCGCCGGGCTGCAGGGCATCCCGGCGGAGCTGAAAGAGGCCGCGCAGATCGATGGAGCCGGTCCGGTGTCGGTCCTGCGCTTCATCACGCTGCCATTGCTGGCGCCGGTGATCCTGTTCCAGCTCGTCGTGAGCCTGATCGGCGCGATGCAGATCATCCAGCAGCCGCTTCTGCTCGCACCCGGACTCCTTGGTCCGGGAACGCTGCCGCCACGCGACAACTACCTCTACGTGGTCCACGCCTATCACGAGATCTTTGTGAACCAGCGCTTCGGTTACGGCGCGGCGCTGCTGTGGATCCTCTTCCTCATCACGCTCGGACTCACCCTGGCTCTGGTCCGCTCGAGCCGGCGCTGGGTCCACTACGAGGAAGCGCAATGAGGACGCACGCCCTGCGCTATCCGGCGCTCATTCTGGCGACGGCAATCTTTTCGCTCCCGACGTTCTGGGTGCTCGTCACCTCTATGAAGAAGCAGTCCGAGTTCGCGGGGCTGCGTCTCTTTCCGGAGGTACCGCAATGGGTGAACTACCAGCTTGCCGTGACGCTCGCGGACTTCGGACGGTTCGCCACGAACTCACTGCTGCTGGCCACCTCCTACACCGTGATCGTCGTCGTCACCAGCGCACTGGTGGGCTACGGCTTCGCGCGACACCGCGGACCCTTGCGCGATCAGCTGTTCATTGTCGTGCTGGCGATGATGATGGTGCCGAACGTCGTTCTCTTCGTGCCGCAATTCGTGGTCTTCGCCAAGCTGGAGCTCACCAATACGTACTGGCCGTGGATCCTGTGGGCGCTCGGCGCCAGTCCGCTGCTCGTGTTCCTGTTCCGGCAGTTCTTCGCCAGCTTCCCGCGAGAGCTCGGCGACGCGGCGGAGGTCGACGGCGCCGGTCCGCTCCGCGTCTTCCTTCAGGTCTTCGTCCCCAACGCCTGGCCGGCTTTCGCAGCCGCGCTCATCTTCGCCTACACCTGGGTCTGGGGCGACTACCTCTATCCGATCCTGTTGCTCAACGACGCGAACACGACGCTGGCGGTCAAGCTGTCGACGGCGTATGCCGACCCGCACGGCAATCCGCTGCAGACCGTGACCATGGCCGGCGTCGTCCTGTACGTGCTGCCGCTCGTGATCATCTTCTTCCTGGCTCAGCGCTTCATCATCAAGGGCGTCGTGACCACGGGCCTGCGCGGATGAAGATCACCAGGATCGAGCCGCTCGTGCTCGGTAACCTGACCTATCTCGTGTTGCATACCGACGAGGGCCTCGAGGGCATCGGAGAGGTGCGCATGATCAATCACACCGACGCGCTGCTCGGCTACCTGCAGGAGGCCGCGCCGAATCACATCCTCGGCAGCGATCCGTTCGCGATCGAGGACCTCGTCCGGCGCATGTACCGCAACGACTACGCGCGCGCGGGTCAGATCGCGATGTCTGCGATCGCGGTGGTCGAGATGGCGTGTTGGGACATCGTCGGGAAGGCGCTGGGGCAGCCGGTGTACCGGCTCTTCGGTGGACCGGTGCGTGATCGCATCCGCACCTACGCCAACGGCTGGTACACGGTCGAGCGGACACCCGAGGAATTTCACGCCGCGGCGAAGCGCGTTCGCACCAAAGGTTACGACGCGGTAAAGCTCGATCCGTTCGGCGACGCATATTACGAGCTGCCCGCGGGGGAGCGCCGCCGCGCGATCGGGCTCGTGGAAGCCGTCCGCGACGCGATGGGTCCCGACGGGGAAGTCTTTGTCGAGATGCACGGCCGGTTCACGCCGGCGATCGCTATCGGCATCGCCAAGGATCTGGCGGCGTTCCGCCCGGGTTGGATCGAGGAGCCCGTGCCGCCCGAGAACCTCAAGGCGCTGGCCAAGGTGGCGCGACGCGTCGACATACCCGTCGCTACCGGCGAGCGCATCCACTCGCGCCACGAGTTCCGCGAGCTGTTCGAGCTTCAGGCCGCCGACATCATCCAACCGGACCTGACGATGTCCGGCGGGATCCTGGAGGCGCGCAAGCTCGCATCGTGGGCCGAGTCGTATTACGTGCTCGTTGCGCCTCACAACGTCGGCGGCGCTGTCTCGACGGCGGCGTGCTTGCACTTCGCCGCGGTGACGCCGAATTTCAAGATCCTCGAGCACTTCAACGATTTCGCCGAGCCATTCATCAAAGCCGCTGCGCCGGGGAATCCCGAGGTGCTCGAGGGCGCGTTCGCGCTTCCGACCGGCCCGGGTCTTGGCGTGACGCTCGACCGCGACGTGGTGCGGGAGCACCCGCGCCGCGAGATCCACTTCGACCTGTTCAAAGAGGAGTGGCATCTGCGGCAAGCCGCACGCGCGGCCGCGCCGCGATGAGCCGCCTGGAGGCCCGCGACATCGGATCGCGGCCGGGGCGTCCGCTCGAAGGCAAGCTCGCACTCATCACTGGAGCCGGCATGGGCATCGGCGCCGCCATCGCACGCGAGCTGGCACGGCAGGGTGCCGCGGTCGCGGTGCACTATGCCCACAGCGAGGCCGGCGCGACACAGCTCGTGGCCGACGTTCGCCATGCCGGTGGCGTCGCCCACGCCCTGCAGGCCGACCTGACCGAGGTCGATGCCTGCGAGCGCACCGTCGACGCGGCGGTCGATGCGCTCGGCGGCCTGGACGTGCTCGTGAACAACGCGGGCATCACCCGTACCGTCGAATTCCAGAAGACGGAGGCGGACGAGTACGACGAGCTCTTCGACCTCAACATGCGCGGCTACTTCTTCACCGCGCAACGCGCCGTCGGACACATGACCGAGCGCGGCGGTGGCGCGATCGTGAACATCTCCTCGATCCACGCCTTCGCCGGCTTCCCCGGACACGTCGCATACGCCGCGACGAAGGCGGCGATCAATCAGTTCGTGCGCGCATTGGCCGTGGAGCTCGCGCCGCGAAAGATCCGCGTCAACGCCGTCGCGCCAGGGCTGATCGAGGTGCCCCGCTATTTCGACATCCCCGGATATCGCAGCGGCGACGGCGCCGCGCTGGTCCCGGCGGGACGCATCGGACATCCTCCCGACGTGGCGCCGGCGGTCGCGTTCCTGGCGTCGCCCGCCGCGGACTACATCACCGGTCAGGTGCTGTACGTCGATGGCGGAATCACGGCGCGGATGGGTCTGCGCTGGGACGAGGTCGAGCCGCGATGAGTGAGATCGAGACGCTCGGGCGCCGGTTCCCACCGAACTTCCTCTTTGGCGCCGCGACCGCCGCGTATCAGATCGAGGGCGGTCATGACGCGGATGGCAAAGGACCGTCGATCTGGGACAGATCTGGGACACGTTCACGCGGGTGCCCGGGGCGATCTCGACCGGCGAGACCGGCGACGTCGCCTGCGATCACTATCACCGCTGGCGCGAGGACGTCGCGCTGATCCGCTCGCTTGGCCTCAACGCCTACCGCTGCTCCATCAGCTGGCCGCGGGTGATCCCCAATGGGTCTGGCGCGGTCAACGAGCGTGGCCTGGACTTCTACGAGCGACTCGTGGATGCGCTGCTGGAGCGAGGTGTTCGCCCGTTCGTCACGCTCTACCACTGGGATCTGCCCGAGGCCCTGCAGCGCCGCGGCGGCTGGGCCAATCCCGACGCCCCAAAGTGGTTTGGCGAGTATGCGAGCGTCATCGCGTCTCGGCTCGGCGATCGGGTCGAGGACTGGATGACGCTGAACGAGCCCGAGGTCGTGGCGTTCGCCGGACATGCCAGCGGCGTGCATGCGCCGGGGATAAAGGACTGGCCGACGGCCCTGCGCGTCTCGCATCATCTGCTGCTGGCGCATCGCGAAGCGGCCCGCGCATTGCGCGCGGCGCACGCCACGAACGTCGGCATCGCACTGAACATGGGGCCAGCGCATCCGGCCAGCGCCAGCGAGGCGGATCGCGCAGCGGCGAAGCGAGCTGACGGCTATCTGAATCGTTGGTTCCTGGATCCGCTCTTCGGCCGAGGCTATCCCGAAGACATGCTGGACTGGTACGGCGACCTCTTCCCGCACCGGCTCGCGGCGTATGACGGCGATCTCGACTTCGTCGGCGTGAACTACTACACCCGCCGCGTCGTCCGTGCCGCCGAGACCGGCGCGTTGAAGCTCGAGTCGGTTCAGCCGGAAGGTTCCGCGTACACGGCGATGCCGTGGGAGATCTATCCGGACGCCTTTCGCGAGCAGCTACTTCGTGTTTGGCGTGACTACTCGCCGCGCGCGATGTACGTGACCGAGAACGGCGCGGCTTTCGATGACGCGGTGGAGGCGGACGGCCGCGTCGTCGACGAGCGTCGCATCGCGTTCCTGCAGGACCATTTTGCCGCCGCCGCGGACGCGCTCGAAGCCGGCGCGCCGCTGCGCGGCTACTTCGTCTGGACGCTCTACGACAACTTCGAGTGGGCGCACGGGACATCGAAGCGCTTTGGCCTGACATACCTCGATTACCCGACGCAGCGGCGCATCGTCAAGGCCAGTGGCGAGTGGTACCGCTCGCTGGCGAATGCCGCACGATCGGTCCGCGCATGACGGCGCTCGCGACGATCCGAGCCTCCGCATCGCTCTCTCGGCTGCGCGACCTTTCGCTCGGGCCCGATCAGGTCGCGTTGTGGTGGCTCGGTCAGGCCGGCTTCGCCGTCAAGATCGGCGGCGCGATCGTCCTCCTCGATCCGTTCCTGTCGCCACGACCCGAGCGCCTCGTGCCTCCTTCTTTCCCTCCTGAGAGCGCCGGCGACGTCGACGCGGTCCTCTGCTCGCACGAGCACTGGGACCACTTCGACGCGCCGGCGCTTGGCGCGATCGCACGGGCGTCGCGCGCCGCGCGTTTCGTCGTGCCCGCGCCGCTCCGAGACGCGGTCGTGGCGCTCGGCATCACACCGGAGCGCGTCATCGCGGCCCGAACGGAGGAGACGGTCCAGCTCGGCGCAGTCACGGTCCGCCCGCTGCCGGCGTCTCATGGCGTGGAGCTGGGCGACGCCTACGGTTTCGGGGATGGTCGCTTCTTGGGGTACGTCCTGGACGACGGCGCGGTGCGCGTCTACCACGCCGGCGACACGATCGTGTACCCCGGAATGGTGCAGCTGCTGCGTCGGCTCGAGGTCGACGTCGCGCTGCTGCCGATCAACGGACGGGACCACTTTCGCGAAGTCGAGGACGGGATCGTGGGCAACATGGACCATCGCGAAGCCGCGCGACTCGCCGCGGAGGCGGGCGCGGATCTGCTGATCCCGATGCACTACGACATGTTCGCGGCGAATCGAGGCTATCCCGCGCATCTCGTTGACGTCGCCCGCCGCGACCATCCCGGATTGGCGATCGCGATCCCGAGTCGCGAGCGAATCTTCATCTACAGCGGAACCCGTACGTGAGCGCAATCACCAGCCAGCGGGGCATCGCCGCGACACGCCGGTTCCTTGAGCGACTCGGCCTGCCCGGTGGCGACCGGCACGACCTGCCCACGTCGGAGAAGCGTTTTCCCGACGGCGCGCACTACCGCATCGAGATCCCGAGCGTCGAAGGTCCGCGCTGCCTGGCCGCCGTGATCGAGGAGGCACGGAGGCTCGACGTCACGGTGCATCGCGTGTCGCAGGGCAGCGGCGTGTTCATGCTCACTGACCGCGAGCTCGACGAGACGGTCCGGATCGCTGCCGCTGCGAAAATCGAGGTCAGTCTCTTTGCGCGACCGAATGCCGGATGGGACGCCTCAGCTATGGCGCGCGCGCCTGCGGGCGCGGTCATCGCTCCGGTCGCGCGCGGCCAGGACCAGCTGGTCCACTGCCTCGAGGACATCCGACGCGCCGCCGAGCACGGCATCCGTAGCATGCTCATCGCCGACCTCGGGGTCCTCGCTGTGTTCGGTGAGATGCGCACGTCGGGCGAGTTCCCGCGCGACCTGCAGGCCAAAGTCTCGGTGATGCTGCCGGTCGCGAACGCCGCCACGGCGCGGACCGTAGTGAGCCACGGCGCGAACACGTTGAATCTTCCGACCGATCTAGCTCTCGCGCAGATCGCCGCGATCCGCACCGCGGTCGACGTGCCGCTGGACATCTATGTCGAGTCGCCGGACTCGCTCGGTGGCTTCGTGCGTTTGCCGGAGATCGCCGAGATCGTGCGCGTGGCCGCCCCGGTGTATCTGAAGTTCGGTCTGCGCAATGCTCCGGACGTCTATCCGTCGGGTACGCACCTCGACGCCACGACGATCGCGCTGTCGCGGGAGCGTGTGCATCGTGCGCGTCTGGGCCTGGAGATCCTGGGCCGCTCGGAGCTCACGTTCATGACCTCGGCGCTCGGCGCCGGCGGTCTCGCGGTCCCCGTCGCTTAGACCCCACCGGCGACGACCGGATCGCTTGTCGGCTGATCGACCCCACCGGCGAGCTCGAGCGTGACCGCCGCCACGTCGCCCGCCGCGACCGACGTGGAAAGCGGCACCAGCACCACGCCCTCGCGCTGCGGCGCGAGCCCCGCGCGTATCGGCGTTCCGCCACGGATGACCCAGGCTTCGTACTGCTTCCCTGCCGGCGGCGCGGGGAGATCGAGCACGAGCATCGGCTGGCCGTCGCGCGGCACCACCAGCGCGGCGCGCCCGTTCGTCTTTGTCGTCAGCGCCACGATGCGCGCGCCCTCCGCGACCTCCGTCAGCACGCGTGCGTATTCGTCGCGCTGCGCGCGCAGCTCGTCGAGCTGTCGGACGGACGCGACTGCCAGCGCGGCGAACACGACCGCCGCCACGAACGAAAGGGCCAGCGCAACGCGTGGCAACCCGCGCCACGAGCCGCGACGCTCGCGCTGGACGATACGCTCGCGCACGGCGCGGCCGGCCTCGAGCTCGGCGGCATCGGCAAGCGTCGCGAGTGTGGCCTGGTACGAACGGAGCTCCTCGCGGCAGGTCGCGCACGTGACCAGATGCCGCGCGATCGCCTCGCGCTCGCCGGCGTCGACAAGGCCGAGCGCGTAGAGCGAGAGGTCGTCGGTGGGGTGCTCGTTCATCGTTCTTCCGCCAGGGTTTGCCGCAGCTTCAACATCGCCAGGCGCGCGCGTCCCTTGACCGTACCAACGGGCGCGTGCGTCCGCTGCGCGATCTCCTCCTGGGTGTAGCCCAAGTAGTACGAGAGCACGACGACCTCGCGCTGCTCCGGCGGCAGTGCGGCGAGGGCGTCGCGCACGCGCTCGCTTCGCACCGCGCGCTCGACCAGATCGTCAGCAGCTGGATCCGCGCGCTCGGAGACCTCTTCGAGCGGACGCTCCCGCTCGCTGCGCTTGCCGCGCGTGCGCCGCCAGTCGATGGCCGCGTTGCGCGCGATCGCGAGCAGCCAGGTGCGGACGCTGCCTTTCGCCGCGTCGTAATCACGGGCGCGCCGCCACACCGAGTGGAACGCATCCTGTACGACCTCTTCCGCAGCCTCCGGGGAAGGCAGCAGCGCGTGCAGCACGCCGAACACCACCCTCCCGTAGCGGTCGTAGAGGAGGCCGAGCGCATCAGCGTCGCCGGCCGCGCAGCGCGCGATGAGATCCCGGTCGAGATCGATCTCGGCAACGGGTACGAGATGCGGTTGCGACATAGATCAGTCGGCGCGACATGCTCCCACACTGATCTTCGCGGTGGTTGCTCTCGTATCCCTCGGCCGAGAACGCCTCGGGAGGGATCAAGACTGATGAACTGGCTACTCTCGCCGACCAACGTCCTAAAGCTCGGCGGCGCCGTGCTGCTCGCGCTCGGCCTCATCGGGGTCACCGGCATCACCAACAACATCTCGTTCTTCAACCTCGACACGGGCGAGAACGTCGCGCATCTCGCACTCGGCGTCGTCGGGCTTGGCGCGGGCTTCGGCATCAAGAACACCGAGCTGCACCGCTGGCTCGTCGCCTTCATCGCGCTCAGCGGTCTCGCCACCGGCATCTACGGATTCCTGCTGCCCGCGGGTGACTTCATGCATCCGAACTTCTTCGGCATCACCAACCTGGAGAATCCTGCGGACAACCTCCTGCACCTCATCGTCGGGATCTGGGCCGCCGCGGCCGCGTACGTGAACAAGCAGCCGGCGGAGGCCATGACGCCGCGTATGGCCGCGTGACCCCGTCTGGGCCCCTGAACTCCCAGGCAGACGAGCGGGCGTAGACTCCTGCCTCTCGGGATACGAAATCAGGGGGAGGCCACGATGGCTCTGACGCGACGCAACCTATTCAAATACGCCGGCGCCGGTGCGGCGACGGTCGCCTTCGCGGATGTTCTCGCCGCGTGTGGCGTCATCCCAGGGACCGGCGGCGGGAACGCGACCGGCACGCTGGAGATCTTCAGCTGGTGGACCGCGGGTGGCGAGGCCGATGGCCTCAACGAGATGTACAAGATCTACAAGCAGAAGTTTCCGACCGTCGAGATCAAGAACACCGCCGTCGCGGGCGGCGCGGGCACTGACGCGAAGGCCGTTCTCGCGACCCGCATGCAGGGCGGCAAGCCACCGGACAGTTTCCAGGTACACGCCGGCCAGGAGCTCATCAGCACCTGGGTCAAGGCGAACAAGATGGATCCGATCACGCAGATCTGGAAAGACGAGAACTGGGACGCGACGATGCCGAAGGACCTCAAGGACATCGTCAGCGCGAACGGCGATGTGTGGTCTGTGCCGGTGAACGTCCACCGCGGCAACGCACTCTGGTACAACTCGAAGCTCCTCACCGACAACAAGCTCAAGCCACCCACGACCTTCGACGAATTCTTCTCCGCGCTCGACACGCTCAAGGCGGCGAAGGTCACGGCGCCGCTCGCGCTTGGCTCAAAGGGCAACTGGCAGATAACGATGCTGCTCGAGAACAACATCGTCGCCGTCGGTGGCGCGGACTTCTACAAGGGGCTGTTCAACGGCAAGAGCTCCTGGAACGACATCAAGGTCACGCAGGCGCTCGGCTACGTGAAGACGATGCTCGGCTACGTCAACAGCGATCACGCCACCATCGACTGGGATGAGGCCGACGGCCGCCTGTCCAAGGGCACCAGCGCCTTCAACATCATGGGCGACTGGGCCAAGGGCTACTTCACCTCGATCAACCTCACCGCGAACAAGGACTTCGGCGCAGCGCCTTCGCCGGGCACGAAGGGCACGTACATGATCGTGTGCGACACGTTCGGCCTTCCAAAGGGCGCGCCGAATCCCGACGCGGCGAAGGCCTGGATCAAGATCTGCGGCTCACAGGAGGGCCAGGCGGCCTTCAACCCCAAGAAGGGCTCGATCCCGGCTCGCACCGACGTGTCGCGCAGCATCTTCGACCCGATCGCGCAGGGGTTCATCGACGAGTTCAAGACGGACCAGCTCACGCCGAGCATCGCGCACGGCTCCGCCGCGCCCGAGGCGTTCGCGTCGGCGCTGAACGACGAGATGGGCTCCTTCGCTCAAAAGAAGGACATCGTGGCGTCGCAGACGAACATCAAGAAGCTGGCGGACCAGTACCTGACCGCGAAGTAAGTGGCCACAGCGCAAGACGTCGTCGCGGGGCGGCTCCGTTCGAGGGGCCGCCCCGCGTTCGATACCGAGCGCATCGTTCCGGTCCTGCTGATCCTTCCGTCGGTCGTCCTCATCGCTCTCTTCGTGTACTTCTTCATCGGCTACACCGGCTTCGTCTCGCTGACGGCATGGCGAGGCATCATCCCGGACTACACGTTGGTCGGACTGCAGCAGTACCAGCAGCTCGCCGAGCTCGAGCGCTTCCAGGCCGATATCCACAACACCATCGTCTTCACGGTCCTGTTCCTCGCCGCGTCGATCGTGCTGGGCTTCAGCGCGGCGCTGCTTCTCGATCAGCGGCTCAAGGGGGCGATCCTGTTCCAGAACATCTTCCTGTTCCCGCTGGCGATCTCGTTCGTGGTCACCGGCACGGTGTGGCGCTGGATCTGGAATCCCACCAATGGATTAAATGTCCTCTTCGAGCGCGCCGGCCTTGGCTTCATCAAGCTCGATTGGCTCACCAGCACCGAGACCGCCCTGTACGCCCTGGTCGTCGCCGCGGTATGGCAGATGAGCGGCTTCTGCATGGCGATGTTCCTGGCGGGCCTGCGCTCCATCCCCGAGGAGCTGCGTGAGGCCGCGCACGTCGACGGTGCGAGCTGGCTGCAGACGCTCCGCTACATCATCCTGCCGCTGCTGAACCCGATCCTGCTCGCCGCGATCATCATCCTCGGCCACATCAGCCTCAAGATCTTCGACCTCGTGTTCGTCATGACCTTTGGCGGTCCCGGTTTCGCCACCGACATGCCGGGCCTGCACATGTTCATCGCGACCTTCCGCCAGAACCTGTACGCCCGCGGCGCCGCCATCGCCACCGTGCTGCTGCTGATGGTCGCGGTGCTCATCGTGCCCTACCTCATCTGGACCAATCGCGAGGAACGGCGATCGTGAGCGCCGCCGCGATCGCTCCGCCGGTCCGTCGCCGGCGTCGCGGGCTGCGCGCGGGACGCGCGGTGCTCTATCTGCTGCTGCTCCTGCTCGCGGTCTTCTACCTGCTGCCGGTCTACGTCGTGGTGGTCACGTCGCTGAAATCGTTCATCGAGGTCTCGAACTCCACGCCGTGGGACCTACCCACAGCTCCGACGCTGGCGGCCTACGGCGACGCACTGGCGAAGCTCGGTCGAGGATTCTTCAACAGCGCCCTGCTGGTCGTGCCAGCGACGCTCGGATCGGCGTTGCTCGGATCGCTCAACGGCTACGTGCTGTCGAAGTGGCGTTTCCGCGGCTCGAATCTGATCTTCACGCTGCTGCTCTTCGGCATGTTCATCCCGTATCAGAGCGTGCTCATCCCGGTGGTGAACACGCTGGAGCAGATCGGGCTCTATGGCGGGATACCGGGTCTGATCCTGGTGCATGTCGTGTACGGCATCCCGATCACGACGCTCATCTTCCGCAACTACTACGCGGCCGTGCCAACCGAGCTCATCGAGGCCGCTCGAGTGGACGGCTCGAGCGTGCTCGGCATCTATCGCCACATCATCTTTCCGTTGTCCGTACCGGCCTTCGTCGTCGTGCTGATCTGGCAGTTCACCAGCATCTGGAACGAATTCCTCTTCGGCGTGACCATCGCCAGCGATCCGGACCAGCAGCCCATCACCGTCGCGTTGCAGGGGCTCGCCGGCAGCCTGCTGGCGCAGTACCAGATCCAGATGGCCGGGTCGCTGCTGACCGCGCTACCGCCGCTGATCATCTACATCGCGCTCGGTCGCTACTTCATCCGCGGTCTGCTCGCCGGCGCGCTGAAGGGTTGAGCGGTGCCGGCGGAGGCGCGCGACCGCAGAGTCTTCGGCCTCGAACGCCTGGTGTTCTTCTCCGACGCCGTGTTCGCCATCGCGATCACGCTCCTCGTCATCGATCTGCGGTTGCCCGACCTCGGGGACCATGTCAGTAACCAGCAGCTCAGCGCCGCGCTCGGCGCGCTGGTGCCACGCATCTTCGCGTACGCGCTCAGCTTCTGGGTGATCGGCCTGTATTGGCTCGCGCACTGGCGTCGCTATCAGTACATCGAGCGCGTCGACGAAACGCTGATCGCGTTGAATCTGCTGCTGCTCGGTCTGGTGGCGTTCATGCCGTTTCCCACCGCGCTCATCGGCGAGTTCGGCGATCGTCCCGGCATCGTCGTTCTGTACGCCGGGATCCTCTCCGCCGCCGGCGCGGTCGGGCCGGTGACGTGGCTGTACGCGCTGCGGCGAGGTCTGGTCGCTCGCGATCTACCGGAGGCTTATGCGCGGCTCACCGTCATCCGCGCTTTCTCCGTCCCGGCGATCATGCTCGGCTCGCTACTGCTGCTCCCAGTGGTCAGCCCGCAATGGGTCGAGTCGAGCTGGTTCCTGATCGTGCCGGTGCAGTTCATCGTGGCGCGGCGGTACGGGACCGGTTAGGGACCGTTAGGGCGTCGGGTATTCGACGTGTCTGCCGATGATCGGCAGGTCGGCGCCGAGGGACAGCACCAGCGGACCGATTCGGCTTTGGACCAGCGCCGGCCGCACGTTGGTCTCATAGAAGGACAGCGCCGCGTTGACCTTCGCCAGCTGCTCCATCGTGATCGGCGCCGTGGCAGCAGCTTTCGCCAGCGCTGCCAGCGCGTACGGGTCCATGACCGCGCCGGCCGCGGGGTTCGCGGCGATGACCGCCTGCAGCTGCGCGATGTCGGGCTGCGTCAGCGTGCCCTTGTCATGCAGCGGCCCGAGCCAGCCATCCACGGTCACGGCGCCGAGGAGCGAGAGGTACACGGTGGCGCTGGCCGCGACCGCGCCGAGCGGCACCCCCAAAACGTGATCCATGCGCCGCAGCGGAGCGAAGCGATACATCAAGCCGATGCCGAACGCCCCGACGCTGCCGAGGATGTATCCGCCAGCGGTCGCCGCCACGGCGCCGGCGCCGAGGCCGAGCGGACCAGAGGGAACGTTCGCCGAAAGCGGTCCCGCGTAGACGAAGGTGAGGCCGAGAAGCACACCGATCTGCGCCACCACCGGCACCAGGAACCCGCGGCGCCAGCCGGCGACGATGCCGGCCAGCACGGCCAGAACGATGGCGATATCTAGCACGTCCGGAGAGTAAGCCACCGCCCCCTCCCTCTTGCGGGTGACGCTTTTCCGCACGATTTCGTTAGTTGACGCTAACGTAAGTGAGTGCTTCAATACTGATCGTGGAAGCGGACCTGCTCAAAGCGATGGCCGAGCCGCGGCGGCTCGAGATATTGCGCCTCGTCGGCGAGCGCGAACTGTCGGCTGGCGACATCGCCGGGCGGTTCGAGGTCACGCGACCAGCGATCTCGCAGCATCTGCGTGTGCTGAAGGAGGCTGGGCTGGTGAGCGAACGTCGTGACGGCACGCGCCGCTTCTACCGCGCCAGGCCCGAGCGCATCGACGAACTGCGCCGCTGGCTCGACGGCTTCTGGGAGGCCGGCTTGAGCTCACTCAAGCGCGCGGCGGAACGCGAAGAACGGCGAAAAAGGAGACGGCGATGGCGGTAGAGCAAAAGACGATCGAAAAGGTCGTCACCATTTCGGCGCGACCGGAGACCGTGTTCGGTTACTTCACCGATCCGGTCAAGTACGTCCGGTGGAAGGGCAAGCGCGCGAACCTCGATCCGCGGCCAGGCGGCGTATTCGAGGTCGAGTTCGACAAGGGGGAGATCGCGCGGGGCGAGTTCGTCGAGGTGCGCCGCAATCAGCGCGTTGTCTTCACCTGGGGCTGGGTCGGTAGCGGTACCTGCCCGCCTGGCACTTCACGGGTCGAGGTCGACCTCGCGCCTGTGGCCGGCGGGACGCGCCTTCGTCTGGTGCATTCGGGTCTTCCGGAGGCGGAAGTCCAGGACCACGCCAAAGGCTGGGAGCAGTTCCTGTCTCGCCTCGTCGAGGTCGCACGCGACTAACAGCGTAGAAAAAGGGGGAGTCAGACCATGGCGAACGCGATCATCCACGTCGAGATCAACGCCAAGGATTCCAAGAAGGAGCAGCAGTTCTACCAGGAGCTGTTCGGCTGGCACATCGACACGAACAACCCGATGGACTACGGCATGATCGATACGCACGCGGGCGCGGGCATCGGCGGCGGCATCGGCCAGGCTCGCGACGGCCGTTCGTTCGTGACCTTCTACGTCGACACCGACGACCCGCAGAAGATCCTGGACCGGGCCGAGCGGCTCGGGGGCAAAACGATCATGAAGCCGACGCAGGTCCGTCCGGACCTGACGCTGGCGATGCTCGCCGACCCCGAAGGCAACGTCATCGGACTGTCGAAGGGGATGTAGCGACCGCGGCTACGACGCCGTCTCGGCGGCTGACGCGACGAGCGGGAGCTCGGCCACGAACGTGCTCCCGCTCTCGCTGGTGCTCTCGATCTGCAGCGAACCCCCGTGCCGCTCGGCGATCTCACGGCTGATGTAGAGGCCGAGCCCAACGCCGCCAAATGCTTTCGCGCGCGAAGTACGGAAGAAGCGCTGGAAGATGTATGGGCGCTCCTCGGGCGGGACCCCGATGCCTCTGTCGCGAACGCGCAACGCCGCGTGCCCGTTCTCCAGCCGCACGTCGACGTCGATGGCGCCGCCGTCGGGGCTGTACTTGACGGCGTTCGCCAGGAGATTTTCGAGCATCTCGGTCACGCGCCGCCGGTCCGCGTGCACGATTGCGGGCGCCGTCGGCGTCGTGATGTTTAGCGGGTGCGACTCGTCAGTTGGGAAATCCTCCGCCACGCTACGCGCCAGCTCGCCCAGATCGAGCTCCGCGGACTCGAGCGGGAAGCGACCCGCGTCGATGCGCGAGACCGCGAGCAGATCATTCACCAGCTCCGCGAGGTCGCGCGTCCGAACCAGTGCACGGCTCACCATTTCGCCGACTCGGTCGTGATGACCGTCGCGGTGCAGCCGCTGCGCCAGCTCGAGTTGCAGCTGGATCGCGGTGATCGGGGTTTTGATCTCGTGGCTGGCGACGCTGAAGAACTCGGTGCGCTGTGCCTCGATGGCCTTGAGGGAGCTGATGTCCTGGAACACCGACACCGCGGCCACGATCTCCCCTTCGCGCCGCACCGGCGCGGCGCTGACGAGCACGGGGATCTCGGTCTGCGTGCTCGAGTTCTTGATCACGAGCTGCTCCCCGTGCACGAGCTCTCCTCGCTGCAGCGCACGGATGAGTGGTGTCTCGTCCGGGCGGTACGGGGTGCCGTCCAGCCGTCTCGGTTCGGCCGTGCGGTTGCGATCCGGCCTGAACTCCGCGGCGATCGAATGGCCGAGGATCGCGTCCGCCGCGCTGTTGCGCATGGTCGCGCCGTTCGGGCGCACGACCACCACACCCTCCGGCAGCGCGTTGATCACCTGCTGCAGGTCGTCGCGCTCGGCGCCGATCGCGTCGACGAGCTCCTCGACGCGGTGTCGGGCGCGCACCAGATCGGTCACGTCGACCGCGTGATAGACGACGCCGTCGATCCGACCGTCGGCGTCGCGAAGCGGCAGGATCGCGGTGTTGTAGTACGCCTCCTGCGTCGAGCCGTTCGGCAACGTCACGACCGTGTGCGCCTCGGTCGCCCGGCGTGGCTCCCCGGTGCGGTAGACCTGCTCGAGCGCGGCACGGCGCTCGGGACTGGGGTCGACCTCGTGGTACGGCTTGCCGACGACGTCGGATTCCCGCAGCCCGAGCGGCGCAAGCGTCTCCGGGCTGACGACGGCGAAGACGAGATCGGGTCCGAGCAGGAGACCGACGCGCGCCGGCGAGTTTGTTAACGCCTCGCGCAATCGTCCCCGCTCGGTCTCGGCCTGCGACCGCGCGCGATCCAGCGCGGTGTAGGTCCGGCCCAGGCGCCGTCCGAAATACCAGGCGATCGCGAGCGCGGCCGCGAGCCCGGCGATCGTCAACACGACGGCGCCGTAGGTGTCGCGCTCCGGCACGGCAAAGGCAGCCGCCGCGGGCTCGTTGACCAGGATGGACCACCCCGGAAGAGCCGCGCCGGCGTACGCCACGAGCACATCGGTGCCGCCCCGCCGTAGCACCGTCGCTCCAGATCCACCGGTCATGGCCAGATGCACGTCGGGATCGTCGGCCACCACTGGCACCGCGTCGTTGGTGGCCTTGGGCCCGATGAACTCTTGCCCGCGGCGGTCGACGATGCGGAGCTCCAACCCCGTCGGGACTGCGCCGCGGATCAGCTGCTCGGCGCGGGTCAGTGAAAGCGCGCCGGAGACGACGCCCCGGGTGCCGTCGCTGAAACGGATCGGTACCGCGATCACCACTGTCTTCTGCGCCAGCGTGCCGCGCGCGATCACCACCGAGCCGACGGCGGGCGCGCCCGTCTGCAGCGCCTGCTGGAAGTAGTCGCGGTCGGCGATGCTCACGGTGCGAGGCGGCGCGGAGAAACTGGTGATGTTCAGGCCGTCCGCGCCTGTGAGTGCCAGCGCCAGCCAGTTGGGGTCGTTCTTCAACACCGGCCCGAGGATGTCGTTCGCCGTCGCGACAGTCGCCGACTGGACCGCCGCCAGTTGCGACAACGCGGTCAGGGTCGTGGTGTTCCCACCGATGTAGTTGTCGGCCAGGTTCGCGGCGGCTCGGGCGTGAGCCAGGCGGTCGGCCGTGATCTGGGCCCGGGCCGACTCCGTATGTCGTTGGAGCACGGTCGCGACGACAAGCGCGAACGGGATGAACGCCAGCATGACGATCGCGAGGACGCGCCGCTCTTCATGCGAATACGAGAGCCGCACCGCGTAGAGCTTAGGGCCGCAGACCCGGAAGCGGCCGGTAGGGTCCCGCGCCTGGGTCGATGAACAAACGGGCCGCCCGATGGAGTACAAGAAGAGGTCGCAGGAGACGGCCTTGCCCTTCACCGCTCGCGCGCGAGCGGTGGACGTATGGGCTAATCTCCCGGCCGAGGAGGTATCGCATGAGGGGATCCGCGCGGATATTCGCTTTCGTCGCTGTCGCTGCGCTCTTGGTGGCTGCGTGCTCACCGACCGCGGCGCCGGGCGGCAGCACATCTCCAGGGGCCAGCACGACCGTGGCGCCTGGCACCACGATCAACGTCATGTCGCTGTGGGGCAGCAGCGAGCAGGACAACTTCCAAAAGGTGCTGGACGCGTTCAAGACGAAGACTGGCGTCACCGCTAAATACGAGTCAGTCCGGACGAACTACTCGACGACGCTCCAGACGCGCATTTCCGGCGGCAACCCGCCGGATGTCGCGATCATCCCGGGCATCGGCTTCCTGCGTCAGTTCGCGAAAGGGGGATCGCTCAAGAAGATCTCCGATCTGGGCATCGATGCCAACGCCCTGAAGGCGAACTATCCCCCCGGCATCCTCGAGATCGGGCAGGTCGGCGGGACGCAGTACGCGATCATGGTGAAGTTCAACAGCAAGAGCACCATCTGGTACAGACCGGACAAGTTCAAGACGCTGAACGTTTCGGCTGCCACGGACTGGGCCAGCTTCACCAAGCTCCTCGCAGACATCAAGGCCAAGGGCACCGCACCGCTGGGGCTCGGCGCCGGCGGCGCCGGCGGCGATTCGTGGACGCTCACCGATTGGTTCGAGAGCATCTATGTGCGCCAGGCCGGCCCTGAGAAGTACGACCAGCTCTTCAGCGGCAAGCTGCCGTGGACGGATGCTTCCGTGCAGGCGGCTGTCGACACGATGAAGCAGGCCATCAAAGAGGACTTCGTGGCCGGCGGTATCAAGGCGGCCCTGGGCCGCGGCTTCCTCGACGGCATCGGCCAGGTCTTCAGCACCAACCCGCAGGCCGTCATCTACTACGAAGGCGGGTTCGTCGGCGGCCTCGCCATGGGTTCGACGAACACTGCACTGAAGGTCGGCGACACGATCGATTGGTTCGACTTCCCAAGCATCAACGGCAACAAGAGCGTCACCATCGGCGGCGACGTCATCGCCGCGTTCACCACCAAGCCCGGGGTCAAGGAATTCATCAACTACATGACCACGGCGGACTCCGGCAGCGTGTGGGCAGCCACGGGCGCGATCATCTCGCCCATCAAGGCCGTTCCCGCGAGCGCCTATCCGAACGACCTCGCCAAGCGCGAGGCGGCCCAGGTCGCGAACGCGACCGCTGTTCGCTTCGACGGCTCGGACCTGCTGCCCTCGGGCGTCGACCTGGGCTCGCTGCTCCAGAACGCGATCCAGGGCCAGACGATCGACTGGGCGAAATTCGAGACCACGGTGCAAACCGCGTGGAAAGCGGAGTGATCTAGCGACCGTTTCGATCAGCAGAGCGGGAGGGCGCCACACGCCCTCCCGCTCAACGCGTAGGGGGGACCGCGAAAGAGATGGCCGAGAAAACGAAATGGGGCACGGTGCTCCTGTTCCTCCTGCCCGCGATCCTGCTGCTGCTCTTCTTTCTGGTCTATCCGGCGCTCTACACGGTCCTTCTCAGCTTCGACCGCGGCCGCAACGGCGTGCTCGGAGAGTTCGTCGGCCTGGACAACTACGTGCGCGTGTTCTCGGACCAGGACTTCATCAACCTGTCCACGTTCCCGCCTTCCGGCGCCCTCTGGAACAACGTCGTCTGGATCATCTTCTACACGAGCTTCGTCATCTTCCTCGGGCTCATCATCGCGGTCATCGCCTCGCGCGTGCGGTATGAGTCGGTCATCAAGGCCGTCGTCTTCCTCCCGATGGCGATCTCCGCGACCGCTCTCGCCGTGATCTGGAAGTTTGTCTACGCGCCCGACGCGAACATCGGTCTACTCAACGCCATCCTGGCCAACTTCGGCGTGTCACCCATCTCGTGGCTGGGCGATCAGGGCATCGTCAACTTCGCACTCATCGCTGTCGGGATCTGGGCCTCGGTCGGCTTCGCCACCGTCATCCTCTCTGCGGCGCTGAAGAGCATCCCGGCGGAGATCACCGAAGCCGCGCGGGTCGAAGGCGCGAACGAGCTGCAGGTCTTCTTCCGCATCACCATCCCGATGGTCAGCCTGCCGATGTCGGTCCTGGCGGTGACGCTCATCGTCAACGTCATCAAGCTCTTTGATCTGATCTACGTGATGACTGGAGGCGGCCCGGGCACTTCAAGCCGGGTTATCGCGTTCACCATGTACCAGCAGGCGTTCTCGGCGGGTCAGTACGGTTTTGGGTCGGCTGTGGCGGTGGTGATGCTGGTACTGCTGCTCCCGATCATGATCTTCAACGTCCGGCGCTTCCGCACCCAGGCGGTCAGGTGAGCCGAGACCGTCGCGCTAACACGCCTGCCGTGGCGCGGCCGGGTGCGACCGGCGTGGTCGTCCGTCGCGCCGTGCGGCGCGAGCCGACCATCGCGAACCGGATCGTCTCGGTCATTGACCGCTCCGCGATCCACTTCGTACTGGCGCTGGTAGCGCTGATCTGGCTCGTGCCGACGGTCGGCCTGCTGATCACGTCATTCCGCCCCCGTTCCGACATCCAGGCCACCGGTTGGTGGGACATCGCGCAACTGCATCTGACGTCCGAGAACTACCAGCAGGTACTGCAGGCGCAGGGAATGTTCGAGGCGTTCCTGAACACCGTCTTCATTGCGGTCCCCTCGACCCTGCTGCCGCTGGCGATCTGCTCCCTCGCCGCCTACGCCTTTTCGTGGATGAACTTCCCGTTCCGCGACACGATCTTTCTGATCATCGTGGGCCTGCTCATGGTCCCGGTGCAGGTCGCGTTCATCCCGGTACTGACGTTGTTCCGTGAGCTCGTACCGCAGCTGGAGCTGACGCGCGGCTATGTCGCGATCTGGCTGGCCCACACGGCGTTCGCGCTGCCGTTCGGGATCTTCCTGCTGCGCAACTTCTTCATCACCCTGCCCGGCGAGATGATCGAGGCCTCCCGCATCGATGGCGCTTCCGACGTCCAGATCTTCCGCAGCGTGATCCTGCCGGTCACGGTGCCGGCGATCGCCGCGTATGGCATCTTCCAGTTCCTGTGGGTCTGGAACGATCTGCTCATGGCCCTTGTTTTCGTGCAGGACTCGAGCAAGTACCCGATGACGCGCGCAGTCCTGAACCTGCTCAGTCAGTACGGCACCGAATGGCATCTGTTGGCCGCCGGAGCGTTCCTGGTGATGGTCGTCCCGGTGATCGTCTTCTTCAGCCTGCAGCGCTACTTCGTGCAGGGCCTCCTCGCCGGTTCGATCAAGTAGCCTCGGCGCGACGGGATGTGGGCTGCCATCGCGCGGCCTCGATGCCGTAGTAGATCGGTCCGACGACGTAGAAGAGCAACGCCACGAGCGGCGCCACCAACGCGACGATCACCGCCACCGCGTAGACGACCCCACCGAGCCAGTACCGCCGCGTCAGCGCGGCCGGCGCCTCGCGCAGGTACGCGGTCTTGTCCATGAGGTCGTCACGCAGGATCACGACGAGCACCACCGCGGCCGTCACGGCGGTCAACAGCATCCACAACCCGTACAGCGCCATCGCCAGGTTCACTTCGACGCCGCTGCTGAGCCGATCGGCGAGGAGCTCGGTGGGAAAGGGGATGAAGGCGATGGTCAAGAGGAACAGCAGGTTGACAAACAGAAGCCTGCCGTCGACACGCCGCAGGTACGTGGAGGTGATGTGATGGCTCATCCAGTACACACCGATCTGGAAGAAGCTCGCGACATAGGCGGCGAAGAACGCCCACTGCCCTGCCAGGCCCGGCAGCAGCGCGCCGTCCGACGGTGGGATCTTGATCTCGAACACCAGCAATGTGATCGCGATCGCGAACACGCCGTCAGCGAACGCCTCGAGGCGTCCCTTCACGGTCGGAGGCTAACACCGCGGTCGCGGATCGCGCGGCGTTCCAATGAGGAACCGCGCGATCCGATCGCCGTTGCCGTTACGCCGGCGCCGCCGCGCGCATCGTTTGCCGCTGGGGCTGCAGCCGCTGGAGGAACGTCGCGATCCCGAGCAGGACCGAGAGTCCCATGATCGGTGCGGTGAACGACACCGGGTGTGAGAAGGCCGACGCGCCCGAGCTCGTTCCGACGAACACCAGGACCGCGGTGAACGAGAGCACGCCGAGGTTGAGCCCCCAGAACACCACGTGGTCGGCCCACGGCCACACCTGCGGCCGGTCCTTCGTCGCCAGGAGGATCGCCGCAAAGAGCGTGTTGGTCATCACGCCGATGAAGAACGTGTGATCCACCGAATGCAGGAGCCCCTGGCTGATCTTGCTCTGGTCGCCGCCGGAGGCCACCAGCTGCTGCACCAGCGCGACGACCAATGCGACGCCGATGACCAGGTAGAGCGGAACGATCGCCGCGAAACGCCGCGCACCCGCTGCGACCCACTTCGTGGCCATCATCGCTGAGCCCAGGCGCACCACGACCACGATCGTCGCGACGATCTGCACCACGTTCGCGACGAGAAGGAGTGGTTGGATCCCGGCGAGGAAACCGCCCGCGAGGGCGAGCCCGGCGACGAAGAGCAGCGAGGACTGCACCACGCCACCCGTGGTCCGGCGCTCACCGATCAAGAGCCACTCCACGATGCCCGTCGCCACGAGGATCAAATAGCCGCCGATCTGCGCCGACGCGTGCGTGCCGATGAGGTCGCCGGTCTGCTGCGTGACCGTGTTGGTCGCAAACTGGATCTGGATGATGACGCCGATCGTCGATCCGATGACCAGCGTCGTCAGGCCGAGAAGGATCGCCACTTTCGGGTTGCTTATCTTTCCCAGTCCCTCCGACAGCGACCGTGAGGCGACCCACCACCACCAGGCGACGATGACGACGAGCTCGATCGCTCCAAAGGCCGCGCGGGCCGGGAAGTATCCCGACCAGAAGGCCAGAACGTAGGCGGCGGTGGCAAGAGCGGTCAGTCCCAGGCTCGCCGCCAGCCGCGGGCTGGTCGTGCCAAAGAGCCACGCCGCGACGGTGACCACGCCCATCGTGATCCAGCCCAGCGTGCCGGAGTGCAGGTGCGTGAGCAGCGTGTTCTGATCGAGCTGGCCGAAGAGCTTCGTCGCGTTGGCCAGCCCGATCAAGGCGGTCAGTGTGAAGATCCCAAGCCCGTACTGAAAACCACGCGCGAGGACCGGTTGCATACCCAATTTCCTCTCCCTCCGCGACTGAACGCCACGAAGGTTACGCCGCGCGCAGCGGTAGCGGCAATGCGATTGGGACCGGCGACCTACGGTCCGGCGGGTATCGTCCAAGCGTGAGGGAGAGCGCCCGTGCGGCTGCAGCGCGTCGGCTCGGGGTGGTGCTCGTCGCGCTGGCCGTCATCGCGGGCATGATCTCCGCGCTGGGAGCCGATCCGCGTGCTGCGCGGTTCGCGCCGGCCCCAGTCGCGGTGTGGGTCCCCATCGCCGCGGCATGGCTGTGGCTGCTGTTCCGCAAGGGTCGTTCGATCGAGGCGCTGTGGGTGTTGCCGTCGGCGCTGTTCCGCTACAGCCTGGTGATCGGCGCCGCGATCGTGACCATCGCGCATCTCTCGGCTCTGCAGCAGGTGTTCGCCGGAGGCTCCGTCGATCGCGGTGTGCTCGCGCTGACCCTCGACGCGGCACTCTACGAGCTCGCGCTCATCGCGCTGGCCAGCCTGGCCGCGTTCGCCGTGTCGCGCTCCCTGCTGCGACCGATCGTGATGGGGACGCGCCCGCCCATCGGCGCGCGCGACCTCACGCTGCGCACGCGCTTTGTGGTCGCGACAACGGGCGCGGCCTTCGCCACGGCGGGCACGTTGCTTTCGCTCATCGTCGATTTTCAAGCCACTCCCGACCAGCTGCTCATGGCTTTCCTGGTCACCGCGATCGCGCTCATCGCCTTCGCCGCGCTCATCGGATGGCTCGTCGGCGACGATGCCGCGAGCGCGATCGAGGTCGTCACGCAGCGCGTGCGCGAGCTCGGCAGTGATCGCAGTCTGACCGTTCCGGTCGTCGCGGCGGACGAGGTCGGCGACCTCGCGCTCGCGACGAACGAGCTGGAGGCACGGATCCGCCGAGAGGAGGCGGAGGCCGCAGGTCGGCTCGAGCGAGAGCGCGTCGCGCGGGAGCTCCATGACAGCGTCGCGAAGTCCGTGAGCGTGCTCGCGCTGGAGGCGGCATCGCTCGCGGCGCAGGCGGACCCGGGGACGCGCGCGAAGCTGGACCGTTTGGAGCGTCTGGCACGCGCGCTGGCGGAAGAGCTGCGCGCGATCGTGCGTGACATGCGCGCCGCCGGCGAGCGAGAGCCCTTCGAGGCGTCGCTGCGGCGGCTCGCCTCACAGCATCCCGCCGCGGGCATACAGCTCGACGGTGACCTCGAGCGCGTCAATACGCTCGCACGGTTCGAGACCCTGCGCATCCTCGACGAGGCGCTGTCGAATGCCGAGCGCCACGCCGACGCGGACCGCGTCACCGCCCGGCTCGCCGTGAACAACGGCCACATGCAGCTCGTGGTCGAGGACGATGGGAGGGGCATCGGGGAGCTGCGGCTCGACGAGCTCGTCGACCGCGGCCACTTCGGCGTCGTCGGCATGCGCGAGCGCGCGGCGATCCTCGACGGCGACCTGCGATTCGAACAGCGAAAAGAAGGCGGAACCCGCGTGGTGCTGGAAGTTCCGCTACAGAAGGAGTCGGTCTAGGTGGAAAAGCCCCTTCGCGTTCTCATCGCCGACGATTCGTTCGTCGTGCGAGGCGGGCTGCGCAATTTCGTGCAAGCGCTCGACGGCTTCGAGGTCGTCGGCGAGGCGGCCAGCGGAAAGGAAGCCGTGACCCTGACGCAGGAGCGCCGGCCGGACGTGGTGCTGATGGACCTCCGCATGCGCGATGGCGACGGGATCATGGCCACGCGCGAGATCGCGCGGAGCGTGCCGGAGGCGAGGACAGTCGTCGTGACCTGGTCCGACGAGCCCGAACACGTGCGCGAGGCCGTCGCCGCGGGGGCGAAGGGTTACCTCGTGCACGGCCGGTTCGGCGCGGATCAGCTGGCGCAAGCGCTGCGCACGGTGGCGGATGGCGGCGCGATCATCGCGCCGTCGCTCGCGACCGAGATCATCGCCGAGGCCAAGCGCGCGGCGAGCGATCCCAGCCGCCTCACGCCACGCGAGCTGGAGATCCTCACGCTGGTGCAGCGCGGGCGCACGAATCGCGAGATCGGCGCGGAGCTCGGCATCGAGGAGAAGACGGTCAAGAACCACATCAACTCGATCTATTCCAAGCTGAATATCTCGTCGCGCTTCGAGGCCATGGCCTCGGCATCGAGCGGTCCGAAGCGCAGCTGAGCCCTCACGGCGAGAGGGTCCGATCGGTACAGTGCGCCGGTGTACGGTCCTGTCCTTCGCGGCGCCCGCGTGGTGCTTCGGCCGCCCGTGCCCGACGACGTCCCGCATCTCGTTCGCTGGCTCGCGGACTTCGAGACGACGCGCATGCTCGGGTACCTGCAGCAGGCCAGCTCCGAGCCGCAGGAAGAGGACTGGCTGAAGAAGGTCGCGGCCGACGAACGCAGCGTCTTCTGGATGATCGAGATCGACGGGAAGCCGATCGGCACGAGCGTCATTCGCAGCATCGATTGGAAGAATCAGCACGGCGAGAGCGGAACGCTCATCGGCGAGCGCGACTACTGGGGCAAGGGCATCGGGATCGAACAGGCCGAGCTCCGTACCGCGTATGCGTTCCGTGAGCTGAATCTGCAGAAGCTGAAGTCCGCGGCGTTCGCCGACAACATCGCCAGCGTGCGCATGCAGCGGCACGTGGGCTATCGCGAGGTCGGCATCCAGCGCCGCGAGATTTTTGCCGGCGGCCAGTGGCACGACGCCGCCCTCTCCGAGATCCTGCGCGAGGACTGGGAAGCGCGGCAGCACGACGGCTCGCAGCCGAAGGCCTGATCGTGCCGCGTCTCGACCACGTCGTCATCCACATCACCGACTGGGAACGATCGAACGCCTTCTATCGCGATGTCGTCGGTGCCGAGGTCGTCGAAGACGCCGGGCGGACGGCGTACCGCATCGGCGACCAGCAGCTCAACGTCCACGGCCCTGGGGTTCGGCCGGCACTCGTCGCGCGCGTGCCCGTGGCGCCCGGGAACAGCGACCTGTGCTTCGAGTGGCCGGGCCGGGTCGACGACGCCGTGACGCATCTCACGCGCCACGGCGTTGCTGTCGAAGCCGGGCCGATGACCCGCGGCGGCGCGCGGGGTCAGGGCACGAGCGTGTATTTCCGCGATCCGGACGGCAGCCTGCTCGAGTTCATCTGTTACCGGCGCTGAGCACTTACCGCCCGGCGAGCTCCTGCGCCAGCGGCGCCAGCGCATCGACGTCCGGACCGCGGAGGCAGAAGTACGTGATCCCGACCTCGTCACGCAGCCGCAGCACGTGGGCGCGAACGTCTTCGAGCGTGCCGATGACGCGGTACATCGACGCACTGAGGACGGCCGGGTCGGCGTTGCCACGTTCGGCGAGCTCGCGGATCTTGGCGTCGCGGTCGGTGGTCAGGTCGATGTCGAGGAACATCGAGAGCTCGATCTCATCGAATCGTGCGCCCGCGGCCTCCCGTAAGAGCGCGATCTGCCGTCGCATCGTCGCGAGCGAGACGCCGTCGGGCGTCATTCGCCGCTGACCGGTGAGATACGCGACGATCGCGACGATCTGCGCGTGTCGAGCGGCGACGCGAAGGATCTCATCGCCGCCTCCCGCGACCAGGAGCGGTGGATGCGGGCGCTGCACCGGCTTGGGACCGCACACCGCCCGCTCCAGCCGATAGAACTCGCCGGCGTGCGTGACTTCGGCTTCGGTGAACAGCCGACGGATGACGGTGAGCGCTTCGTCCAGGCGCCGCACGCGCACGCGCCCGCGGTCGAAGGGGATCCCCAGGCTGGCGTAGTCGCGGTCGAGCCAACCCGCACCGATGCCGAGCTCGAACCGTCCGTTGGAGATGACGTCGAGCGTCGCGGCCTCGCGCGCCACCAGCAGCGGGTTGCGAAAGTCGTTGTCCAGCACCAGCGTGCCGAGTCGGATTCGCGTCGTCGCCGCGGCGGCGGCACCCAGTGCGACAAGCGGTGCGAAGGAGCGGCCGACGACGTGATCGGGCATGGACAGCGTCCCGTACCCCGCGGTCTCGAGTTGTCGTGCCCGCGCGATCCAGGCATCGCCGGACTCGGCGCCGCCGACCTGGGTGGCGAATCGCAGCGCACGCACGCGACGACGGTACGGCGCTTATCGTCTTCGCGCTGTGGATCTCGTCGACGCGCGCTTCATCGCGTTCGCGGCGATCGGCGCGCTGTTCATCGTCACGCCGGGACCCGACACGGCGCTGACGATCCGCAACGCCCTGATCTATGGCGCGCGGGGCGCGGCGCGCTCCACGCTCGGCATCGCGCTCGGGAGCGCGGCATGGGCCATTGCCTCTGTGGCCGGCGTGGCGATCGTGCTGGAGGCCTCGCTTGTCGCCTTCACCGCGTTGAAGCTGGCCGGGGCCGCATACCTTGTCTATATCGGGCTTCGGAGCTTCCGCGCTGCGACCACGACACCCCAGACGGCGCGCCTCCGAGGTGGCGGCCCGTTCACCCAGGGACTGCTGAGCAACCTGCTGAATCCAAAGGCTGCGGTCTTCTTCGTCACGGTCCTGCCTCAATTCGTCGTCGCCGGCGACGAGCCGGTGCGCTTCGCGCTGATGCTCGCCGTGTACGAAGCGCTGCTGGTGCTGTGGCTCGATCTCTATGGCGTCGTGGTCGCGCGCGCGGGCCGAACTCGCGTCGGCGTGCGGATCCGTGTGGCGCTGCAGCGCCTGACCGGCATCGTGCTCGTCGCGCTCGGCCTGCGACTCGCGATCGAGCGCCGTTGAGCGCGCGCGTCCGCTGAGCCCGCTGCTCCTCGGTCTCGTCGCCGCCGTCGGCTGGGGTGTCGCCGATTATCTCGCCGCGCTCAGCACGCGGCGGATCGGCACGCTGCGCACGAGCCTCGGCATGCAGGCGAGCTCGTTCGTACTCGTGGCGCTTGCCGCGGCGACGCTCGGACAGGTGCCGCCGCTGACGCTCGAGTCGATCGCCATCGCCCTCGGCATGGGCGCGCTTGGCGCGGTGATGCTCGCGGCCCTGTATCGCGCGCTGGCCCTCGGCCCGATCGCGATCGTCAGCCCCGTCGTCGCGGCGAACGCGGCGGTCACGGTGGTGCTGGCCGTCACGCTTCTGGGTGAACGGCTCTCGACAGCGCAGCTCGGCGGCATCGCCGCGACCATCGCCGGGATCGCGCTGGCCTCGACCGATCTCCGCGTCGTGCGCGAGACCCTTGGACGCCCGAGCCTCGGCGTGCGCCTCGCGCTCCTGACCATGGTCGGCTTCGGCGTCCTGGGCTTCCTCCTCGCGACGGTGTCGCGCTCCTACGGGACGTTGCCGATGGTGCTGCTGCTGCGCGCCGGCACGACCGCCCTGCTCGTCGCGTTCGCCGCCGCACGCGGCGCGTCGGCGCTCGCGCCCCGTGTCGCGCTCGGCGCCATCGTGCTCATCGGCGTGCTCGATACCGGCGGCAACCTCGCCTACGGCTACGGCGCCACGCTCGGGTACGCCTCGATCGTCGCCACGGCGTCATCGGCGTATCCGCTCATCCCGTTCATCCTCGGCGTCACCGTGCTGCGCGAGCGCATCGCCCCGAATCAGGTCGCGGGCGTGGCGCTGCTTCTCGCTGGCCTGCTGATCCTCGGACTGGCGCGGTAACTACGTCGGCTTGGCGATCAGACCGCAGGCAATGCGGCCCCCGCTGTTCCCGCTGGGGTCGGTCACTTCGTCGTCCACGTTCGCGTGCACCACCAGCGACAGCCCGAGGATCGAGTTCGACGCTCCGGACTCGAGCGAGATCAGCGGATCGACGTAGCGCAGGCTGCCGCTGCCGTCGTCACCGACGACGAGGTTCGGCAGATCTCCGGCGTGCGGACCCTTAAGGTTGTGCAGCCCGTGCTGCGCGTTGCTCGGGTTGAAGTGCGCGCCGGCGGTCGCGAAATCCGGCCGATCGCATTTCCCGACGGCGTGGATGTGCACGCCGTGCGCACCCTTCGGTAGACCGACGACCTTGAGGTCGACGAGCACGCCGAGACGGGTATCGCTGAAGCTGGCGAATCCCACCGGGCTGCCTTTGCTATCGAGGAGACCGGCCCCGGCCTTGATCGCCGTCGGAGCGTCGAAGTACGGATCGGAGGGGGAACCCGTCTGGGCGACGCTGTAGCCGCAGGCGGTGATCAGGAGGGCCGCGACGAGCGCCGCCAGCCGCTTCACGGCCGGCGAGTTTAGACCGAATTCATGCTTGGGGGCGCTCCACGGCTGGTAGCCTCTCTCTATGCGGGCGATTCGCGACGTCCTGACGATCGTCGTCGCCGGCGCGCTGGTGGGGTATGTCCTGGCGGCTGTGACGGCGCCGCTGTGGAACGCCGGGGTCTCCGGCAGCGGTTCGGAGTCACCGCAGGCTCGCGCCTACATGCTTGCTTCGCTGAAACAGGATCCCGAGGCACTCTCCGGGGTCTCCGCCAGCCGCGACGTCGCGCAGCGCGCGGTCCGGGTCCAGAGCGCCATGCAGCAGGCGCAGGTCGATCCGCTCTCGCTAACCTTCCTTGGCGGAGCCACCGAGGGGAAGCTTCAGGTCGACGTCTACGCCGTCGAGATGCGCGTCGGCGCCGACACTGTGTTCTGGCCGTTCGCGCTGACGCTGATGAACGGCAAGGTCGTCCTGGTTGAATAGCCCGCGGGCCATGGCGACGCTGTTCCTCTTCGCCGCCGGGATCATCATCGGTGCCGGGACGCAGTGGCTGACTTCAGCGGCGCCGGCGCAGAACCCGTACGCCTCGCTGCCGCCCGCAGCCGAGCCGCAGAGCTCCGCCGACGTCGCGACCGCGATTCGGACGGACGACGCGCGGGCGCTCTCCCGCCTGGTCTCGAATCAGGATCTGCTGAACAAGCTGCACTCCTCGCTCGATCCGATCATCTCCGTCTCCGACGTCAAGTGGCTGGGCGCAGCGGATCGCAACGGCATGACGCTGTCCGCCTATGTGGTGAGGGGTCGTGACCAGCAGGGGAATAAGATCATCCGTGGCTTCGTGCTCTCGGTACAGCATGGTGAAGTGGTAGGCGTGAACTGATGGCTAGATTCCTCGAGACGTTCGCGTACGTCATCTGGCACAACCGGTTCCGGCTGGTGGTCCTGTTCGGCGTCATCTCGCTGTGGATCTTCTTCGCCGGAAGCGTGCGCGACTTCCTCGCCGGCATCGTCGACATCATCGGGGCGCTGCCCTCGCTGGTCATCGGGCTGCTGTTCTCGGCGTTCGCCCTGATCGCGCAGTTCGGCGTGCTGATGTGGTTCCTGTCGCGGCCGCGCACCTATACCGTGACGCCCGACGATCCGCAGATCGGCCTGTCTTTCGAGAGCTACCGCGGGCAGCCCGACCTCCTGGACCACGCGAAGTCGACCGTCAACATCCTCAAGGGCGCGCAGCACTTCGAGCAGCTCGGCGGCGAGATGCCGAAGGGCATGCTGTTGTCGGGCCTCCCGGGCACGGGGAAGACCTTCCTTGCGGGTGTCATCGCCGCCGAAGCGGGGATCCCCTTCATCTACGTCGATGCGTCGTCCTTGCGCTCGATGTGGATGGGCGTGGATGCGCTCATCGTCATGTCGCTATTCGGCAAGGCGCGAAAGCTCGGTCGCAAGTTCTCCGGGCCGTCCGGGCGCGGCGCCTGCATCCTGTTCATGGACGAGCTCGACTCCATCGGTATGTCGCGGGGTGGCATGCCCGGCGGACAGCAGCAGGCCGGCGTCATGGGCGGCATGTTCGGTATGGGCGGCTTCGCGCTGAACACGATCCTCAACCAGATGGACTCGCTCGGTCAGCACGTCGAGGACCGGATGAGCCAGAAGATGCTCCGCTGGCTCGGCGTGGTGCGCGGCACGATCGCCCCGAAGCCGGTGGTCTTCGTCATCGGCGCGACCAACCGGCCCGACGTCCTCGACCCCGCACTGGTGCGCCCGGGACGGCTCGACCGCCGCATCAACGTCTATCCGCCTGACGGCGAGGGTCGCCGCGACATCATCGAGCACTACCTGTCGCAGAAGGCGCACGATCCGGAGATGCCGATGGACCTGATGGTCCAGGACTCCGTCGGTTGGACCCCGGTCATGATCAAAACGATCATCAACGAGGCGCTCATCATCGCCCACGACCAGGGCCGCGACGCTCTCACCTACAAGGATTGGCTCCACGCCCGTGATTCGCGCGAGCTCGGCTTGAAGCAGCCGATCCGCAAGATGCGTCCCGACGAGCGCCGCGCCATCGCGTACCACGAGGCCGGGCACGCCGTCGTCGCGCACTACATCATGACCGAACAGCGCATCCAAAAGGCCTCGATCATCCGCATGGGTGACGCGCTCGGTGTGGTCATGCGTGAGAACAAAGAAGAGCGTTATGCGACGCATGCCCGCGAGATCGAGGGTTCGATCATGGTCGCGCTCGGCTCGCGTGCGGTCGAGGAGCTGTTCCTGGACACGAAGATGGCCGGTGCGCACAGCGACCTGCAGACCGCGACGTCGCTCGCGATGACGTACATCTCGAACCTCGGCATGGGCCCGACGCTGCTCGCGATCCCAAACAGCCCGATGGGCGGTGTGCCGATGCCGGTGTTGAAAACCGCCGACGAGCTCCTACGGCAGCTGTTCGAGGAGACGAAGCGGCTCGTGCGCGACAAGGACTTCGTCGTGCACGCCGTGGCGAACGCGCTGCTCGAGCGCGAGGAGCTCATCGGCAGCGAGCTCGACGACGTCTTCCGCTACGCGGAGCTGTCGCACCCGGATGGGGCGAAGACGTTCGAGCGCAGGCCGCTGGTGCTGTCGCGACCGTTCGAGCAACTGGGCGAAGAGCAGCACACGGCGATCCCGGCCGTAGCCCAGGCGGCCGCTGCCCAGCCTCCGGCTCCACCGAAGCAATAACAAAGTGAAGAGGGTCGCGCACGTGGCGCGGCCCTCTTCGAGCGGTGGAGGGTTTATCCCGTCGAGGTGTTCGACGGTACGGACGCGTCGCGCGCGCGGCACGGGTCCCGGGCTCCAACGACACGCAGCGCCCTAGACTCTCGTCGCGATGATGCCGAAAACGAGTCCGTTCACGTCGACCGCGTCAAGCGAGGCGGCACGCGCGAATCACAAGCTCTGGCTCGAGCACGCCGTAGCGGAGAACCGTCGCGAGCTCGAGCGTTTGATCGGGACGCTGCACGACGAGTGCGTCTACGAGGTGGTGCCGAGCGGGCTGGTGTTCACCGGCAAGAAGGAAGTGCGGAACTTCTACCGCGGCCTCTGGGAAGGTATCCCCGACGTGAAGCTGGACCTGCTCAATCGCATCGACGCCGACGATTGCATCGTCGAACAGTCCGAGGTCTACGGGACGATGTCCGGGACGCTGTTTGGTTTTCCGCCTTCGGGCAAGCCCATCCGCTTCAAGGTCGTGATCTTCTTTCCGGTGCGTGAGGGCAAGTTCGTCGGCGAACGGGTGTACTTCGACGCCGCCGAGATCGCCCGGCAGGTGCCGGGAGCAATCGGGCAACTGGGTCTCGCGGGCTAGCGCGTCACTGCCCGGGCGAGGCGGTCCTCCAGGCCCCGCTTCACCGCCGGCCACTCGGTGTCGATGATCGAGAAATACACGCTGTCGCGGAAGGTGCCGTCGCGACGGATGGTGTGGTTGCGCAGGGTGCCCTCGTACTTCGCGCCAAGCTTCTTGATCGCGTGCTGCGAGTGGACGTTCTTGACGTCCGTCTTCAGGCACACGCGAATCGCGCCCCAGTCGTCAAAGGCATGACGGAGCAGCAGGTACTTGCATTCCGGATTCACTGGGCCGCCCCACGTATCGCGTCGGTACCACGTCCATCCGATCTCGACACCTCTGAACCTTTGCCGGATGTCCATGTATCGCGTGCTCCCGATGACCTCGCCGGTCGCGCGCAGCAGCACCACGAACGGCACCTCTTCACTGCGGTCGCGTGCCTCGAACGCGTCGCGCATCCAGCGCTCGAGACGCTCCGGATCGCGCAGGTCGTACGACAGCCACGTCCAGATGTCGTCACTCTCCGTCGCGGCGTGGAGTCCATGCGCATGCTCAGGAAGTAGCGGCTCGAGCCGTACGTGCGTGCCCTCGAGCACTATCGGGCCGAGCGGTGGCATGGCACACATGTTGCCGCATCTGCTCGCGCCATGAACCGCGTGACCGACATCCATGGCGGCTCGCGCGTCGAATGCCGCGACGGGCCGCTCGGCACGATCCAGCGCGTCGAACGCGACGATAACGGCGCGCCGCTGCACCTGCGGGTACGCGAGGAGGCCTCGTCGCGGGTCATCATCGTGCCGCTCGGTCTGGTACACGAGGTCGACGACGACGGCACGATCTGGCTGCGGACCACGATCGAAGACGCCAAACGCTTCACGCCGGGCGCCGCGCCAGAGCGCTCGCCCACGCAGCGCATCGAGGCCGAGGCGGCACGGTCCGAGCCGGCACCGCCGGTCGCGCTGCACCGCGAGGACCTCGTCGCGCGCGTGGAGCCCCGCGATCTCGGAACGATCGTCGTTCGTACCGAGATGGAGGAGGTACCGGCGAGCGTCGAGGTCGAGGGTGAGCGGGAAGAGATCGAGCTCGAGCACGTACCGGTCAACGAAGCCGTCGCGGCGAAAGTCGCGCCGTGGTACGAGAATGGCGAGCTCGTCGTGCCAATTTACGAGGAGCGGGTGGTCGTGTCGAAGCAGCTGTTCCTCAAGGAGAAGCTGCGGGTGAAGCGCATCTCAGTGCTAGAGCGCCGCACCTTCGAGGATGTCCTGTGGCGCGAGCGCGTCGCGGTCGAGGATCCGGATCGAACCGATGCGGTCCGCGAGCGGCAAGGCGACCCCCTCGTCGACGCTGTGCGCGATCTGCTACGACGCGTCGGGGCGCGCCTCAGGCGCGGCGGGAGTGCTTCGGACGAGGAGCGCTCGGTTTGACCTGCGGCGCGCGGACCTCGTCGTAGACCACGTTCACGCGCTCGAGACGGACCTGATAGCCACGTACCGGGATCCTGAGCTCGAAGCCGCCCTCATGTGCGATCGGCTGGACTCCGAGGAAGACTTTCCGCCGCCACATCGTGGATCGCGGTGGTGCAGTGTGCGTGCCAGCCCTCAGATCGGCACGCCGGCGACGTAGAACAGCATCCGCGCCATGATCTCGCCAGCGAGGACCATGCCCAGCGCGACGTACAGCAGGCCGGTGGACGACTGCGTGTTCAGTCGAGCCGTCCACCAGGCCGCGAACGCGATCGGCAGCGGCGCGGCGATGCCGACGAAGATCCGCAGCGCGGTCGCCGCGGCGTTGGTGTCCCAGGCGATCGCGACGAAGCCGCGCGAATACGCGAGTACGAGCAGCACGGCCTGCAGCAGCAAGGCGGCGACGAACATCAGCGCGGCGGTCTGGAGCGGGCGCGGCGAGAGCTTTGGCGTGACCAGATACCAGTGCCCTAAGAGCATTGCCGCGTCGACGCCGCCCAGCGCGAGCGCGCCAAGCGGCAGCGCCGCGAGCGCGAGCACGTCGTATTGGCTCGGAGCGCCACCGGGCCGCGCCGTCGACGCCGCAACGAGAAGGGCAATGCCGGCCAGAGCCGTGACGCCTTCGACGGCCTGGCGCACACGCCGCCACGGCGCGAGCGTGGCGACGAACGTCAGAGCCAACAGCGCCGCCACGGCGTACGACAGACGTGCGGCGATCTCGGCCTCGGGCGGGAGCGCGGACGCGATCAGCGCGGCGAACGCCGCGGCCGCGATGTCGACGACGGCCGCGAGACGCAGGAAGCCGAGCGGCGTGTCGGTGCTGCGTTCGAGCAGGACCATCGCGATGACGCCCCCGATCGCGAGCTCGAGAAGCACGACGAACAGGACGAGGGGCAGCGTCACGAGCGGATTCATCGCAGGAAGGTGAGCTCCCGGGCCGGTGGGCGCTGCGTGTCGATGGCCAGATGGAAGTATTCCTTGCCGCCGCGGGCGCGAAGTAGCCACTGGAAGAAGGGGCGGTCCTTGAACTGGGTACGGTGCTGCTCGAACACGGCGGCCTTGCGCGCCAGGTATGGCGAGACGTCGACCGCATGCGTTGGCGTGAGGTAGCCCGCCGGTCGACGCCCGCGCATGACGCGGCCGGCCTCGGGCGCCGTGGTGTAGAGCAGCCAGCGTGAATGGTGCGAGCGGTGTCCAGGCGTGCGGATCGAGGGATCAGCGGCCCAGCGGAACGCGCGTGTGGCGTGGCGCGAGGTTCCGGCGTGATCGTCATGCTCGCTGCCCGCGCCCTCAGGTCCGAAGGTGATGACCGCATCGGGCCGGAACTCCCGGTAGATGCGGGTCAGCTGCATGGTGATGCGATCGACCGGAGCGCCGGACACGCCCTGATCCGGCCAGCGCAGCAGCCAGGCGCGCCCGAGACCGATCGTCGCGACGGCGCCGCGCCATTCCTTCGCGCGTTCGCGCGCCAGTGCCCGCGAATCCCACGAGTACAGCGGACGCTTTCCGTACCAGCGTCCCTTGTCACCGCGCGTGAGCGTCACCAGACCGGCTTCGTGACCGCGCTCCAGGAGCTTCATCGCTGTCCCGGCGAAGCTGAAGGACTCGTCATCGGGATGTGCGAAGACGCCGAGAATTCGCGCCACCGGGCGATTCTGCCCGCTTTGCGCACGCCGTATCGTTGGAGTGGAGCGGGGGAAAGAGCAGGAGGAACGAAGCATGGCGGTCACGAGCGCTCCGCAGACCAAGCGTCCGTGGCTCAAGTTCTACGACCAAGGCGTGCCGCATACGCTCACCTATCCCGACCTCGCGCTCCAGACGTTCCTCGACAGATCCGCGGCCGAACATCCCGACGTCACCGCGACGATCTTCTTCAACGCCACGCTGACGTACCGCGAGCTCTCCGATCTGGCGGATCGGTTCGCCGCGGGGCTGCAGTCGCTCGGCGTGAAGAAGGGCGACCGCGTCGCGCTGGTGCTGCCGAACTCGCCGCAGTACGTCATCGCCTTCTACGGCGCCCTGCGCGCCGGTGCCATCGTCGTGCCGACGAATCCGCTGTACACGCCGCGGGAGATGGCGCACCAGTTCAACGCCACCGACGCGAGCGTCGCGGTCGTGCTCTCGCGGATGTATCCCGTGGTGAAGGCCATTGCGGCGCAGACGCCAACGGTCCGTCACGTCGTCATCACGAACATCAAGGAATACATGCCGGCCATGCTGCGGACGCTGTTCACGCTGGCGCGTGAGAAGAAGGATGGTCATCGCGCCGACACGAGCGGCGACGACCGGGTCACGGCGTTCGCCGACATGCTTCGGGTGGCGCCGAAGCCCACGGCCGTGCCCACGGCCAGCGCCGACGTCGCCGCCCTGCTCGCGACCGGCGGCACCACCGGCACACCGAAGTTCGCGATCCTGTCGCACCACGCGCTCGTCGCGAACGCGCTGCAATGTGAGGCTTGGTTCCCTGGGAGCGAGCCGGGGCTGGTCACGCTCGCGTTCATGCCCTTCTTCCATTCGTACGGCCTGACCGTGCTGATGAATCAGGCCATCGCCGGCGCGTACACGATGGTGCTCATCCCGCAATTCAACCTCGTAGACATGCTGAAGGCGATCCAGAAGCACAAGCCCCAGCACTTTCCGGGAGCGCCGCGTGTCTACGTGGCGTTGAACAACTCTCCGCTCACGAAGAAGTACGACCTTCGCTCGATCCGGGCGTGCATGTCCGGGTCGGCGCCGCTGCCGCTGGAGGTCGCGACGACGTTCGAGAAGCTCACGCACGGGGGAAAGATCGTCGAGGGCTACGGCCTCACCGAGGCCGGCCCGGTCACACACGCGAATCCGATCAACGGTTTCTGCAAGATCGGCACGGTCGGGATCCCGTTCCCGGACGTCGACGCCAAGATCGTGGACCTCGAGACCGGTACGCGCGAGGTCGGGATGGGCGAGCGCGGGGAGCTGCTCGTCCGCGGGCCGAACCTCATGGACGGCTACTGGCAGCGTCCTGACGAGACCGACCTCACGTTGCGCGACGGCTGGCTCGTCACCGGCGACGTGGCCACGATGGACGAGGACGGCTACTTCACCATCGTGGAGCGGAAGAAGGAGATGATCATCGTCTCCGGATTCAACGTGTATCCGCGCGAGGTCGAGGAGGTTCTGTACTCGCACCCGGCTGTGATGGAGGCTGCGGCCATCGGCACTCCGGACGCCCAGCGAGGCGAAGTCGTGAAGGCCTTCGTGGTGTTGAAGCCGGGCCAGACCGCGACGGCCGAGGAGCTCATCGCGCACTGCCGCGGACAACTCACCGGCTACAAGGTCCCGCACGTGGTCGAGTTCCGCAGCGAGCTGCCGAAATCGCTCATCGGCAAGATCCTGCGGCGTCAGCTCGCGGACGAGGACAAGGCGAAGCGGCAGACGCACTAGTCGCTGCTCGCGGATCGACACTCGAACGGGGTGCGCATCCGTGCTATACCGCTCGCAGTTCGGCAAGCGGAGGTGCGCAATGACAGATCGACGAGGATTCCCCACCGCACAGAGGGCCATCCGGCTCTAGCGGCTGCCGAGCGTCTTTCGCGAAGCGGTCTCCTGAGCCTGGCCTGCCGCGGCCCGCGTCCCATTAATCGGCTCGAGGAGATCACATGTCGGCGAATCGGTCCGAGCTATTCGCGCTCGGCTGGCACCCCTTCTTTGAAGAACATTTCCGGCCGCACGAAGCGGCAGGCCTGGAGCCCGCCCGGGTGGCCGTGCAGCACCGCGGTGCGTACATGCTCTATTCCGCCGGCGGTGAGCTATCCGCGGAGCTCGCGGGCCGTTTGCAGGGCGACTACGTGCGTCGCGATCCAGGGAAGCTCGGCTTCGAGGCACGCGTGTCGGGACGATTGCCCGCGACAGGCGACTGGGTCGCGGCGAGCGTTCGTCTCGACGAAGGGCGGGCCACCATCCGCGCGGTGTTGCCGCGCCGGACCGAATTCGCTCGAAAGGCGCCCTGGCTCACCACAGAGGAGCAGGTCCTCGCCGCGAACATGGACACGGTCTTCGTCGTCTCCGCACTCGCGGCCGAGATCGCCGTCGATGATGCTGCCAACGTTCGCCGCCTCGAACGCTTTCTGGCGCTGGCGCACGAAAGCGGAGCGCAACCGGTGGTGCTTCTGACCAAGGCCGATCTGCGCGACGACGCGCGCCAACGCGCGCTCGGGCTCGCGCGGCTCGGGGTCCATGTCGTCGTCAGCAGCTCGTTCACCGGAGAAGGTCTCGACGAACTCGAGCCATATCTCGCACCGGGCAAGACCGCGGCGCTGCTCGGCTCGTCCGGCGTCGGTAAGTCGACGCTCATAAACACCCTGCTCGGCACCGAACGTCTGGCGACACGTGAGACTCGCCGGGACGGCGTGGGACGTCACACCACGATGCGCCGCGAGCTCATCCGTCTCGATGGCGGCGGACTGATCATCGATACGCCGGGCTTGCGCGAGCTCCAGCTGTGGGACGCGGAGGATGGGCTCGCCGGTGCGTTCGCCGACGTCGACAGGCTCTCGGCGCACTGCCGTTTCCGAGACTGTCGGCATTCCGTGGAGCCCGGATGCGCCGTTCTCGGCGCGGTCGAGCGCGGCGACCTCGATGCCTCGCGCCTGGCGAGCTTCCGCCGCTTGCTGCGCGAGCTGGAGCATCTGGAGGCAAAGCAGGACGCGCGCGCCACCGCGCAGCTCAAGCATCGGAACCGGGCCCTGGCGCGCCACGCGCGCAGGCTGCGCTGAATCGGCGGCGCGCGATGATTACGCGATGGCGGATCGCGAACGCGCGCTCGCGGCGGTGTGCGACACCTTCGTCGCGGGGGACGCGGCGCTACCGTCAGCGAGCGCGCTCGGCACGCATCGACTGCTTCGGTCGGAGGTCGAGGCGCTGGAGCGTCCGGCGCTCGTCGCCGAACTCGACCAGTTCCTGGACACGATCGAGTCGCCGGTGGCGAACCTCGGGCTGATCGGTCGCGCGGTCCGATTCTCCGCACTCGGCCAGGCCGAGCGTGAGGACTACCTCAAGCGCTGGGCCGGCAGCCCGATCCCCTTGAAGCGAAAAGCGTTTCAGGTCCTCAAGCGCCTGAGCCTGCTCTACACGTACGGGCTCGACGGCTCGCCGTACGCCGAACGGGCGGGATACGCGCGGCAGACGCTCGACACTCCCGCGCCCGCGGCAGCGCTTCGCATCACGACGCCGCGCGACGGCGAGACCATCGACGCCGACGCCTGCGTCGTCGGGTCCGGCGCCGGCGGCGCAGTCGTCGCGGCGGCATTGGCCGCGGCGGGAAGACATGTCGTCGTCCTCGAGCGCGGGATGCTGCGGACCGAGATGCAGTTCGACGCGAGGGAGCTTCCGGCCTACGCGTCGCTGTTCCTCGATCGCGGCATCGCCTCGACCGAGGATCGTGCAATCGCGGTCCTGGCGGGCTCCGCCGTCGGCGGTGGGACCGTGGTCAACTGGAACACCTCGCTGCGCCTGCCGCCGGGGGTGCGAGACGAGTGGCGCGCCGCCGGCGTCGACGATCTCGATCGTCACTACGACGCGGTCGAGTCCCGCCTCGACGTCGACGCCGACGAGAGCGAGCGCAACGGTCCCAACCTGATGCTCGAGCGCGGTCTGCGCCGGCTGGGGTGGTCGTGCGCGACGATCCGCCGCAACGTCAAGGGCTGCGGCGACTGCGGCGCCTGCACCCTGGGCTGCCGTCGCGGCGCGAAGCAATCGACGCTGCGGACCTATCTCGTCGACGCCTGTGCGGCCGGCGCCGAGATCGTGCCCGAGACCGAGGCGCGGCGCATCGAGGTCCAGAGCGGGCGCGCCGCCGCCGTTGTCGCGCGCGTCGCCGGCGGCGGGCAGCTGCGCATTCGCGCGCCGCTCGTGGCGCTCGCCGGAGGCGCGATCCTCTCACCGGCGCTGCTGCTGCGCTCCGGGATCGCCCCGGCACAGGCGGGACGGCATCTGCACCTCCACCCGGTCGCGGTGACGAACGGCGATTATCCAGAGGACCTTGGCGGTCATTGGTCCGGCGTGCCGCAGTCGGTGCTGTCCGAGGAATTCGCCGACCTCGAGGCCGGCTACGGCTTCCGCCTGGAGATACCCGCCGCCTACCCGGGCATCCTCGCGGCTTCGACGCCGTGGTGGGGCAGCGCCGATCACCTCGAACGTGCGGCCCGGTTCCGGCACCTCGCCGCCGTCATCGCCATCGTCCGCGATCGCGAAGAGGGGCGCGTGACCGTGGATGCCGCCGGCGAGGCGCGCACGCATTACGAGTGCGGACCGCTGGAGCGTCGGCTCCTGACGATCGCGATGCAGCGCTGCGCGGAGCTCCATCGCGCGGCGGGCGCGCGCCGAATCGCGACGCTGCACACGCCGCCGCTCGAGCTGGGAGCCGACGAGGACTTCGACACATTCCACGCCGCGATCGGCCGCCGCGGCGCGATCCCGAATCGCGTGACGCTGTTCAGCGCGCACCAGATGTCGACCTGCCGTATCGGCGGCTCGCCGCGCGACGCGGTCGCGGACCCGGACGGCCAGGTGTGGGGCCTGCGCGGGCTCTACGTCACCGATGCCAGCGCCTTTCCCAGCGCCTCCGGCGTCAATCCGATGCTGACGGTCATGGCGCTGGCGCGCCGCACCGCGGAGCGAATGCGCTAAGTTCGCCCCCGCCAATACCGCTTGCCGCCGACGCGAACGAATCCGCCGAACGGCTCGGGCATATGCGTCGGCACCGACACCAAGCCCTCCGACTCGATGCGGTCCATGAGCGCGATCCGTGTCGCCGACGCCTGCGCCGGGTCGCTGTCGCTGCCGAACCGCCACTGCGGTTCGGTCGCCAGCATCGGATTCGGGATCGCGTCAGCGCTCAGCAGCGCGCCCTCGCCGCGCGACAGCACCAGCACGCTCATCGAACCCGGCGTATGACCCGGCGTGTGCAGCAGCGATAGCGCGCGACCCAGCTGAAGGCCGTCGGCGGCGGCGGCGTCGAGGAGGCCGCGGGCTTCGACCTCGAGCACTGTCTCCGAGTACTGCTTCCCCCACTGGCGCGCCAGTTCCAGATCGGCGGGATGGAGGAGATGGCGCGCGCGAGGGAACGTCGGCTCGGCACCGGCACCTCTCGCGCGCATGACGCCGCCGGCGTGGTCGAGGTGCAAATGCGAGAGGACCACGGTCTCGATCGCTTCGGGCGGGGAGCCCTCGCGTCTGAGCTCGTCCGGCAGCGACCCGCGGACGTTGAAGACCGACGCGACCGACCCGAGGGCGCCGAGCCCGCTATCGAACAGCACCGTCTCGCGGGGCGTGCGGATAAGGAACGCACGCACCGGCGCCAGCCATCGATCCTCGCTGAGCATCCCGGGATACCGTTCGCGGAACGGCGCGAAGTCGTCGGCGTGCGCTTCGGGGAACTGAAAGTCGAGTCGAAGCGGCAACACGCAATCGCGGAGGGCGAGGATCTCGACGTCGCCGATCTTGAGCGCGCGCTCCACGGTCCCGAATTCTGCATGCTTCGGTGATACTCGAAGCATGAAGTCCTCGGTGCTGCTTTCGGGAGACGAAGCCGAGATCGTCGCGGCGGCGCGGGCGCTCGATGCGCGCGCGCTCGAGACCGAACGGACCGATCTCGCACGCGCCGTCGAAGATCCCGGGAAGCCACTCGAAGAACGGCGCCGCGCCGGCCTGGCCCTCTCGCTCATCGGAGACCCACGCATCGCCGACGAACCGCTGGTGATCACGCTGCCGCCCGGTCCGGCTACGGTCGGCACCGCACCAGAGTCTGTCGACGAGCTCCTCGGTCGGTACCCCGGCACTGAGCGCCCTTGGTTCATCAAGGAAACGCCTCGCCACCACGCACACGTGCAGGTCTTCGCGCTGGCGAAGTACCCGGTCACCAATCAGGAGTACGCGCGCTTCGTCGCCGACGCCGGACACGCCGCGCCATCGTGGTGGAGCGGCGCCGAGCCGCAGGCGCGATATCGCAACCACCCGGTGCGGGACATCGCCTGGGGCGATGCGGTGGCGTACTGCCGCTGGCTTACGGTCCGTACCGGCCGCATCTATCGCTTACCCGACGAGCGCGAGTGGGAGAAGGCGGCGCGTGCCGGCGACGATCGCGAGTTTCCCTGGGGCAATGACTTCGATCCGGCGCGGGCGAACACCCGCGAGGCGAACGTCGGCGACACCACACCGATCGGCGCGTTCGGCGCCGTCGGTCTCGGCTTCTTCGATCTGGTGGGGAACGTCGAGGAGTGGACGAACTCGTGGTTCCGCTTGTACGACGGCTCGACCGCGGCTCCCGCTGACTATGCGCACGAGACCCGAGTGACGCGAGGCGGGTCGTTCGCGCTCGGCGCGGACACGGTGCGCTGCGCCCGGCGCCACGGGCCGTATGCCGGGACGACGGGCATCGGCTTCCGTCTGGTCCGCGGCCTCACCGGCCGGTAATCGTTACTCCGGCCGGTACGGCGCCTCGGCCTCGATGCTCCCGACGTACTCGGGAAGCTCCTTCTGTCCGAGGATCTGACGGATCGCCTGGATCTCGCCGATGTGGAACCAGTAGTGGTACGTCAGACGCCGTATCGCCGAACCCTGAGTCTGACCGCTGTGGTGGCCGTCGAGTGGCAGATCTTTCAGCAGAGCGTCGGTCGTGAGCGTGTCCAGGAACGGATCGGCGGCAACCGTGATCTGGTGCCAGGCGCCGAGCATGTCCGCGAGCGCCGGCGTGCTCATCGGCGCGCCGTAAGCGAACTCTCGCTGGATCTCCGGACGCAGCATGATCCCTTGCGGACGGTGCAGCAGATAACGCTGCTCTTGCCAGGTGAGATGGCCAACGATCCAACCAATCGAATTCATCTGGCCGCAGTGACGCGAGGCGTCCTCGCCGGAGACGCCGTTCAGTCCGCGAAGCCATTCGCTTCGCGTGAACCGCAGTTGTTCGACGACCGGATGGGCCACGACTCGCGTCTCTTGGCGCCAAAGGCTACGCCCTCTGCGGCGCGTCGGACGAGGCGTTAGCCTGCCGCGCGTGCCGCCGGTCATGGTCGCGTCCGGAAACGGCGCGGTCGGTCTGCCGACCGGGATGCGCGTACTGCGCCGTGGCGGCAGCGCCTTGGACGCGGTCGTCGCCGCGACGAAGATCGTCGAAGACAACCTCAGCGACCACAGCGTCGGCACCGGCGGATTGCCGAACGTGCTCGGCGAGGTCGAGCTCGACGCCTCGCTCATGGACGGCCGGTCTCGTCACGCCGGGGCCGTCTGCGCCCTCACGGGCTACCGCTATCCGATCGACGTCGCCCGGCTGGTGATGCAGCGACTGCCACACGTGCTCATGGCGGGCGACGGCGCCGCGCGTTTCGCACGCGAGTGCGGCTGTGAGGAGCGCGAATTGCTCACGCCCGCGGCTCGCGAGCTATGGCGCAAGCGTCTGCGCGCGTTCGGTGAGACGCCGGAGTCGATCTCGCGGAAGCGGTCACTGGCGCGCACGGTGTGGCGCACCATCGGCGCGGAGCGCGGCACCGTGAACGTGTTGGCGTTGGATCGTCGCGGCGACGTCGCCTCCGCGGTGTCGACGTCGGGGTGGGCGTACAAGTATCCGGGTCGGGTGGGGGACTCGCCGATCATCGGCGCGGGCAACTACTGCGACTCGCGTTACGGCGCCGCGGCCTGCACCGGCTTCGGCGAGCTTGCCATTCGCGCCGGGACGGCACGGACGGCGGTCGACCTCCTCGCCGGCGGCGCGACGCCCGCGGACGCTGCGCGCACCGCGATCGCCCGCGCCAACGGGCTCGAGGGCCGGCACGTCACGCGACTGAACATCGTGGTGCTCGCGCCCGACGGAACGTACGCGGGGGCGACCACGTTCCGCGGAGTCCGCTACGCGGTGATGACCGCGACGATGCGACGGCCGCGGCTCAGCGCGCGCGCCGTGGTCCGCGCCAAGCTCTGAGTCTTACTCGGGCTGCCCGGCCCGGCGTGCTTCGAGCTTGCCCTGGCTCTCCCGGATCTCGAAGCGCGGCTGATCGAACGTCGAGGGACCCTGGACCACGTAACCCGTCGCGAGCTCGTAGCGAGAGGCGTGACAGGGACACTCGATGATGTTGCCCGACACCAGTTTGCCTTCGGACAGCGAGCAGCCCTGATGGGCGCAGGTGTCGTGCAGCGCGAACAGCCGCTCGCCTTTCCGCACCACCACCAGCGTCTGCGCGCCGGCCTTCGCCTTCGTCGGCTTGTCCGGATCGATCGACGCGACGTCAAGCGCGGCCCACTTCGCGCCAGCGGCGCGGAAGGCGTGGCGGTCGACCATGTTGCCGAGGCCGTAGACCATCTCGCCGCCGATGTAGGCCGAGACGGCGATGATCAGATACCCGACGACCGAGAGCGTGATCGGGAGCGTGCGATCGAGCGTGCCGGAGCCGAGACGCATGCCGAGCGAGACGATGTAGAGCACCAGCGCGACGAGCATGAGGAGCTGATGCAGCGTGCCGTAGTTGCGGACCTTCCCGTTGGCGTCGGTGTAGTCGGCCCAGCCGGCGAGAGCGGCGCCGAGCATGCCGAGGATGCCGAGGGCGATGGCGACGTCCGCGCCGGCGCGCACGTTGAGGATGTCGAGCACCACCGCTGCGGTGAACGCGCCGATGGGGACGTCGGTCAGGAGCGCGTGCAGGGAATGTCCGAGCCAGGTGCCGTTCAGAAAATCCTTCAGGAAGTGCACCGGCTTGAAGACCGGCTGCAGGATCTTCTCCTGGATGAACCCGCCAAGCGGATCGGTCCAGCCGTTCTGCGATTCAAGGATGCCGAGGGCGAATCGCCGGATCACCGTTTGCCCTTGGCTGCACGCGTCGTGCCGGTGAGCGCCTGCCAGTCGACGATGCCGAGGCGCGGGTTTTCCGCGTAGGCGCGTCCGACTTTCGCCAGCGGACGACCCTCAACGCGCACGATGTCGGCGGTGTAGTCGTATGCCGCCCCGCCGGCATGCAGCAGCTCGGCGCCCACGCCGTAGACGTCGACCGGCACCCCCGCCGCTTCGAACCGCCGGATCTTGGCCGCGTCGAAGCCGCCGGAGGCCACGATCTTCACGTGCGGATAGCCGTTCCGGTCGAGTGCGGCCCGCAGGATCTCGACCAGACGCGGCGTCACGCCGCGCAGCTCGCCACGCGCCAGGCCGCGTTCGCGCCGGATCTCCTCCAGCACAGAGGCATCGAGCAGGTCCTCGCTCGTGTCGACGCGCACGCCCCACAGCTTCTGGCCTAGAGCCTTGGCGACCTGCAGCGACGTGCCGACCACGTCATTTTGGAAGTCCACGAGCGCGGTGACGTTGATGTGGCCTTCGGGATTCTCCTTCGCCGTCAGATGCGCCAGCGGCTCCTCCGAACGGTTGATGTGCTCGTCGAACTTCAGCGTCGCCAGCACCGTGTCGCCGCCGTAGATCGCGATGAGCGCGTGCGGGATGGTGCCCAGCCCGGTGGAGCCCCACCACTCACCCTGCTCGTCGGTGGACACCCCGATGGCGCCGCCGACGTGCGCGGCGTAGCCCGCGCCGGCCTGCGCTTCATGGGACTGATGGCGTGCGCCGAACATGATCACCGGCTTGCCGTTCGCCGCTTCGACGACCGTCCGCGTGTTCGATGCAATCTTGCTGCCGTCGGTGAGCGCGCCGAGGTACAGCGTCTCCAGATGTGCGTACTCGGCGTAGTCGCCGTCGATGTGCATCACCGTTTCGCGCGCGCCGGCGCTCTCGCCGTCGAAAAGGGAGCGCACCTCGAGCTCCTGCCAGGCCGGCGTCCACAGCTCGGATAGCGCGCGGCTGGTGTCGAAGATCCGTCGCGCCACGGCCTCGTACTCATCCCACTCGACGCCGGGAAGCGCCGACCAGACGCGATAGAGCGCGCGTTCGTTCTCGAGATAGCGCTCGAAGAGCCGCTGCGCCGCGACGCGATCGCGGTAGTGACCCGTCCCGACGTGCAGGATCGCGAGGGTGTGGTCGGTGCCGACGACCGTGACGCCGTCGTTCTTCTGGAAGACCTGCATTGTCGCGCGCCGGTGCAGGCCGTCGCGTTCGAGCACATATTTCGTGCGGTTGAAGTAGATATCGCTCTTGTAACCGGAGCGGATCTTCTCCACGGGTAGACGGAAGACGTCCGGGCGGAGTCGCTCGCGGACGATCACAGCTGCGAGTCTAGGAGGACCGCGCCGGCTCGTGCCAGAAGAGCGCGATCACGCCGGTGACGTGGCCCTGACTGTCGCGAAGCGGCGTCGTGCTCGTCCGCAGCAGCGTATCGCTCTCACTCCCGGGCAAACGGATCAAGAAACAGCCGTCGGAGACGGTCTCGCCGGAGAGCGCGCGACCGACCGGCGTCTCCGCTGGCTCGAGCGGGCGGCGGGTCTCGGGATCGCGAACAGTGTAGTAGGCCATTTGCTCCGGCAGCGAACGCCGTTCGTCAAAGGTTCCGGCCAGCGCCGAGCCGCGATCGTTCATGAACAGCACGCGCCCTTCGACATCGAAGACGACGATCCCGGCATCGGACAATCCGCGGATATCGCCAGATCCGTCGCCGCGGTCGGCTGCGTGCGCCTCGCCGATAGCGGCACGGACCAGGCTGGCGCGATTTCGGACGTGGAAGCGCGCGAGCAATCGCGACACGACGGCCTTCACGGCTTGCTCGGAGATCCCAAGACGCACGCCGATGTCCCGGTTGCTCAAACCCTCGCTGAGGAGCGCCATCACTTGCTCCTGGCGCGGTGTCAGCGCGGTGGACTTCGTCGTCATCTTCCCCCGGCGTGATCCGGGCGGATCACGGTCAGAAGTGTACGCGTGACGTCTAAAACATGGCTCATGTGAACTTTCGTATACAGCGTCGCCATTTCAGTCAAGTCGCACTGTGCACCAAAGACACCCTCCTCCGGGTGAGCCTGCCGCGCTTATGTCCATTGAACATGGTGCACAACACATGCGGGTGCTCGTGGTTGATGACAACCCCGCGAACGTCGAGTACTTCATCGGCGCGCTGGAGACCGCCGGTCACGTCGTCGAGGTCGAGGTGGACGGCATCGCCGGACGGGATCGCGCTCTTCGCGAGGCCTTCGACCTGATCATTCTCGACATCCAGCTGCCCTCCATGAGCGGTGAGGCGGTGTGCCGGGAGCTGCGCGCGGCGGGGTTGACCTCGCCGATCGTGGCGCTCACATCCGCGGCCATGCCGGAGCAGATCTCGCGCGGCACCAAGGCTGGTTTCGACGCCTATCTCACCAAGCCGATCTCTCCGAACCAGCTGCGAGAGACCGCACGCAGGTTCGCGCGACCGAGCGTGTAGTTGAGCGCCGACGAGCTTCTTCAGCTCCTCACCAACGTCCTGTTCGGCGTCATCTTCGTTATGGCCGCGATCAACGCAGTGCGGACCCGGCGCCGGGCCAACATCAACCTGGCCATCCTGTTTGGTCTCCCAGCGTTGGCCATCGGAGCCGGCCTGATCGCACCGCGCCTCGGGATCAGTAGTCAGGACCGGTGGTACGGCATCACGCTCGTCGCCGCGATCCTCGGTATCCCGTACTTCATGCTGCGCCTCGCCGACGATCTCGCGCCGGTGCCACACCGCGTGCTTCCAGCAACTCTCGCAGGATGGGTCATCGTTACGGCGGCCTTTGCCTTCGTGCCCACGCCGGCACCCGCGTGGCTGATCCTTTCGCTCGTCCTGTACTTCGCTGTGTTCGCCGGATTCGCCGGCGTGTTCGTCGCACGAGAGGCCGGCCGGACTGGCGGCGTCGGCCGTCGCCGCCTGCAGGCACTGGCGTTCGGCTCGGTCCTTCTTGGCGCGGTGTTCCTCATAGCCGGGGTGCAGCTCTTCGTTCCGGTTCCGGCCTTCGCCTCGCGGCTGCTCGCCCTCGCGGCTGCGACGTGCTACTTCCTGAGTGTCTCACCGCCCTCTTTGCTGCGAAACGCGTGGCGGCTACCGCAGCTGTCGGCATTCGTCGACGGCGCGGTCGCGGTCGCCCAGCAGACCGACCTGTGGGCCGCCGTCGGGCGGCTCGAAGCGGCTGCGGCGCGTGCCACCGGCGCGGCAGGCGCGCACATCGGCCTGTGGGATGAGTCCGCCCAAGTGCTGCGCTACCACCTGCCGGACAGAGAGGTGACGGTGAAGAGTGGCGAGAGCATCAGCGGGCAGGTCTTTGCGACCCAGCGGCCGATAGTCTCGGTGCGCCCGATCAAAGAGAGCAGCTATTACCGCGACACCTACGGCGACCAGGGTTCTCAAGCGCTGCTCGCTGCGCCGATGCGACTTCAGGACCGTCGGGTCGGCGTGCTGGCGGTGATCGCGCCGCGCGCACCGCTCTTCGCCGAGGATGACCTGGATTTCGTGCAGCTTCTGGCCAGCCAGTCCGCGGTGGCCCTGGAGGCGGTCCGTCTCTATGACGACCTGCAGAAGGCGAGCCGGGCGAAGTCCGAGTTCCTGTCGAGCATGAGCCACGAGCTGCGCACGCCGATGAACGCGATCCTCGGGTTCTCCGACCTGCTCAAGGAGCAGCTCGACGGCACGCTCACCGAACGGCAGCGCCGCTACTTCACCAACATCTCCGATGCGGGCCAGCATCTGCTGGCGCTGGTCAACGACGTGCTGGATCTCTCGAAGGTCGAAGCCGGCAAGATCGAGCTCCGGGCCGAGGCGATCGAGCTCGGTGCGCTGTTTGACCCCGTCGTCGCCGCCGCCAGACAGACGGCGGGCGAGCGCGAGATCCGTTTCGAGTCGACGATCCAGGAGGGCGCTCTCATTCGCGTCGACGCCGGCAGGGTCCGTCAGGTGCTCTACAACCTGGTGTCGAACGCGCTGAAGTTCACGCCGGCCGCGGGCCGCGTCGCGATCATCGCCGGGCTGGATGGCGACGATGTCGATGTCCAGGTGCAGGACACGGGCATCGGCATCCCGGCCGATCAGCGCGAGCGCGTGTTCGGGATGTTCGAGCGCCTCAACGAGGGGCGATCGAAGGCTCCCGGCACCGGGCTGGGGCTCGCGCTGACGAAGCGCTTGGTCGAGCTGCACGGCGGCACGATCGGATTCGAGAGCCAGGAGAACGTCGGCACGACCTTCCACGTGCGTCTTCCCGGGGTCGCCGTCCAGGCGATGACTGGAGATCGTCTCCTGGTCATCGACGACGACGTGCACAACGCCGACCTGGTCGTCGAGCTCGCGCGAACGCACGGCGTGCGCTGCGAGGTCGTCGGATCGGCGGAAGGTGCCTTTGCCGCGATCCGCCGCAACGAGCCGATCGGCGTGGTCCTCGATCTGCGTTTGCCCGACGAGCGCGGCGAGCGCGTGCTCGAACAACTGCGTAGCGAACCCGCCACGCGCAGCCTTCCGGTCATCGTGGTCACGGTCGAAGATGACGACGGTGCGGCGCGTGTGCTCGGGGCCGATGACCACCTCACCAAGCCGGTGGACCGTGCTCGTCTCGGCGCTTGGCTAGCGCGAGTGTCCCTGCGCCGCCGTGAGAGTCGGCTGGCGAAAGCGAACGCGTGACCGCGATCCTCACCCCGACGCGCAAACCGATCGTGCTCGTCGTCGACGACGTTCGCGCGAACCGTGAGCTGCTCGAAGGACATCTCTTCGAGCTCGGCTATGACGTGCGCCAGGCGGTCGACGGCATCGACGCGCTCGAGCAGATCGACGCCGAGGAGCCCGACCTCGTCCTGCTCGACGTGGACATGCCGCGCCTCGGGGGTCTCGAGGTGTGCGCTCGCATCAAGTCGCATCCGCTCCGCCGTCTCATCCCCATCGTCATCCTGACGGCGCTGCAGGATCGAACGACGCGTCTCCGTGGGCTCGAGGCCGGTGCGGACGACTTCCTGACAAAGCCCTTCGACGCGAAAGAGCTGCTGGTGCGCGCCAAGGTGCTGCTACAGGATCGAGAGCTCAACAAGAGGCTCGACGCGACCGAGACCGTGCTGCGGGCGATCGCGAGGGCGGTCGAGGTACGCGACCGCTACACCATTCACCACGCCGAGCGCGTCGGTCGTTATGCCCGGGAGATCGGTGAGCAGTACGGTCTTGCGGGCGATGATCTCGCGATCCTGTACATGGGCGGCGTCCTTCACGACATCGGCAAGCTGGCTGTTCCGGACGCCATTCTGCTCAAGCCCGGTGCGCTCACCGAGGCGGAGTTCGCCGTCATGCGCGTGCACTCCGCGGAGGGCGAGCGTATCTGCTCGTCGTTGCGCAGCGTCTCGCATTTCCTTCCGATCATTCGCAATCATCACGAGCGGTTCGACGGCAACGGGTACCCTGATCACCTTCGCGGCAACGCGATTCCCATCGGCGCGCGGATCGTCGCTGTCGCCGACGCCTGGGACGCGATGGTGTCGGATCGCTCGTATCGCATCGGCCTTTCGCGCGAGGAGGCCCACCGTCGTCTCACCGCCGGCGCCGGCTCGCAGTGGGACGCGGCGTACGTCGAGCTCTTCACCGGTCTGCTGGAGCGCGGCACCATCGATCAGATCGCGTCAGCGCAATACGCCGACGCGGCGGCCTGAACCGCGCGGCCCAGTCATGAGTGGCGAGGTCCGGCTGCTGCTGGTCGACGACGACGCGCGCCATCTCGAGCTCGTCGGCGCGATGCTCGAGCCCACCGGTTACGAGACGGCGTCGGCACGGAGCGCAGAAGAGGCGCTGAATGCGATCGCCCACGACGGTACCGACCTTGTCATCACCGACGTCAGCCTGCCGGGAATGAGCGGACTCGATCTGGTGCGTCGGATGAAGGACGACGTCAAGCTCCGTCGCATCCCGATCCTGGTGTTGAGCGGACACGCGATGCCGGAGGACGAACAGGTCGCGCGGATGGCTGGATGCGACGGCTATCTGGCGAAGCCGGCCGAAGGCGCACGGCTCAGGGCGGAAGTGGAACGACTGCTACGCTCCTTCTAACGACATCGATATGCAGGAGGGGAGCATGCAATCCATTCGTCGTTTGCTCAAGCCGTCGCGGATCGCGCATGCGCACTGCGACATCCCGTGCGGCGTCTACGATCCGGATCAGGCGCGTATCGAGGCGGAATCCTGTTACAAGATCCTGGAGAAGTACCACGCCTCGAGCGACGAGGTCTTCAAGGAACGCTGCATCATCGTCAAAGAGCAGCGCGCGGAGCTGGCGAAGCATCACATCGACGTGCTGTGGCACGACTACTTCAAGCCCGAGCACACGCAGAAATACCCGAACCTGCACGAGCTGGTGTGGCAGGCCTCCAAACAGGGATCGAAGGTGAAGCAGAGCACCGATATCGCCGAGGCCAAGAAGCTCATCGACCTCATCGACAAGATCGGCGACATCTGGAAGCAGCTCGGCGGGCCCGAGCAGACGCGCGTGAAGAAGGCCGTCGCCGCCTAGCTCGCTGATGATCATCGGCCGCGTCGCCGTCGCGGGGCACAGCATGTTGCCGGCGCTCCGCGACGGCGAGTTTTTGATCTACACCGATTTGGTCGCGCCTCGACGCGGCGACGTCGTCGTGGCGCGAGATCCGCGCGATGGCAGGCGCTGGCTCGTGAAGCGCGTGCGCGCCGTGCGAGCGGATGCGCTGGAGCTCTGCGGTGATGTCGAGGGGCATGACGCCGGCTGGATCCCACGCCAGGCGCTGCTCGGACGCGTGGTCTTCCGCTACTGGCCGCCGGCGCGCGCGCGATTTCTGTGATCGCCCGGAGCGCTTACAGCAGGCTCAGCACCATGCCGCCATCGACCTGTACGGACGCGCCGTTCACGTACGAGGCGCGCGGGCTGGCCAGGAACGCGACCACGGCGGCGAATTCCTCGGGCCGCCCGTAGCGTCCGAGCGGAATGATCTTGAGGAACTCGTCGCGGATCACGTCCGGCGAAACGCCGCGCCGTTTTGCGCCGTCCTCGTCGATCTGACGGATGCGGTCGGTCTCGATACGTCCCGGCTGCACCGTATTGACGCGCACGCCATCACGACCGACGTCGGCCGCAAGCGTTTTCGCCAGTCCGGTCACGCCGGTGCGGATCGCGCTCGAGAGAATCAGGTTCAGGTACTGGCTCGGCTGGCGCACCGTGCTGCTGGTTAGATACACGATGCTGCCCTTCGAGCGCCGGAGGTGCGGCAGCGCCTCACGCGTCAAACGGACCGCGGAGAACAGGGTCAGCTCGACCGCGCGCTGCCACGCGGCGTCGTCCAGCTCATCGAACTTGCCCGGCGTCGGGCCGCCGGCGTTGCACACGAGCGCGTCGACGGCGCCGAAGCGCTCCACTGCTTTGGCGACGAAGGTGCGGCATCCGTCCGCCGTCGCCACGTCCGCGCCGATGCCGATGACGTCGGCGCCGCTCTCCTTCGCGAGCTCGGCGGCAACGCGTTCGCTGACGGCGCGATCCCGCGAGCACAACGTCACCCGGGAGCCCTCGCTGGCGAATTCCGCGGCCACCGCGCGACCGAGGCCTTTGCTCGCGGCGGCTACGAGGACGGATTTACCGCGGAGTCCGAGGTCCATGGGACGGTCATGCTAGTCGGCGATGCGAGACGACGAGCCGCTCGTGGCGGAAGCGCGCGACGTTCGCGACGAGGCGCTGGAGTGGGCCGACCGGCGCATCGCCGAGCTGGCGCGCGGCCGCGTGCTCGACGCCGGCTGCGGCGAGGGCCGCTTTCTGCGCGACGGCTGGTACGGCGTGGACGTCGATCGCGCGCGGCTCCGCTTCGCGCGTCTTCGCTCTGCGCTGGTGGCCTGCGCCGACGTTCACGCGCTTCCCTTCGCGGACGGCGCGTTCGAGGCGGCGCTGGCGTCGCGGATGCTCAACGCCGCCGGTCGCATTGACGAGGCACTGCTGGAACTACGCCGCGTGCTGCGCCGTGGCGGCACGCTGCTGGTGCTCACGCTCGCCGGTGCGAGCGATTCGCAGCTGCAACAGGTCGACGACGCGGTGCGACAACGTCAGGGCAGGCGTAGGGACGATCGGCTCGACGAGGCGAACGGCGCCGATCGTCTGTCGCGCTTCTTCGAGCCGGTCGAGGCAGAGCGCTTCGCGCGGCGATTCCGCTTCGACGATCACGCCTCGGCACTCGACCACTATGCCGGCCAGTACCTGCATCGCGGCGATCCCGATCCTGCCGAAATGCTCGAGCGCTTCGAGCGCGCCCGCGAGATCATCGCTCGACTCGCGCCGCCGATCCTGGACGAACAGCGCGCGACGCTGTTCGTCGCGCGCAAGGCCTAGCTGGCGAGTCGATCGGCTTCGCGCGCGCCAGCGATGTCCTTCGCGGTGATGCCGCCCTCTGAATGCGTGGCGTAGGTCAGCGTGACGCGGCGGTAGCGGATGAGGATGTCGGGATGGTGATCGGCCGCGTCACACGCGGGTGCCAGCCGGTCCACGAACGCGATCGCCTCACGGAACGACGGTAGTCGGAAGGTCTTGATGATCGCATCGCCCTCGCGCTTCCAGCCGGGTAGGGTCGCCAGCGCGCCGTCGATCTCGGCGTCCGACAGCAACGTGTCAGTGCGCTCCTTCGGGCGTCATCTCGCCGGCGCGGATCTGGATCGGAAGGGTGTTCTCGCGCGTCGGTATTGGGCAGTTGTAGTGCGGCGAGAAGGCGCAGGCCGGGTTGTAGGCGAGGTTGAAGTCGATCAGATACGTCCCATCCGGCAGCTCCTCGGGATCGAGATAGCGCCCGACCGGATAGGTCTCGTGCTCGGTGGTCAGGTCGCGGAAGTACAGCCCGTACGCGCTGTCGCCGACGCCCGGCTCGAGGAGACGCACGGCCTCGACGCGGCAGGACGTGCCCGCGATCTCGAGGTCGAACCAGCCGGCGCGAAGCGCACGTCGTTGGTGACCGCGCGTCGAGAGGATCACGACCGGCTCGGCGCGCGCGGCGGCCGTGAGCGGCACCACGTACCGATAGGAGAGATCGACCGGGAAGTACCGCGGCCGCACGACCCCGGCGAGGCGGACTTTCTCGCGGTCCAGCACCACGATCGCGGGGAAGCCCTGATGCGACAGCCGCAATCGATACCGCCCAAGCTCGACGAAGCCGGAGCTCAGGACACCCTGTCGCACCACGGTGTCCCCGATCTTGAACGTGGCCGCCGGCGCGGCGGCTTCGATACGGAAACCGTCCTCGAGCGCCGTCACGGTCAGGTGCTGGGCGTGGAGCGCCGGATCGTCGATGCGGACGTCGGCAGCTGAGCCGCTGCCTACCGTCAGCACCACGCGGCGCTCGAAATCATGCCGCTCGGTCGTCGCGAGGTACGACGTCGGGTCCGTCTGCAGCCAGCGCTCGGCCTCGGCGCGCCGGCGGTGGATCTCGGCGGTGATGACCGCAGCCTCCTCGGCGGTGAGCGAAACCGGCCGGGTCGCGGTACTGGGAAGAGTCACCGTGCCATCTTCCGTTCCGAGAGCAGGTGCGGCAAGCTGCACACAGTCGTTGACGGTGACCGGGGCGCTACCTAGCCTCGTGTCACCTGACGAAAAGCGTATGGGGGAGGCTTCCATGTCCAGGTCGCATCCACTCGCGATTCTGCTCGCGATAGCGCTGTTGGTGGCCGCGGCCTGTACGACCACCGGCACGCCCGGCGCCAGCGGCTCGGCTTCGCCGTCCGCGTCCGGCGGAGGCCAGGCGGGCACGCTGGTGATCTACAAGGACGTCAGCGATCTCATCTCACTCGACCCGGCTGTGGTGTACGAGTTCAGCGGCACGCTGATCGTGCACAACGCCTACGAGACCCTGGTCCAGTTCCAGGGCTCGGACCTGAGCACGCTCAAGCCCGGTCTCGCCACGAAGTGGGAGACCAAGGATGCCGGTAGCAACTGGCAGATCTCGTTCGATCTTCGCTCCGGCGCGAAGTTCGCGAGCGGCAATGCCGTCACCGCCGACGACGTCGTGTACTCGATCCAGCGCGCGATCAAGCTGAACAAGTCGCCGGCGTTCCTGTTCACCGACATCGCACAGCTGAAGCCGGAGAGCGTCGCGGCGAACGGGGCGAACAGCGTCGTGATCACGCTGCCCAAGACCGCGAGCGCGCAGGGCCTGTTGTCGATCCTCACCTTCACCATCGGCAGCATCGTCGATTCGAAGGAAGTGAAGACGCACGAGACCGCCGGGGACTTTGGCTCCGGCTGGCTCCTGGAGCACTCCGCCGGTAGCGGTCCGTACATCATTGACCACTGGACCAAGGCCACCGAGGTCCAGCTCAAAGCCAACCCGAACGCCAGCGCCAAGCCGGTCCTCTCGTCGATCCTGGTGAAGCACGTGCCCGAGTCGACGAACCAGCAGTTCGCGCTCGAGCGCGGCGATGCCGATGTCGCGGTCGATCTCAGCCCGCAGCAGATCGCGGCGGAGCAGGGGAAGCAAGGCGTGACCACGCTCAAGGCGGACAGCCTGCAGCTGGTGTACGTCGGTATGAACGCGACGGTAAAACCGCTGGAGAACGTCAAGGTGCGTGAGGCCATGCGCACTGCCATCGACTACAACGGGATCGTCAACGACCTCTTGAAGGGCAACGCCAAGAAGGTCCAGGGAATCGTGCCGGCCGGCCTCGCCGGGCACAACGCCGACACACCGTTCCAGCAGGACATCACCAAGGCCAAGTCGTTGCTCGCCGAAGCGGGCCAGGACAAGGGCTTCAGCCTCGAGCTCCTCGTTCCGACCGGACCCGCACCGGGCGGCACACAGTGGTCGGACGTCGCCGCCAAGCTGCAGGCCGACTGGGGCAAGATCGGCGTGACCGTGACGATCAAGCAGACGACGCAAGCCGAGCTGCTGACGACGTATCGCGCGCAGCGCGGCCAGCTGGTCCTGATCCTCTGGGGCCCGGACTTCCCGGACCCCGACGCGAACGCCGGTCCGTTCACCGACTACGCGGCGAAGTCCATCGCCTTCCGCAACGGCTGGAACGACGCGAGCATCGCCGACAAGGCCAAGAAGGCGGCGTTGATCACCGACCCGACCGCGCGCAACGCGGCGTACAAGGAGATCACGGACTACGTGCTGCACAACGGCCCTTACGCGGTGCTGTACCAGCCGAGCCAGAACTTCGGTCTTCGCTCCAACGTCAAGGGCTTCGCCTGGAATCCCATGGCCTACGCGGACTTCTGGGCGATCAGTAAATAGAGGCTCGACCCTACCGAACTTCCCGTCTTCTCAGTCCACTGTGAAGTTCGGTAGGGTCGCCGATGCGATTCGTCACCTACCTCGCGCGGCGCGTCGTGGGGATCGCGGCGGTGATGGTCGGTGTCTCGATCATCACCTTCGCGATCTCCCACGTCGTCCCAGCTGATCCCGCGGTCGCCGCGCTCGGAGATCACGCCACCCCGGCGCAGATCGTGGAGTTCCGTCACCAGTACGGGCTGGACCGTCCGCTGGTCGATCAGTACGTTCTGTACGTCGAAGGCATCCTCCACGGCGATCTGGGCACGAGCATCCGCACCCGCCGGGCCGTGGCTGACGACCTCCGCGATTTCTTTCCGGCCACGCTCGAGTTGTCGCTATCGGCGCTGCTGATCGCGCTGCTGCTTGGGCTCCCCGCGGGCGTATGGTCAGCGGTGCGACGCGGCGGCATCCCCGATCAGGTCGTACGCGTCGTCATCCTCGCCGGCGGATCGCTGCCGATCTTCTGGCTCGGCCTCATCGTCATCGGGGTCGGCTACTTCCAGCTGGGCTGGTTCCCGGGGGGCGGCCGCATCGACGCATTCGTCGCGCCCCCGCCCACGCGCACCGGGCTGTACGTCGTCGACAGCATCCTGGCCGGCGATCTCGACGCGCTCAGCAGCAGCCTGCGCCACCTGATCCTGCCCGCAGTCACGCTGGGATATTTCTCGACCGCGCTGGTGGCGCGCATGACGCGCGCGAGCATGCTCGAGTCGCTGGGCCAGGACTACATCCGCACGGCGCGCGCGAAGGGACTCCGCGAGCGCGTCGTGGTCTGGCGTCATGCGCTCCGCAACGCGCTGATCCCGACGGTCACGATCCTCGGGCTCACCTTCGCCAGCCTCCTCTCGGGCGCGGTGCTGACCGAGACGATCTTCAGCTGGCCCGGCCTCGGCCGCTACGCCACGGCGTCCGCGGTGAGCCTGGACTTCCCGGCGGTGATGGGCGTGACGCTGCTCGCGGCGGTGGCGTATCCGCTGGCGAACCTCGTGGTCGATATCGCCTACTTCTGGCTCGATCCGAGGATCCAGCGCGGTGGCTAGGCGTCGATTGCTCCGCGGACCCCTCGAGCTGATCGCGCTCGCCGTGCTCGGCGTCCTGGTAGTCCTCGCCGTGCTCGCGCCGGTGCTCAGCCCGCGTGATCCGCTGGAGCAGGCCCTCGCGGCGCGCCTGACGCCGCCGTCGCTGGAGTACTGGCTCGGGACGGATCAGCTCGGCAGGGATATGGCGAGCCGCATCCTCTACGGCGCACGCCTCTCCTTGCTTGTCGGCGTGTTCGTCGTCGCGCTGGCGGGCGCGTCGGGCACGGTTATCGGACTGGTCGCCGGGTACGGCGGTGGTCTCGTCGACGAAGCGCTGATGCGCCTGACGGACGTGTTCCTCGCCTTTCCGTCCTTGATCCTCGCGATGGCGATCGCCGGCGCGTTGGGGCCGACGCTGGTGAATGCGATCCTTGCGATCGCCGTCGTCACCTGGCCGGTGTACGCGCGTCTGATCCGCGGTCAGCTGCTGTCGTTGCGGAGGCGTGAGTTCGTCGAGGCCGCGCGCAGCGTCGGCGCGAGTGGTGGCCGCATCTTGGTCCGCCATCTCCTGCCGAACGCGTTCGGGCCGATCCTGGTGCAGGCGAGCTTCGACATGGGTGCGGCGATCATCGCCGTCGCGGGACTCTCGTTCATCGGCTTCGGCGCGCAGCCACCGACGCCGGAGTGGGGCGTGATGATCAGCGAGGGGCGCAACTTCTTCAGCACCGAGCCGTGGCTCTCGCTGTTCCCCGGCGTCGCGATCCTGCTGGCGGCGGGATCGTTCAACGTGCTCGGCGATGCCCTGCGGGACGCCTTCGATCCGAGGCGGGCGTTGTAGGGCTTACGCGATCGGGGCTTGCGGCGCGGGGGCGGCGATCTTCGGCGCGGGGACGAGGGCGAAGCGGAAGCCCTCGTACAGCGCGAAGGCGTAGAAGACGCCGTCGAGGAACGAGAAGTCCTCGGTCAGGACCTGCCACACGATGTCGAAGTCGATCAGCGCTAAGACGTCCGTTAGCGGCACGCCGAGTTCGCGGGCGACCAGGACGGCGACGGCGAGAACGTTCCCGGCCGCGATCGCGAGCAGCGAGCAGGCCGCGCCGACGATGCCGGCGGCGATCGAGCGGCCGTGCCCGGCCCAGCGCACGGCGAGGCCGACGAACGCACCGATCGCGATCGCGACGATGCCGAACTGACTATCGGTCACCAGCGCGATCGCGGCCCACGCGGCCGCCGAGATGCCGGCAGCGATCAGGCCGGCGAGCGCCCCTTTGAGCAGGTCCTCTTGTGGTCCGCTGTCCTCGAGCACCCGTCGAGTATCGCCGGTCGGTCAATCACCACTTAGAGGGAGGGAGAGACGCTCGTGAGGGCTACGACGGCCTCCCGTTCGCGCTCCACTGCGCGCTCGAGCGCATGCATCCAGCCCCGCCGTTGTCCGGGATCGATGAACCGGGCGACGACCGACGCGTCGAAGGGGCGGACGCCGATCTTCTCGCACTCGTCGGCAACATATCCGTAGGCCTCCGCGGCGCGAATGAGATCCGCCCCGACGCGATCCGGAAAGGCCCGACGAATGCGCCGCAGGAACCGCGCCGCCGCTCTTCGCCCGCCGTGCAGGAACACGCGACGCGCGTGATCGACGAAGGCGCGCTGCGCCGCCTCGCGGCCAGGCACGTCTGCGGCGAGCGCTTCGATCCAGGCCCGGAACGCGGCTTCGCCCTGAAAGAGCTTCACGCCGTCGACCTCACGCGTTGCCGGCGCACTCACCTCGACAGCGCGCCGGGCCGCCTCGCGCGCCAGCGCCACATCTTCGAGACGAGGACCCCGATCGAGGAACACCGCCGTCGCCGGCCGCTCTCCGGCGAACGCGTCTGCGAACAGCACGCGGCTCGGATCGTCGCCGTGGTCGGCATAGGTCCGCGCGAACAGCACCTTGTCGTGCACGTCATAGCCGGTGATGACGCCGAACTCGGGCAGCTGCATCAGACCGCGCGCCAGCGGCGGCAGGTCTGCCTCGACGCTCTCGACGATCCGCTCCCACACGAGCTCGCGCAGCTCGTCGTCGAACGGCGGCTCGACCACATCGGCACGAAGTCCAACCGAGGCCGCGGCGCGCGTGGTCGTGTCCGGCGCGTGGGGTGACACCGTGTCCGGATCCCAGCGATCGTCGATGCGGAGCTGGAACGCGATCCCTGAACCCGCCGCCGCGTCGTCATATACCTGGACGCGCTCTCCACGGGTCGCCTGCAGCGCCGAGGCGAGCGCGCCGCACAGCGTGATGTCCTCGCCCTCGCCGAACCGGAGCGGCGGGACCTTGCGCAAGAGATTGCGGTCTGCGGTCTTAGCCATCCTCGGGGAACGCGCTCTTCAGCACGTGCGCCGCTTGCAGTGTGATCCACTTGTCGGCGTCGATCTTCGACGGCATGCGATCCAGATAGGGCGCGCGGCCATGCCACCGACCGCGCTCGTCCTGCCGCGACAGCAGCCACGCGATCGCGCCCGCCGCGCGCGTGTCCGAGAGCGCGTCGAGCTGCGCGAGCACGCGCAGCACGAAGAGGACGTCGGCCTGATAGAAGAGCGGGAAGTTCGCCGAGCGCCACAGGTGGCTGGGATCTGAGTCCGTCGGGTAGGCGCCGCGCTCCAGCTTGTACGACAGCAGCCATTCGGTGCCACGGCGGAGAGTGCGCTCGACCTCACGCGTGCGCGACTGCTCCGGCAGCGCGGCAAGGCCCCACAGCAACCGGGCGTAGCCCCAGGCGCACGGCAGATCGCCGTTGATGTAGCAGCCGGCCTCGAAGACCTTGGAGTCGCGCACGAGCCGGTCGACGATCCATTCGACGCGCTCGTCCGCACCGAAGCCGGCGTGGCACAGGTAGCGCAGCAGACTCCCGAAGATGCACGACACGCCGTGATCGCCCAGCCAGCCCGGCGACTCGCGCTTCGGCTCCATCGCGTCGAGCATCTTCCGCGCTCCCCGCCGCACCCGCGGATCCGCGCCATCCGCGCCGTACTCGACGAGCAGAAGCATCTCCCAGTGACTGGCCGTGTACTTCGGCTTCCACCAGTCCTCGCCCCACGTGCCGTCGGGGTACTGCCGCTTCAGGATCGTGGAGATCGGCGGCGACGTCATCGCGCGCGCCTTCGCCTCACGCAGCTCGGGATCGCGCGACGACCGCTCCTCGATAAGCTCGAGCGCGCCGGCGCGCACCGGGGCGTCGCGGCGTTCGAGGAGCCAGGGCAGGGGATCGCCGCGCAGCAACGCCCGCCAGCTCGCCACCTACTCGCCGCCCACCGACACGTCTCGCACCAAAAGCGAGGGGCTGCCGATACCGCTGGAGCCGAAGCGCAGGTCGTCGCCCACGGCGGCGATCGAGGTCAGCAGCGCGATCAGATTGCCCGCGACGGTGATGCCCTTCACCGGGTATTGCGCGACGCCCTTCTCGAGGTAGGTCGCCGTCGCGCCGAGCGAGAACTCGCCCGAGATCGGATCGATCGTGTGCAGGTTCAGCAGCGAGGTCAGGGCCAGAGCGCGATCCGCGCCGCGCACGAGGTCGGTCGCGCGCGTTCGGCCGGCTTCGAGGTAGAAGTTCGAGATCCCGGCGTGCGGTGTGCCGGCGTAGCCACCGCGGCGCGCGTTGCCGGTCGGCTTCGCGCCGAGGCGGTTCGCGGTCTTGATCGACTGCAGGTACGCACGCAGCACCCCGCCGCCGAGCAGCACGAGATCATGCGTGGGGACGCCCTCGCCGTCGAACGGCGCGGTGGCGCGCCCACCGATGCGGCGGCCCTCGTCGCGCAGCGTCACGACGTCGCTGGCCACTCGCTGCTCGATCTTTCCCGCGAGCAGGCTCTTGCCCTTGAGCACGTTCTCGGCGGAGAAGAGCGACGAGATCGCGCCGACGAGCTCCATCGCGCGGTACGGCTCGAGAACGATGTCGATGCGCTGCGTCTTGAAGGTTCGCGCGCGCAGCTTCTCCAAGGCGCGTCGCGCGGCCTCCGCGCCGATGGTCTCGGCGTCGATCGTGTCGAAGGTCCTGCCGCCATCCCCGAACCCGCCGATCTGCTTGTCCTCGCCCTCGGTCGCGACGCAGGCGGTGCCCGCGCCGAACGAAGTCGAGCGGTACGTGCCGTATCCGCCGGCCGTGGTCGCAAAGACCGTGACGCCGGCGCCGTCACCGTAGGAGGTCTTGTAGAAGGAGGTGATGCGCGGATCGACGCGCCGCGCGGCGGCCTCGATCGCCAGCGCCAGCTCGGTCTTCTCCGCGACGTCGTGCGATTCGTACGTCGAGTCGAAAATCTGCAGCTCGCCGTTCGGCGGTATCGGCGTCGCGGCGAAGGCGATGGACTCGTCCGGGCTGGTGACCCTCGCGTTCGCCACGGCGAGGTCGACACACTCGGCGATGCCGGCCGGCGACAGGTCGCTGGTGTAGGCGAACCCGACGCGACCGGCATCGAGGACGCGGACCCCGACGCCGCGCTCCGTCTCGACCTCGGCGCTTTCGACCTTGCCCTCGATCACTTCGATGCTGGTGCCGTGCGAATCGCGGAGATACGCCTCGGCCTCGAGGCCGTCTCGGCGGCGCACTTCATCCAGGGCGCGTTCGACGACGGCATCGTTGTCCAGTCGTTCGGTCATTCCTTGACGATGCCGCCGATGACGATCTCGGGAATGCGGATCGTGGGCTGCGCGTCGGACACCGGCGCGCCCTGTCCGTCCTTGCCGCAGGTGCCGATGGAGAAGCCGAGATCGCTGCCGACCATGTCGATCGAGTTCATCACCGTCGGCGCGTGTCCCGTGAGCGTCGCGCCGCGGATGGCCTCGGCGACCTTGCCGCCGCGCAGCTTGTAGCCCTCGCTGATCTCGAAGGCGAAATGCCCGCTCACCGGATCGACCTGGCCGCCGCCCATCTTGCGAACGAAGACGCCGCTCTCGACCGAGCGGATGATCTCCTGCGGATCGGTCTTGCCGGGAGCGATCATCGTCGTCGTCATCCGTGGGATCGGCAGGTGCCGGAAGCTCTGCCGCCGCGCGTTGCCGCTCAGCGGCAGACCCATCTTCTTGGCGTGCTTGCGGTCGGTCAGGTACAGCCGCAGGATGCCGTTCTCGATCAGCACGTTGTGCCGCGTCGGCGTGCCCTCGTCGTCGACCGCGTTCGTGCCGCGCTTGCCGGGCATGCTGCCGTCGTCGATGACGGTGATCAGCTCGCTCGCGACCTTCTGACCGAGCTTGCCGGCGTAGACCGAGAGCCCGCGGTCGTTGAAGTCGGCCTCCAAACCGTGTCCGACGGTCTCGTGGATCAGGGTGCCGCCGGCTTCGCTGGAGACGACGACCATGTAGGTCCCGGCCGGCGCCGGCTCCGCCTCCAGGTTCAGGATCGCGCGGCGCGCCGCGGTCCGCGCGGTCTCGGCGACAGCATCTTCGCTCATCTGCTCGAACCCGACGGTGCCGCCGATGGCCTCATACCCGGTCTGCTGGAGGGCTCCGGCTTTCGCCACCGCGTTCACGGCGAAGACCAAGCGGACGCGGGTCTCGGTCGCGAAGCGTCCCTCGGCGTTGGCGATGACGACGTCCTGGACCGACTCGCGATACACGACCGTGACCTGGCTGATCCGCTCGTCGTGACCGCGCGTGACGGCGTTGGCCAGCTCCAGGATGCGGACCTTCTGCTCGATCGGCACCTCGCGCGGATCGATCCGGACCTCGCTCGGCGGAAGCACCTCGACTCGCGTCATTTCCGGCAGGTCGGCAGGCCCCGCCGTGGCCGCGCGCCCGACCGCGCCCGCGGCACGGCCGGCGAGCGCCGTGAGATCGTCGAGGTCGGTGACGTTCCCGTCGGCGTACACGGTGCGCTCGCCGAGAAGGACGCGGATGCCCGCGCCCTGATCAGTCCCCGAGGTCGCTTCTTCGAGGCGGCCGTCGTCGAATACGAGCGACACCACGCGATGTCGCTCCCAGAAGACCTCGGCCCACTCGCCGCCGCGAGACAGGGCCGTGCGCAGGACGCGAGCGGTGTCGGCTTCGGTCGGTGCAGAGGAACGAACGAGCGTTCCTGTCGCCATGAGCTCCCCTCCCCACAGTGAGGAACGCGTGAGAGACGTACAGGATACCGAGTCAGTCGCCGATGACAGTGACGAGCATTCTCCGCTCGCGCGGGCCGTCGAATTCCGCGAGGAAGATGCCCTGCCACGTGCCGAGCGCCAGGTCGCCGTCGGCGACCGGGACGGTCGTGGACGCGCCGGTGAGCACCGTACGGATGTGCGCCGGCGCGTTTCCTTCCGCGTGTCGATAGCCGGCGTCGTCCGGCACCGCGCGCCGCAACGCGCTGAGCACGTCGGTCAGGACATCGGGGTCGGCGTTCTCGTTGACGTACACGCCGGCTGTGGTGTGCAGCACCGCCACCGTGCAGAGGCCCGTCCGTACCTTGCTCTTTCGCACCACGGCACGCACGCGATCTGTCACGTCCTGTGCCTGCTCCTTCTTCGTGGTCCGCACCGAGACGTGCTCGGCGTAGGCACTCACCGCCTGGCCCTTCGCTCGCTGACGATCTGCGCTATCAGTTCCGCCGACACGTTCGCGCCCGACACCACGAGCACGACGTGCCGGCCGCGGTTATCGATGAGGCCGCCGCGCAATGCGGCGAGGCCGACCGCGGCTGAGCCCTCGACGAGCAGAGACAGTCGCGACAGGTATTCGTACATCGCGTCGGCGATGGCCCTCTCGCTCACTCGCACCACCTGGTCGACGTACCGTCCGAAGATATCGAGCGTGATCGGCAGAGTGCTCTTGGCCACGAGCTTGTCGGCGATCGACAACGGGTGATCGACGCTGATGACGTGCCCGGCCGCGATCGAGCGCGAGACGGCGTCCGCGCCCTCGGGTTCGACGCCGTAGATCTTGCCGCGCCAGCCTGACGTCTTCAGCGCGGTCGCGAGCCCTGAGACCAGCCCGCCGCCCCCGACGCCGGCAACGACGACCTGGGCGGCGGGCAGCTGCTCCATGATCTCCAGCCCGATCGTTGCCTGCCCGGCGATGACGATCGGATCGCCGTACGGGTGTACGAACGTGCGCCCGTCGCGCTCCTCCACTTCGTGCGCGAGCGCGAGGGTGTCGTCGTAGACGTCGCCGGCGAGGCGGACGTCGGCGCCATAGGCGCGGCAGCGTTCGACGATCGAGGTGTCGACGGTCTTGGGCATGACGATCACGGCGCTGGTGCCGAGGCGCCATGCAGCCCACGCCACGGCCTGCCCGTGGTTGCCCGCCGACGCCGCGACGACGCCACGCGTGAGCCGCTCGCGCTCCAGCGACGACAGCTTCGCCAGAGCGCCGCGCACTTTGTACGCGCGTGTCGGGTGCAACGTCTCGAGCTTCAGCCAGACCTCGCAGCCGAGCTCGCGCGACAGCAAGGGCGCCGGTTCGAGTGGCGTCGGCACGTTGAGGTAGCGCCGGACGACGGCGCGCGCGCGTTCGATATCGGCGAGACGAACGGGCGCCTCTGCGTCGATCGGCACAGCAGGCCATAGTGAACGAGCATGAAAGCGCTGGTAAAGAGCCGGCCGGAACCCGGCATCTGGATGCAAGATGAGCACTACACCTCGATCTGCGGCACCGACCTGCACATCGTGAACTGGGACGCCTGGGCGCAGCGCACGATCACGATCCCGCTCGTGATCGGCCACGAGTTCGAAGGTACGGTCGTCGAGATCGGGAGTGAGGTCGCCGGTTACGAGCGCGGCGAGCGCGTCGCCGTCGAAGGGCACGTGACCTGCGGCCACTGCCGCAACTGTCGCGCCGGCCGGCGGCACCTGTGTCGGAACACGCAAGGGATCGGCGTGCAGCGGCCGGGTGCGTTCGCGGAGTTCATCTCCGTGCCCGCGTCGAACGCGTACGTGCTACCGCCCGGCATGCCGGATGAGATCGGTTCCTGCCTCGATCCCCTCGGCAACGCCGTGCACAGCGCGCTGTCGTTCGAGCTCGCCGGCGAGGATGTGCTCATCACCGGCGCGGGACCGATCGGCGTGATGGCGGCCGCCGTGTCGCGATTCGTCGGCGCGCGATACGTCGTGGTCACCGACAAGAACCATTACCGCCTGCAACTGGCGCGCCGCATGGGCGCCACGTTGGCGGTGGATTTCACCACGACGACGCTCGACCAGGTCATGAAGGAGCTCGGGATGCTCGAGGGCTTCGACATCGGGCTGGAGATGTCCGGCAGTCCGGAGGCGCTGCGCTCGATGCTCGCGTTCATGAACCACGGCGGCCGCGTGGCGCTGCTGGGGATCCCCGATCGCGAGATACCGATCGATTGGGATCAGGTGATCTTTCGCGGTCTGACGCTGAAGGGCATCTACGGCCGGGAGATGTTCGAGACCTGGTACCGCATGGGGACGATGCTTCAGAGCGGCCTCGACATCACGCCGGTCATCACGCACCGCTTCGCGGCGCGCGACTACGCCCAGGCGTTCGAGGTGGTGCGCTCGGGTCAGTGCGGCAAGGTGGTCATGGACTGGACGGAGTGAGGAGGCGGAGATGTTGACCAGAACGGCGCAGGAGCATTACGCGAAGACGCTGGCGGAGATCCGGGAGGCGGGGACGTGGAAGGACGAGCGGCTGATCGAGTCGCCGCAGGGAGCCGAGATCGTCGTCAACGGCAAACGCGTGCTCAACTTCTGCGCCAACAATTACCTCGGCCTCTCCGCCCACGCGCGTGTGCTGGAGGCCGCCCGTCGCGGCTTGGAACAACGCGGCTACGGCATGTCCAGCGTGCGTTTCATCTGCGGCACGCAGGATCGGCATCGGGAACTGGAACGCCGCCTGGCGGAGTTCGTCGGTACGGAGGACTGCGTCCTGTTCCCGAGCGCGTTCGACGCCAACGGCGGCGTGTTCGAGGCGCTCCTCGGCGAACACGACGCGGTCATCTCCGACGCGCTAAATCACGCCTCGATCATCGATGGCGTTCGCTTGTGCAAGGCCGAACGTCAGCGCTTCGCGCACGCGGACATGGCCGAGCTCGGTCGCTGCCTGGAGGCCACGCGCGCGAAGCGGCTCCGTCTCATCGTCACCGACGGGGTCTTCTCCATGGACGGCGACGTGGCCAAGCTGCCGGAGATCTGCGCGCTGGCCGAGCGCCACGAGGCGATGGTCCTGGTGGACGATTCGCACGCCACCGGCTTCATGGGTGCGCGTGGCCGCGGCACGCACGAATTCGCTGGCGTGATGGGCCGCGTCGATCTGATCACGTCGACGCTGGGCAAGGCGCTCGGCGGCGCGTCCGGCGGTTTCGCCGCGGGCCCGCGCGACCTGATCGAGATCCTGCGGCAGCGCGCGCGGCCGTATCTGTTCTCGAATTCGGTGTCGCCGGTCATCGTCGCCGGCACGTTGGCGGTGCTCGATCTGCTCGCCGAGACCGGCGAGCTGCGCGAGAGGCTGATGGCGAACGCCAAGCGGTTCCGCGAAGGTGTGCGCACGGCCGGATTCCAGATCAGGCCCGGAGACCACCCGATCGTCCCGATCATGATCGGCGACGCCCGAATCGCGAACGAGATGGCGCGCGACCTCCTCGGCGAAGGGATCTACGTCATCGGTTTCAGCTATCCGGTCGTGCCGAAAGGTCAGGCGCGGATCCGGGTGCAGCTCTCAGCCGCGCACACCGTCGAACAGGTCGATCGCGCCATTGCCGCTTTCGCGCGCGTCGGCAAGCGCCGTGGGCTCCTCGCCGCCTGACACCCGCGCCAACGCGCGTCGCGAGGCGATCGCGCGACTCCGCGAGGCCGGCATCGAGAGCGCGGTGCTCGACGCCGATCTACTGCTCGCGTACGTGCTCGGCATCCGCAAGGAGGACGTCTACGCGCACCCCGAACCCGTGCTGAGCGCGGACGAGCGCGCTGGATACGAGGGACTCATCGCGCGCCGCGCTCGCGGCGAGCCCGTCGCGTACCTGCGCGGCTGGAAGGAGTTCTACGGGCTGGAGTTCGCGGTCGATCCCCGCGTGCTGATCCCGCGGCCCGAGACCGAATTGCTGGTGGACGAGACTGTGCGCCGTCTCGCCCCGCTCGACTCGCCGCTGATCTGCGATCTCGGCACCGGGAGCGGCGCGATCGCGATCGCGCTGGCGGTCGCGCTGCCTCGCGCACGTCTCATCGCCACGGATTCGTCGACCGCGGCTCTCGAGGTGGCGCGTGCGAACGCATCACGCCATGAGGTCAGGGAGCGCATCGACTTCCGCGCCGGCGACCTCCTCGCGCCGATCCACGAAACGCTCGACGCCGTCGTGGCGAATCTTCCGTACCTGACCAGCGCGGAGGTCGATGCGGGAGGCGGCACCTCCATCGAGTTCGAACCGCGTGCGGCGCTGGACGCCGGCGCCGACGGGCTGGCGGTCATCCGCCTGGCGATCGCCCAGTTGCTCGCGCGTCCCGCGCCGACTGACATCGCGCTTTTCGAGTGCGGGCCCGCTCAGGCTCGGAGCGCCGCGGCCGAGCTCGGCGCCGCGCCAGGGGTGCGGACCGACATCGTCGCCGATCTCGCGGGCCGCCCTCGTGTCGTCGTCGCCATGCGTGTGGCGGCGCGGCGATGAACTGCCGCCTGCCGGAAAGGCGCTCGTTACGAAAAATTGACACCTCGATCGCTGAACGTCGGTGCTATACCCGCTGCGCGACAGGTACTCGCTAGGGGGAGGTGGGTATGGCGAACAACTCCGCGCGCACGTTACTGATCACATTTTCCACAGTGGCGATCCTTCTCGCGGCGCAAGTTTCTGCGCTGGCTTCAGCGGGCCCGAGCGTTAACGGAGGAGGCGTCGTCGGCGGGCCACTCGGCGTCACGTCGCAACTCGGGATGCATGCGACGCGATCCGGCGGCAGTTTCCTCTGCATTATGGCGGGCCGTTCGGGCGGGTTCCCATTCGGCGGGATGACCATCTTGCAGATGCAGGTGGAAGGGTCGGTGACGGCCGGCACGCTGACGATCACCGGATCCAGCTCGAGCTTCAGCGGCACCGCGACCGTGCGCGTCGTCGGCAGGACCGCATCCGGCATCCACACGGAGACACACTCGAACGTTCCGTACATTTCGTCGCAAGGGTCCGGAGGCGCAGGGAGGGCGTGGCACCAGCTGCAGATCCCGGCGTTCGGCATCGACACCGGAATGAGCGCACTCACAGCGGGACATATCTCGATCACGCAGTAGCGATCAACAACAACAACAACATGAGGGAGACACTTTCGATGAAACGATTCGCACCGATTTTCGCTCTATTGCTCGCACTATCGCTCCTCGCGAGCGGCGGCGTGCAAGCCGCCAGCGTCAACACTTCGGCGAAATTCGACTGGCACGTCTCGGACGCGTTCATCCAGACCATGGCCGGCCCGAACCAGACCGGAGCCGTCGCCAAGGCGTCCGACAGCGGCGCATTCATCGGACACAGCGTCCGCGTGAGCGGGACCGGCACGATGAATACCGCGGCGATGAACGCGACCGGGGGAGGCACGTTCGTGCACACCGATGCGACCGGTCAGGTGGTCGCGTTCGGCACGTGGACCGCGACCAGCTTGAAGAGTTTCACGTTCTTCGGCTGCGACACTGGCCCCTTCCCAGCGGACTTTTGCGGAGGGGTCGCCGTCATGAGCCTTCACGTCGTGGCGACCACGACGAATCCGGCGATGGGACAGGTGCAGGCCGACGGTGAAATCTGGGTGAACTGCCGGATTCATGCTCCTGCCGGGAACACCGACGAAGAGGGCATCAAGCTGAAGGTGTTCTTGAACCCGACTACCACTGTCGACTTCGATAGGCCACAGCCGCCCTTCGAGAACGGCGAGACGCTCTTCGTCTCGCGCAGCCAGTCGGGCGCCTCGAAGTAACTCTCTCTGGCGTTCCTCGCGAGGACCCTCGGCTACAAACCGGGGGTCCTTTCGTTTCAAGCAACGCGAGATGACGTGGCCGAGAGCCGGCGTGCTGCCGGCCCTCGGCCCAGGTCGCGCCGTTAGTGGCAGCGAACGTCGAAGAATTGATTCGTGATCTGGTCTGGAGTCGGCGGTACGAAGAAACCGGGCGTGTCGCCGGTCCACTGTACGTGGCCGTTCGCGTTGACCTTCAACGTTTCGCCGCTCGCCGACGCGACGGAGACCTCGAGGATGGCCGACATGTTTCCGTTGGTCACGTTCTGATTGAAGTTGTCCCAGATCGTCCCGTGACCCGACCAGGTCACGCCGAACGGCCCCAGTGGAACGAACGTGACGTCGCCGGTCGCCGTCTCAGTCAGCCAGTAATCGCCGGCGTCGTTGACCGTGAGGTGCAGCACCTCGGCGGCCGGCGTCAGTGTGAATAGATAGAGCTGGGCGCCAGGTCCCGGATTCATAGTCGGACAGCCGTTGGAGTCGAATGGAATGGGAAAGCTAACCGGTGTCTTGCTGTGATCCGTTGTCGATGTGGTCGCGGACGCGGGCATCGCGAGCGCGAGCAGCAGCACCGCGCTGAAGACGATCGTGAGGAATCTCCTCATCGCCCCTCCCCTTTGAGGACGTTCGCCGTGCCGAGTCCGAGCCTGGCGACGAAATCCTCTTCCGCCGAGGATGAGAGGCTGCTCTAGAGTCCCGGGACCCCTCTAGTAACTGACGATGCCGACGACGCTGTCGGTGTTGCCGAAGCTCGCAGGGCACACCTTGTCCGGGTTCGGCGCGACCGCGGTCTTCGATCCGGCGTAGACGGCGGCACGATACGCATCGACGGCATCGCACCGATCCGCGTCGCGCGCGTCCGTCCAGATCACGTAGGCGCTATCCGGACCGGCCGCGACGTCGATGTAGTCGCCGAGGAACTGCTCCATGAGGTTGTTGTACGACGAGGCGTCCGGATTCGACGACGCGGCACTGACGCGCAGGGGAGCGGTGAAGCTCGAAGCGCCCGGCTTCAGCTCGACGTAATAGCTGTCGTACACCTGCGTGCCCGTCTGCCAGGGATCGTTGTCGGGCGGCGTCGTCAGCGCATCGAAGGCGACCGCGACGAGGCCGGTTGAGGACACGTCGATCGCCGGGAAGAACGCATTCCGTCCCGAGACCGCGGCGACCGTTCCGAGCGTCGTCCAATTGACGCCGTCCGCGGAGACCGCGCCTTTGACGACGCCCACACCGCCGGCGAAGTCGCACCAAACCACGTACACGCGAGTGGAGCTCGGATCGGAAGCCGGATGCGGGTAGCAGTCGACGCGCGCACTCATGCCGGGCACGCGGTTGTACAGATCGACCGCATCGAAGGGCGTTCCCATGAGCGGATAGTCCACGACGTCCGCGATCCGGATCGGCGCGCTGAAGGTATCGCCACCGTCCTTCGACACGACGACGACCTGCGTGCTCGGGTATTTGCCCTTCGAATCCGCATGCAGCGTCCAGAACGCCTCGACCGTGCCGTCGTACGAGACGGCAACCTGACCCGTCTCGGTTTGACCCTGCACCAGGTTGAACGCCGCGCCGCTGACTTGAACCGCCTGCGACCATCGCCGGCCCTCATCGTCGGAGTGCGCGAGATAGAGCTTCACCCGTCCGTTCCCGAGACAGTTGTTGCAGTAGTCGGCCCAGAACAGGTAGAGCCGCCCGAAGTGCGCGCTCGTCGCACCGCGGTCCACCGCGATCCACTCATGGTCGTCGAAGTCCGACTTCCGATCCGTCGACGTGGCCTCGACCGGATTCGACCACGACCCGCCGTCGTCGTAGCTCCGCGAGACCGCGATCTGCTCGCCACCGAACTCGGGATACGGGTCCGCGAGGCTGGCGTAGTACACCACGGCGCCGCAGGACCAGCTGAAGATCCCGCTGTCGCAGCGCCGCGGGCCGGCATCGAGGCTGGGGTCGCCGCCGGAGCGGCGACCGATGGTGTCGAATCCCGGAAGGTACCCGCCGGTCCACGTCGCACCGCCATCAGTCGAGCGGTAGAAGGCCGATATCGGCCGGCCCGGTGTGAAGGGGCACGGGCTCGCGAGCGGTGCCGTCGTGCCACGACAGAGGTCGAGCGAGATTTCGTCGTTCGCCCCCGCGATCAGCGCGCCGGTGAGCGGATCACGCGTGATCGAGGGCTCGTTCTGCTTGTTCTGTGGAAAGAGCAGGCCGTGGTCGAGGTCGATGTTGACGTTCGCGATGACCTTTGGCCCTCGGCCGGCTGGCGAACCGGCGGCGACCGCGACCAGTGCGGCAATGGCCAGCAGCGCCTTCCCGGCTCCCCTCATTGAAGGGCACGAAGCATACGCGGCCTAGAATCCCGCTGTGAAGACGCGGCTGATCCGCGCCGAGGAGAGCGGCGCGATCACGGAGGCGGCCGCCGCGCTCGCCAGAGGAGAGCTCGTGGCCTTTCCGACCGACACCATCTACGGGCTCGCCGCCGGGCACGGTCACATCAAGAAGCTCTTCGTGGCCAAAGATCGGCCGGCCGAGAAGCGGATTCCGGTCCTGCTCGCCGATGCGGCGAACCTCGAGAACAGCGCGATCGTCACACCGATCGCGCGGCGCCTCGCCGAGCGCTTCTGGCCCGGCCCGCTGACGATCGTCCTGACCGCGCCGCGCCGCGGCACGCTGGCGTTCCGCGTTCCGGACCATGCCGTGGCGCGACAGATCCTGGCCGCCAGTGGCGGCGGACTTCCCGTCACGAGCGCGAACCGTAGCGGCGGTGCCGAGTGCCACACCGCTCAGGAGGTCCTCGAGCAGCTGAATGGTCGGATCGAGCTCGTCCTCGACGGCGGACCGACGCCCGGCGGCGTCGCCAGCACCGTCGTCGATTGCTCCGGCGAGCAGCTGGTGATCCTGCGCGAGGGCGCGATCACCCGCGACGCGCTGTTCGAGGCCGCGGTGGCATGAAGATCGCGATCGGTTGCGATCATGCCGGCTTCCAGCTCAAGCAGATCCTGCTCGCATACCTTCGCGAACGAGGTCACCAACTGCGCGACTTCGGCACGGATTCCGAAGCCAGCGTCGACTACGTCGACTTCGTCGTCCCATTGACGCGGGCGGTAGTGCGGGGCGAGTTCGAGCGCGGCATCTTCTGCTGCGGCAGTGGCATCGGCCCGGCCGTGGCGGCGTGCAAGATCCCCGGCGGGCGCGCCGCGGTCGTGAGCGAGGAATGGTCGGCGCGCGACGGCGTGGAGCACGTCGACGTGAACGTGCTTACGCTCGGTCAGCGCGTCATCGGACCGGAGCTGGCGAAGTCCATCGTCGACGCGTACCTCTCGGCCGAGCCCCAGGGCGGACGGCACGAACGCCGCCGCGAGAAGATCGCGGCGTTAGAAAAGGAGCGGGTCGGATGACCGACATACGAGAGCGCGTCGCCGAGCGCGGCGCCTTGAGGGATCTGCGGGAGACCGACCCCGAGATCTATCGCATCATCCAGGGCGAGCAGCGGCGCCAGCTGGAGAAGATCGAGCTCATCGCCTCAGAGAACTTCACCAGCGCCGCGGTCATGGAGACCGTCGGCAGCGTCCTCACCAACAAGTACGCCGAGGGCTATCCCGGCCGTCGGTACTACGGCGGCTGCGAGTGGGTCGATCAAGCCGAGGCACTGGCGATCGAGCGCGCCAAGCAGCTGTTCGGCGCGCAGCACGCGAACGTTCAGCCACACGCCGGCGCGCAGGCGAACATGGCCGCCTACGCGGCGGTGCTGCAGCCCGGAGACGTCGTTCTGGGAATGCGTCTGGATATGGGTGGCCATCTGACGCACGGCTCGCCGGTGAACTTCAGCGGCAAGCTCTACAAGTTCGTCTCGTACGGTGTCCGCCAGGACACTGAGCTCATCGACTACGACGAGGTCGAGCGGCTCGCGAAAGAGCACCGGCCGAAGCTCATCGTCGCCGGCGCGACGGCGTACCCGCGCACCTTTGACTTCCCGCGCTTGCGACAGATCGCCGACGAGACCGGAGCGCTGCTCATGGTCGACATGGCGCACTTCGCCGGGCTTGTCGCCGGCGGCGCGCATCCCTCGCCGGTGCCGCACTCGCAGATCGTGACGACCACGACGCATAAAACCCTCCGCGGACCGCGCGGCGGGATGATCCTCTCGATCGCGGAGCTGCAGAAGCCGATCGATTCCGCGGTGTTCCCGAACGTCCAGGGCGGCCCGCTGATGCACGTCATCGCTGGCAAGGCGGTGATGCTGAAGGAAGCCATGGAGCCATCGTTCAAGGAGTACGCCTCGCAGATCGTCAAGAACGCGAAGGTCCTGTCCACGACGCTGGCCAAGGAAAAGCTGCGCCTGGTCTCGGGCGGCACCGACAACCACCTCATGCTCGTCGACGTGCGTCCCCTCAACACCACCGGCCGCGACGCGGAGAAGGCGCTCGACCGCGTCGGGATCACCGTGAACAAGAACACCATTCCCTACGATCCGCAGAAGCCCACGGTCGCGAGCGGACTGCGCATCGGGACGCCGGCGGTGACGACGCGCGGCATGCGCGAAGCCGAGATGGAGCACATCGGAAGACTCATCGGCAAGGTGCTGACGCACCTCGGCGACGACACCATCGCGAAGCAGGTCGCCGACGAAGTGCTGGCGCTGACCTCGCGTTTCCCGGTACCCGGCATCGCCCGATAACGCGGTGGACATACCGAACCTGCACGTCAGCGCGCATCCGTTGCTGCGCGAGAAGCTGACGCGGCTGCGGGATCGCTCCACGCCGCCGGCGGATTTTCGGGCGCTAGTGCGCCAGATCGCGATGCTTTTGCTCTACGAGGCAACGGCCGACCTCGAGCTGCGGCGTGACGTAGTGCAGACGCCGCTGGCGCCGGCGACCGGATGGCGCCTGGCGCAGAAGGTCGGACTCATCCCTGTGCTTCGCGCCGGCATCGGCATGGTCGACGCGGCACTGGAGCTGATCCCTGAGGCGGAGGTCTGGCACATCGGGTTGTTCCGCGACGAACGCACCCTGCGACCGATCGAGTACTACAACAAGCTGCCGGCGTCGGCGACGGCCCAGCTGTGCCTGGTGCTGGACCCGATGCTCGCGACCGGCGGGTCGGCCACGGCGACGGTCGACATCCTGGAGCGCTGGGGCGCGAAGCGGATCAAGTACGTCGGCATCATCGCCGCGCCCGAGGGCGCGAAGGCCATGGCCAAGGCGCATCCGGATGTGCACATGCACGTCGGCGCGCTCGACGAGCGACTCAACGAGCGCGGCTACATCGTTCCCGGTCTCGGCGACGCGGGCGACCGCCAGTTCGGCACCGGATAACGTCAGAGACATTCGTTGAGCGGCCAGGTCACGCTCTATGTCTGGTCGTTCGTGCTGGCGCTGCTCTTCGCGATGTCCGCGACGCCCCTCGTGGCCCGGCTGTCACACCGGCTGCAACTGCTGGATATGCCCGGCGGCAGACGCAAGCACCCGCGTCCGATCCCGCGTCCGGGTGGTCTGGCGATCTTCATCGCCTTCGGTTTCGCCATCGCGGTCTTCTGGTCGATCGACATCCTCTCCGGCGGACCGGTCCTCATTCCCGAGGAGGTGCGCTCGTCGCGCTTCCGTCTGGTCGTCCTCGCCGCGCTGGTCAGCGTGGCGGTGGGGTTCTTCGACGACCTGGTCGACTTGCGCGCCCGCTGGCAACTCGCCGGTCAGCTACTGGTGGCGGCGATCGTGGTGCTGGCGGGAGTACGGATCGAGTTTGTCAACAACCCGGTCGATCCGCGGCACATCATCGTGCTTGGTGCTCTCTCCATACCCGTGACCTTCCTCTGGATCGTCGGCATGATCAACGCACTCAATTTCATCGACGGCCTTGACGGTCTGGCCGCGGGCGTGTCGGCGATCGCCGCCGTCTGTCTCGGCTTCATCGCGCTGACACCCGCGGTGAACGAGCCGTTCGTGGCGTGGATGGAGTTCGCGCTCGCCGGCGCGCTCATCGGTTTCCTCGTTTTCAACGTCCATCCGGCGAAGCTCTTCCTCGGCACGACGGGCGTGACGTTCGTCGGCACGGTGCTGGCGACGCTGTCGATCTTCGGCACGGCGAAGATCGCCGCGGCCCTCCTGGTCCTGGGGGTGCCGATCATCGACACCTTCTACGTGATCATCCGGCGGCTGTTCGAGCGGCGTCCGCCGTTCGCGCCGGACCGCGGCCACTTTCACCATCGGCTGCTGGACGTGGGCCTGTCGCATGCGCAGGCGGTGTTCCTGATCTACGTCATCACCGCCGTCCTCGGCGCCGTCGCGCTGGTCGCGAGCGGTCAGGCGCAGGTGCTGGCGTTCGCCGCGATCTTCATCGGACTGGGTGTCGCCGTCGTCATGTTGGCGCAGCGCAGCTCGAAAGCGCAAGAATTCGAACCGGGGTTGTATCGCAACGGGGAGGACGGGCAGCAGGGCGGGTGAAGGTGCTGGTCGAGCTCTCGCGTCCCGCGCTTGCCGCTGCTGTCGGCGCGTTAGCGGCCCTGCTTCTCACGGCGATCGCGGGAGCGCCGAACGTCGCCGTCGCGCTGGCGTTCTTCGCCGCATTCTTCGTCGCGTCGTCCGTCGATCTGCTGCTGCACGGGCGGCTGACGCCGGTGGGTCGCTGGCGCTCCGGCGGAAGGGCCACGCCCAACGCGACGCTCGCGACCGCGAGGGCCGGCATCACCGCAGCTCCGTTCGATCGCTTCGCCGACCGCGGCAAGCGCGTGCTCGCGCTGGCCCAGGATGAGGCGATCCGCATGCAACACAACTACATCGGCACCGAGCACGTGTTACTCGGGATCATTCGGGATGGCGAGGGCGCCGGCGGCCGAGCGCTGGCGGAGGCGGGCGTGACGCTGGAGCAGGCTCGCGTCGGCGTCGAGCTCACCATCGGTCGCGGCGCTTCGATCCCATCGGCAGCCGAGATCACGCTGACACCGCGTACGAAGAAGGTCATCGAGCTGGCTATTGCTGAATCCGGACACAAAGGGGTGGGCAGCGGCCACCTGCTTCTGGGTGTGGTGCGCGAAGGCGAGGGCATCGCGGCGGGGATCCTGGAGTCGATGAAGGTCGACCCCGACGCGCTCCTGCGCAGGACGCGCGAGAAGATCGCCGAGGGGCTCGACTAGAGGAACGCCGGCTGGGCGGAGTGGTAGCTGCGCCTGAGGAGCACGAGCCACGAGGCGCTGCGACGAGCGTCCTCCTCCGTCGCGAAGGTCGACAGCAGCGTCGCGCCTTCGGGATCGCTCGCGTCTTCGGACACGATCACGCCGTATTCGTCGCCGATCTTGACCACGATGAGGATCGCCCCGACCGGATGGATCGCGTCACGGGTGGTTTCCACGTCGATCTCTCTTCCCTTCATGCCCACGCCAGCCCTCGCGGGAGGGCTGAGGTGGTCGCGTATCGGCGCGACCACCTCAAGGGGGAGGTATTGATGATTTCGTTCGCCATGAGGCAATTCATTTCGAAGTGAATATCGCCGGATGCGGCGGCGTGGTGATCGGACTTCAAGGTGGAAGCGGTCGCCCGTTGGTCGTACGGCTCGCGAAGGCGCTGTAGGGTCGATCGGATGGATGGACCGGACGGGCTCAACCAAATGCAGTACCTCGCCGCGACCGCGCCCGGGCCGCTGCTCGTCGTCGCCGGCGCCGGCAGCGGCAAGACGAAGACGATCGTGGCGCGGGTCGAGCGGATGCTGGCCGCGGGTGCAGATCCGCAGCGGATCCTGGTCCTGACCTTCTCGCGCAAGGCCGCCGGCGAGCTCCGCCGCCGTATCGGCGGCAAGGTCAACGCGCTGACCTTTCATGCCTGGGCGCTCTTGCGCCTGCGGGCGCGCGGGCGGCGGTTCCGGGTCGTCGATCGCGCCGAAGCGCGCGTGCTGGTGCGGCAGTGCCTGCACCAGCTGTCCCGGCCGGCGGACGCTGCCAGCGTGCGCGGCGAGCTCGATCGCATCTCGCGCGCCAAGGGACGGCTCGACTCGCTCGATGATCCGCTGGCGCGTTGCTACGACGGCGCGCTGCGCGACGCCGAGGCTATCGATTTGGACGACCTCATCCTCACTGCGCTTCGCCTCGATGAACGCGGCCGCTACGACCACGTCCTGATCGACGAATTCCAGGACACCTCTGTCGCGCAGTTCGCGCTGCTGCGCTCACTCGCGCGCGAAGACGACGACGTGTGCGTCGTCGGCGACGAGGACCAGTCCATCTACGAATGGCGTTCGGCTGATCCGACCAACCTGCAGCGCTTCCGCGAGGCCTTTCCCGACGCGCGCGTGGTGACACTGGAACGGAACTACCGCAGCACCCCCGTGATCCTGGAGGCCGCGAACGCGGTGATCGCGAAGAATCCGGACCGCTTGCCGAAACGGATGTCGACCGATCGAGAGCGCGGCGAACCGATCGAGCTCATCGCCGCGGCCGACGAACGGGACGAGGCCAACGCCATCGGCGACGTCATCCGCGACGCGATCGCGCGCGGGGTGCCGCCCGGCGACATCGCGGTCCTGTTCCGGCTGAACGCGCAGGCGCTAGCCATGGAGCGTGCGCTGCTGTCGCGCGCCGTGCCGCACGCCGTCGTGCGCGGCGTCGGCTTCGCCGAGCGCGCCGAGGTTCGCGACGCGGTGGCGTTGCTGCGGCTGGTCCGTGACGACCGCGATGATGCCGCCTTCCGTCGGTTGGCGACGCGCCTGGTGAAGGGAGTCGGACCCGTCGCTCTCGAGCGCCTGGCCCGCGAGGGGGCGATGCTTCCCGCCGCGCGTCGCGGCACCCTGCCTCCGCGCTACCACCCGGCGATCGCCCGCGTCGTTGCCACCGTCGACGGGATCCGCTCGCGCTCGGACTCGCTCGGCGAGCTTGTCACGAGCGTGTGGCGGACGCTGGGGTATGACCTCGCACCTGACACCGTGCAGGGCGAGCTGCTGGCAACGCTGATGGAGCTGGCGCACGAGGCCGCCACGCTCGACGCGCTCGTCGACGCGGTCGTCGTCCTGGACGAGCCCGAGGCCGAGCCGTCGCGCGACGCCGTCAGCCTGCTCACGCTGCACGCGGCGAAGGGCCTGGAGTTCTCCCTGGTGTGCATCGCCGGCATGGAGGAGGGTCTGCTGCCGCACCGTCGCTCGCTCGAGGACGACCGCGAGCTCGCCGAGGAGCGGCGACTCTGCTACGTCGGCATGACGCGGGCGAAGGATCGACTGGTGCTGTCCTATGCCGCCGGCCGCCTCGCGCTTGCTGGGACGTCGCTTGGTGTTCCGTCGCGGTTCCTCGACGACATCCCACCAGATCTGGTCGTGGTGCGGCCGACACGTGAGGCGCAGCGGCGTCCACCGGCCGAGCTCGCGGTGGCGGTCGGGGAGCGGGTGCGCCATCGGCGCTGGGGCGAGGGCAGCGTCGAGCGCGTCGAGACGGTCGATGGCGGGCGCTACGTCACCATCCGCTTCGCCGACCGGACTCGCCGCATGCGCAGCGAGTACGCTCCGCTCGAGAGAGTGCAGCGATAGCGGAGATCAAGACCGGCGTCTGCTCGTGGACGGAAAAGACGCTCCTCGAATCCGGCTGGTACCCGCCCGAGGCCAACAAGGACGCCGAGTCGCGGCTGCGCTACTACGCCGAACACTTCCCGCTCGTGGAGAACGACGCGACCTACTACGCCCTGCCGGCCACGCGGCAGTCCGAGCTCTGGGCGGCGCGCACGCCGGACGACTTCACCATGAACGTCAAAGCCTTCGCGCCGCTGACGACGCATCACACCGATCCGAAGCGACTCCCCAAGGACGTGCGCGAGGGCTTGTCCAAGGAGCTGCTAGAGAAGAGGCGCGTGTATCCGAAGGACCTCGGTGAGGATGTGCTGCGCGAGATCGCGACGCGTTTCCGCACGGCGCTCGAGCCGCTGCACGCGGCCGGAAAGCTCGGCGCCGTGCTGTTCCAGTACCCGCCTTGGTTCGCCATCTCACGCGCGAACAAGGACGAGATCCTCCGCGCCAAAGAGCTGCTGCCGGACTTTCGCCTGGCGATCGAGTTCCGCAATGGGACCTGGATGAGCGAACGAAATCAGCACGAGACGCTCGCGTTCCTGCGCGACAACGATCTCGTCTACGTCAGTGTCGACGAGCCGCAGGGCTTCAAGACCTCGATACCGCCAGTCGCCGCGGCCACGACCGATCTGGCAATGGTCCGGTTCCACGGCCGGAACGCCGAGACCTGGATGAAGGCCAATCAGACCGCGGCGGAGCGTTTCAAGTACGAGTACACCGACAAAGAGCTCGAGGAGTGGGTGCCACGAATCCGGACGCTGTCGGGAGACGCCGATGAAGTCCAGGTGCTCTACAACAACTGCTACGCCGACTTCGCGGTCACAAACGCAAGAAAGATGGCCGAGCTGCTGAAGGCGAAGCGCAGCGACTAGTTACTGCGAGTAGGAGCTGCGGCCGCGAAGACCGCCCGACGCGCTCCGTGCGCCCGGACGCCGTTCCATGTACTTGGTGGCCTGGAGCATGTTGCCGATGGGCAAGATCTTCGCGTCGACCCAGCCGGCGCCGAGTGCCGCCTTCAACACGTCATCCGCGGTCGGGATGCCGGGGTGCTCGTGGTCCCTCTTATAGCTGATGACCCAGATCGAGCCGTCCGGATGCGAGGAGCGCACCAGGGCTCGCATCAGCCCACCCGTATCCACCGGCTCGAGCACCCATGCGATGACCAGCAGATGCTTTCGTTCCTGCAACCGCAGCGGCAGCTTGAGCGTCGACGTGGCAAGGGCTCCAGTGATGTCTTGCAGCGCGCGGTCGAAGACGGTCACCGACCCAACACGCGCCGTAGCAGTGCCCGCCTTGGCACCAAGACGAGGAATGATCTCCTCGAGTGGGCGGATTTCGCCCAGTTCTGGAAATGACTGCACTGGCTTGGAGCGGGAGACCTCGCGAGCGACGCTCATGAGGTGCCCCCTTGGAACCTGTACCTACCCGGTCTCACAACTATAAGAGTACCCGAAAAGGCCGGTCATCGACCACCCCGAGAACGCGGAATGGGCCTATCCCTTGCAGGGTCAAGGCCATGGCAGCGGATCCGGTGGCTCAGTTGAGTGCCTCCAAAATGAAGGCCCGTCATCTCGGACGAAAAGCCCGGCCGATCCTCGTTGTGGACGACGATCCGGCCCTCCGGGAGATGGTTTCCGAGGTGCTTCAGGACGCCGGCTATGAAGTCGAAGTCGCAGCCGACGGCGAGGAGGCGCTTCGACTGATCGAGGACGTCCCGCCGCGCCTCCTGATCCTCGACATCCAGATGCCGCGCGTCGATGGGCCGGCGCTGGCGCGCGAGCTTCGCGCGCGACTGCGTGATCTGCCGGTCATCGTCATGACCGCGCGTCCGCATCCCGAGCGTGAGGCAGACCGGTGCAACGCGGTCGCGTCTCTGGGCAAGCCGTTCGACACGAGGGACCTCGTCCGCGTGGTACGCCGGTTCGCGCACTAGCGGGCCCGCTGTTACTCTCAAATCGCCTTGCCCGAGCGGAATCAGGGGAGCCTCGGCGGCGATCTCATCTCGATCGGCATCCAAGTGGCGTTGGCGATTGGTATCCCTGTGGTGGTCGCTGCCGTAGTTGGTAACGCGCTCGATCAACGACTCGGAACCTCGCCGGCGATCCTGCTGCTCCTCGTGCTGGTCGGGCTGGGCCTCGCAGCGGTGGGCGTTTTCGTGATCATCCGCCGGTACCTCGAGCTCAACCCCGTTCAGCCGCCCAGCGAGGCGGCTCGGGCGGCGGGTCGGCGCTGGGAGGCGGAGATCGAAGAGCGCCAGAGAAAACGAGAGGCAGGCGAAGAAGAGGACTGATGCGGCGGCTGCTGATCGGCCTGATCGCTCTCGACGTGATCGTGATCGCACTGGGGAATGTCCTCGGTGCGCCGACACGCTGGCCGGATATCGAAGTGCCGGTGATCGGATCACTCTTCGCGTCTCTGTCCGGAGAGCCGCTGGTCCACATCGCCGGCGAAGCGGCGCAGCCGACCGGCGGGATCGGCATCTCGAACGAGATCTCCATCTCCAATTCGCTGTTCACGATGTGGCTGGTGATGGGTTTCCTCATCGGCATCTCGTTCGTGGCGACCCGCAACCTCCGCCTGTTGCCGGGGCGGCTGCAGAACGTCGTCGAGCTCGTGGTCCAAGGACTCTCGGATTTCGTGCAATCGACGGGCGGTCCGCAAGCACTGCGCTACTTCCCGCTGTTCGGGACGCTCTTCCTGTTCATCTTGATGTCGAACTGGCTCTCGGTCGTGCCGTTCGTCAGTCAGATCCCGCTGCTGCATGCACCGACGGCGGATTACCACACCAATTTCGCGCTGGCGCTCGTGGGCTGGTTCGCGTACCAGTCGGAGGGCGTGCGGCGGCTCGGCGGCAAATACTTCAGCAAGTTCTTCAACTTCTCGGGCTTCAAGGAAGGCGCGTTCATCGGCGGCATCTTCGTCTTCGTCGGTCTGATCGAGCTGTTCAGCGAGCTTTTCCGCATGCTGACGCTCACGCTCCGGCTGTGGGGCAACGTGCTCGGCGGCGAGATCATGCTCGGGGTCATGGCCGCGGTGCTGTGGTACGTGGCCGCGCCCCTGGCGCTGCCCTTTGTCGGACTCGAGGTCTTCATCGGACTCATCCAGGCGCTGATCTTCTCGCTGCTGGTGCTGATGTACTTCATCCTGGCGATCGAATCGCATGAGGAGGAGCACGATGTGGCTCTCGCTCACGCAGACCAATCGCATGCGGAAATGACTAGGGAGGTCGCAACTGTATGAATCTCGCGTGGCTCGCCGCCGGCATCGCCGTCGGCTTCGGCATGCTCGGTCCAGGCATCGGCGTCGGTCTCGCCACGGCCAAGTCGTCGGAGGCCATCGGCCGTATCCGGACCAACCTCATCATCGGCGCGGCCCTGGCGGAAGGTCTCGGCATCCTCTCGTTCGTGCTCGGCATCCTGCTCTGGACCAAGGCCTAGCGATGCTTTTCGGCCCCACGCTGGCGGAGGGTACCTCGGCGTTCGAGCTGCTCGTGCGCCCGTTCTGGGTGCTCGTGTCGATCGCGAACTTCCTCATCCTGCTGTACATCCTCCAGCGAACGCTGTGGGGACCGGTGACGCGTGTACTGGCCGAACGCGCGGAGAAGATCCGCGAGGGTCTCGCCACCGCCGAAGCGGCGCGGCGGGAACGCGACAAGATCAAAGAAGAGGCCGAAGGGATCCTGGCCAAGGCTCGCTTCGACGCCCAGGCCATCGCGGATCGGGCCACCAAGGCTGCCGAGCTGGCCGCCGCGGACATCGTCAGCGAGGCAAAGGCCGAATCGGGGCGACTCGTCGAGCGCGCCAGGGCCGACGCCGAACAGGCGCGACGTCAGGCGCTCGCGGAGCTGCGATCACAGGTCGCCGACCTCGCGGTCCTCGCCGCCTCGCGGATCATCCAGAAGGAGATCGACCCCGAGTCCCATCGTCAGCTCGTGGACCGCACGCTCGACGAGGCCGGCACGGAGTTCGCCGAGGCGGGACAGCGCTGATGGCGCTAGGCCGCTCGAAGGCGCGCCGCTACGCCGAGGCGTTTCTCGAGCTTGCGGCGGAGACAAATGTGACCGAAGAGTGGGTCGAGTCCCTCGATGGCATCACCGCGTCGCTTACGGACGAAGGCCTGCGCCTGCTGGCGAACCCGACCATTCCGCTCGATACGCGACGCCATGCCATCGAGGCGGCCGCCGAGAGCGAGCCCGCCGGCGTACGGTCACTCTTCGTCACGCTGCTCGAGCGCGACGCCATCGCGGCGTTGCCCGCGATCACGAGAGCGGTGCATGACCTCCTGGATCAACGGGCGGGCATCGAAAAGGCCGTCATCACGACGGCGGTGCCGATCGGCGAAGCGGAGAGGCGCGACATCGTCGCGCGCCTCGAACGCGAGACCGGAAAGCGTCTGCGTGCGACCTTTGCGCTGGATCCAGCTCTTGGGGGCGGACTCGTGGTGCGGATCGGCGACCACCAGGTCGACGGCTCGGTCCGCACTCGGCTGGCGACGCTGCGAGCGGTCATCGCACAGGGAACGTAGAAGGAGATCAAGACATGGGCGTCCGATCGTCCGACATCACGCAGATCATCAAGGAGCAGCTCCGGCGCTACGAGGCGCCGGTCGTTGCCGCGGACGTCGGCACCGTCGTGGAGATCGGCGACGGCATCGCCCGGATCTACGGTCTCGCCGGCTGTCTGGCTTCCGAGCTTCTCGACTTCGGCAACGACGTGTTCGGGCTGGCCTTCAACCTCGAAGAGGACACCGTCTCGGCGATCATCCTGGGCGACTACACCAAGATCAAGGAAGACGACCAGGTCAAGACCACCGGACGCATCGTCCAGGTGCCGGTCGGCGACGCGCTCGTGGGGCGCGTGGTGGACCCGCTCGGCGTCCCGCTCGACGGCAAGGGTCCGATCCAGACCAAGGAGAGCCGCAAGGTCGACGTCGTCGCCCCCGGCGTGATCCAGCGCAAGAACGTCGATACCCCGGTGCAGACCGGCGTGAAGTCGATCGACGCAATGTTCCCGATCGGCCGTGGTCAGCGCGAGCTGATCATCGGCGACCGGCAGACCGGAAAGACCGCGGTCGCGATCGACACGATCATCAATCAGAAGGGGCAGAACCTCTTCTGCTTCTACGTCGCGATCGGACAGAAGGAATCCAGCGTGGCCAAGATCGTCGCCACCCTCGAGGAGCACGGCGCGATGGACTACACCACCGTCGTCGTCGCCGGGGCCTCGGATCCGGCGACGCTGCAGTACCTCGCACCCTTCGCCGGGTGCGCCATGGGCGAGTACTTCCGCGACTCGGGCAAGGACGCGCTGGTCGTGTACGACGACCTGACCAAGCACGCCTGGGCGTACCGCACTGTCTCGTTGCTGGTGCGTCGGCCGCCCGGCCGCGAGGCCTACCCCGGTGACGTCTTCTATCTGCACTCGCGCCTGCTCGAGCGCGCGGCGCGCATGAACGACGAGAACGGCGGCGGATCTCTCACCGCGCTGCCGATCATCGAGACGCAGGCCAACGACATCTCGGCCTACATCCCGACGAACGTGATCTCGATCACCGACGGGCAGCTGTTCTTCGAGACCGACCTGTTCAACGCCGGGTTCCGCCCGGCGATCAACGTCGGCCTCTCGGTCTCTCGCGTCGGGGGCGACGCGCAGACGAAGGTGATGAAGGAGGTCGTCCGCGGCATGAAGCTGCAACTGCAGCAGTACCGCGAGCTCGCCGCCTTCACCCAATTCGGCGCGTCCGACCTGGATCGCGCCACGCTGCAGCAGCTCCGACGCGGCGAGCGCCTGCAGGAGATGTTGAAGCAGCCGCAGTATCAGCCACTCTCGCTCGATCGCGAGGTCGCCATCATCTACGCCGGCACACGGGGCCTCCTCGACGATGTGCCGCTGAACAAGGTCACGCAGTTCGAGCGCGACCTCTACCGCTTCATGGACACGCAATACCGGCAGCTCGCGGACACGATCCGCAACGACAAGAAGTGGAGCAAGGAGCTCGACGCCGCGCTGCGGCAGATGATCGAGGAGTTCAAGAAGGCACATTCCTACAGCGAGGAGAAGCCGGCGCCGGCGGAGCCGCAGCGCCGGCAGCAAGACGGTCAGCCACGGCAACCGGCGCAGGCACAGCGGGCGCCGCAGCGGAAACAGGAGGCGAAGGCCTAAGTGCCCTCGGAGCGCGAGCTGGTCCGGCGGGTCAAGACCGTCCGGAACATCCAGCAGGTCACCAAGGCGATGCAGACGATCTCCGCGTCCAAGATGCGGCGCGCTCAGCAGGCCGTGCTTGCGTCGCGGCCCTACGAAGAGAAGCTCCGTCAGATCCTGATGTCGCTGGCGCCGTACACCGATCCGGAAGTGCACCCGCTGCTGCAGCGGCGCGAGGTCAAGCGCGCCGGCATCGTGCTCGTCACGACCGATCGCGGCTTGGTGGGCGCGATGAACACCAACCTGGTCCGCGCCACGCTGCGCCACGCGGAGCAACTGCCCGCGGCGGGGTATGTGGCCGTCGGGCGGAAGGGCATCGGCGCGATCCGGCGGTTCCGTCAACCGCTCATCGCCGAGTTCACCAAGCTCGGCGATCGTCCCACGACGGCGGACACGAATCCGATCGCTCGCGTTGCGGTCGACGAGTTCCTGTCCGGCACCGTCGACGAGGTCTATCTCGCGTTCACCCGCTTCGTCTCGACGATCAAGCAGGTCCCCACCCTGCGCCGGATCCTGCCGCTCGTGCCGGAAGAGGAGCAACGTCGTGACCAGCCGCCGCTGCAGTACATCTTCGAGCCGGATCCGGAGACAGTCCTGGAGGCGGTGTTGCCGCGCCTCCTCGCGATCGCGGTCTATCAGGCGATACTCGAAAACATCGCCTCGGAGCAGTCGGCGCGCATGGTCGCGATGCGGAACGCGACCGACGCCGCGACGGACCTGATCGAGTCGTACACGCTCGCGGCGAACAAAGCCCGGCAATGGCGCATCACCAAGGAAATGCTCGAGATCGCTTCCGGTTCTGAAGCGCTCGCGAAGGGATAGGCGAGATGGCAGTCGAGACCAAGCCGGCGAAGGCAAAGACCACCAACACCGGGAAGATCGTGCAGATCATCGGCCCGGTCCTGGACGTACGGTTCGAGGAGGGCCACCTGCCCGAGATCTACCACGCCGTCACGGTGAAGCATCCCGAAGGACACCAGGTCATCGCCGAAGTGCAGCAGCACCTCGGCAACAACTGGGTGCGCGCCGTGGCGATGTCGTCCACCGACGGCCTGCGGCGCGGCATGGACGCGGTCGACACGCAGGCCCCGATCACCATGCCGGTCGGCCCCGGAACACTCGGCCGCCTGTTCAACGTGGTCGGCGAGCCGGTCGACGGCAAGGGGCCGGTGAAGGACGTCGTGCGTCGGGAGCCGATCCACAAGGAGCCGCCCTCGCTCGAGGATCAAGTCGTGTCGACGGAGATCCTGGAGACGGGTCTCAAGGTCGTCGACCTCGTGTGCCCCTTCCTCAAGGGTGGCAAGGCCGCCGTCCTCGGCGGCGCCGGCGTGGGCAAGACCTTCATCATCATGGAGCTCATCCGCAACATCGGCATCGAGCACGAGGGCGTGTCGGTGTTCTGCGGCGTGGGCGAGCGCACCCGCGAGGGCACGCAGCTCTACGGCGAGATGCACGAGTTCAAAGTCATCGACAAGATCGCGATGGTCTTCGGTCAGATGAACGAGCCGCCGGGCGCGCGCCTCCGCGTCGGACTCGCCGGGCTCGCCGTCGCGGAGTACTTCCGCGACGAGGGTCGCGACGTGCTGCTGTTCATCGACAACATCTTCCGGTTCACGCAGGCAGGCTCCGAGGTCTCCGCGCTTCTCGGTCGCATGCCGAGCGCGGTCGGGTACCAGCCCACGCTGGCGACGGAGATGGGCGAGCTGCAGGAGCGCATCACCTCGACCAAGAAGGGGTCGATCACGTCCCTCCAAGCCGTGTTCATCCCGGCCGACGACTACACCGATCCGGCGCCGGTCACGACGTTCGCGCATCTCGACTCTGTCATCCGGCTCGAGCGCTCGGTCTTCGAGCTCGGCATCTACCCGGCGGTGGATCCGCTGACCTCGACGTCGCGCGCGATCGATCCCTCGATCGTGGGGCAGGAGCATTACGAGACGACCCGCGAGCTGCAGCGGGTGCTGCAGCGCTACAAGGACTTGCAGGACATCATCGCCATTCTCGGCATCGACGAGCTCTCGGACGAGGACAAGCTTCTGGTGGCGCGCGCCCGCAAACTCCAGCGGTTCCTGGGTCAGCCGTTCCACATCGGCGAGCAGTTCACCGGTCTCGCCGGAAAGTACGTTGCGATCAAGGACACGGTCCGTTCGGTGCGCGAGATCCTCGAGGGCAAGCACGACGATCTGCCGGAGCAGGCCTTCTACATGGTCGGCGCGGTCGAGGACGCTCGCGAGAAGGCAAAGACGCTGCAGGAGAGCTGATGCCGCTACAGGTCGAGGTCATCACACCCGAGCGCAAAGTCTTCGAGGACGAGGTCGACATGATCGTGATCCCCGGCAGCGAAGGCATGCTCGGGATCCTGCCGCACCATGCACCGCTGTTCACCGGCCTCGGCGCCGGCGAGATGCGGCTGAAGAAAGGCACGCTCGAATACGTCTTCGCCGTCTTCGGCGGCTTCATGGATGTGCGGCAAGACAAGGTCACGGTACTCACCGACAGCGCGGAGCACGCCGAAGAGATCGACGAGCGCCGTGCCCAGGAAGCGCGGCAGCGTGCACAGGAAGCGCTCGAAGCCGCGCCGGCGTCCAGCGCCGACGAACAGCGAGCACGGGCCGCACTGCAACGCGCGCTCATCCGCCTCCGCGTCGCGGAACGGCGCCGCCCCAGACGGTCCTGACCCGGCGGGCGCCGTGCTGACGCGCCTGGTAGCCGCGCTGTTCAACCGCCTCGGCATCCGCTGGCAACGGCGCTTGCTCCGGGTCTCGGTGTCGCGGTTCTTCGTCGGCGTCGTCGGTATCTGCGTCGAAGATCACAAAATCCTTCTCGCGCGTCACCGCTTCGGCGATCCGCGCTGGCGTCTGCCGGGCGGCTTCCTGCAGCGCGACGAGACCATCGCGGAGTGCCTGCAACGGGAGCTGCGTGAAGAGCTCGGCGTCGAGTCCGCGGTGGACGGCATCCTCGACGTGACCGCCGGTTATCGCTACCCGCGCGTCGAGGTGGTCCTTCGCGCGCACCTGTCCGGACCGATGGGCACGTTCTCCGATGAGGTCATCGAGGCGCGCTACTTCGCGCTGGCCGAGCTGCCCCCGCTGCGCATCGACCAGCGCAAGCTCATCGAGCGCGCACTGGAGGCGGCGAGGTGACACGGCGGCAGGCGCTCGCGATCACCTTCGGCGCGATCGCCCTGGGGTTTGTCTTTGCCGGCGCGTACTACTTTCTGGCGCCGCCGAACATGCGACTGGCGCCGTACACCGACGCCGACTACACCCAGACGGCGGCGCAGAGCCCGGCCGGGCAGGCGTTCCTGACGAAGTACCCCGACGCGACGCGGACGGTCGATCGGACCGCCGGGGTCATCGTCGATCTCTCGGTCGCGCGGAACGGTCATCGCCTGGAGCTCCGCTCCTACATCGATGCGTTCGCGGATCGCGTTCTGGAGGCTTTCGCCTACTGCGACAACCTGCAGCAGCTGCTGGATCCGGTCGAGTACCTCCAGGCCGAACGGTGCCTGCAGTAAGGAGCGGCTACGCCCGCGTCTTGAGCTTCTCCAGGATCTCGTCGGCCTGACGGAGGTGCTCGAAGGCGTGTTCGAGCAACCGGCGCGCAACCTTCTTGGCGGTCCACCGCCGGCCCAGGATGGTGTGCTCGCCCTGCGCGTCGCCGGCGTCCATCACCGAGAAACGCTGGACCACGATGCGGCGGACGGCGTTGAACGTACCGAATCCACCGCGCGGCCAGGGCTCGAGCCGCGAGAGCAGGCCGATCTCGGTGGATGCGACGTGCTGCAGCATCTCGCGCAACGACCATTCACCTTCGCTCGGCTTCCGCTCGAGCTCCTCCTGGGTCATGTCGGCGACGCGATCGACGAGTGCGGCGTGAAGGGCCTCGAAGCGATGCAAGAAGTCGCGGAGATCGTGCTCCTCGACCGGCGTGAAATCCTCCGGGACCGTGTTTGGCTCGGGGGCGTCGCGCACCTCGAGCCTCTCCGGATCGAAGACGTCGTGTTCGATCCGCACGTCACGCTCGCGAAGCAGGTCGATGTACGCGCGCGCGACCTCGCGGCATCGCTCCACTGCCTCGTCGCGCGTCTTGGCGTTCGCGGCGCAACCTGGAAGCGATGGCAGGATGGCGGAGAACGTTCCGTCGTCCAATCGCGTCACGTAGACCGTACTCACGGCGCGCGCACCCACAGCTTCTGGTCGCAGTCTGATCGGATCGACCGTCGCGTGCCCTCGATCTCGATCTCGAGCGCGCCGTCGCGCCGTGCCGCGACGAGAAGCGCTCGCCCGGGTCGCAAACCCTGCTCGTCGAGGTATCGCAGGAAGCCAGGCTCGTGTTCGAACTGATCCGGGATGCGATCGACGACGACGGTCACGCCCACGCCGGCGCGCTCCAGCGGATGCGAGCGCGGATCGCGTAGGCGTCCGGGCATCGGGTTGCCGTGCGGACAGGTGGCCGGATCGCCGAGCCGCTCGATCAAGTGCCGCTCCATTTCCGGTGAGATCGCGTGTTCCAGGCGCTCGGCCTCGTCGTGCGTCGCCCACCACGCATAGCCAAGCAGGTCGGTGAGCATCCGCTCGAGGAGACGGTGGCGGCGAACGATCGCGGCTGCGAGCGCCGTGCCCGGCTCGGTGAGGACGATCTCCTTACGGCCGTTGAGGCGGACCAGGCCATCGCGTTCGAGGCGGTGGACCATCTCCGAGACGGACGCGCCGGAGAGCCCCAGGAACTCCGCCAGGCGCGCGCTGATGACCGGACCCGTGGCGGAGGCGGGATCGTCCGCAAGGGTCCAGATCGCCTGCAGATATTCGTCGCGGGTAGCGGTTTGAGCCATTTCGTACTTGACAGGTCGGATTTCCTTAGGCGAGCCTAAGTATGCGCGAAACACCACCATCGTGGGCGGGCTAGGAGTGTGATGTCGCCGGCTGATCTGACGACCTTTTTCATCATGCTGCGCGAGGGCCTTGAGGCCTCGCTCGTCGTCGGCATCCTGCTCGCCTATCTGCGGCAGGTCGGTGCGCTCCGGCACGCGCGCCTGGTGTGGTCCGGCGTTGTGGCGGCTGTCGCCGTCAGCCTCGGCGTGCTCGTCGCACTCGAGGTCCTGGGGGCCGAGTTCCATGGCGCGACCGAGCAGATCTTCGAGGGCTCGACGATGTTGCTGGCGGCCACGGTGCTGACCTGGATGGTCTTCTGGATGATGCGTCAATCGCGACTGATCAAGGGCGAGCTGCAGCGCGGCGTCGACCGCGCGCTGGCCGAGGGCGCGGGCTGGGCGCTGACGCTGCTTGCATTCTTCGCCGTGGTGCGTGAAGGCGTCGAGACCGCGCTGCTGCTCCAAGCCGCGTTCGTCAGCACCGGCGCGGTCACGATCGTGGGCTCGCTGATGGGACTCGGCGTGGCCGTCGCGCTCGGCGTGCTGATGTACGGCTTCGGGATCCGCATCGATCTGCGCCGCTTCTTCCAGATCACGGCGGTGGTGTTGCTGCTGTTCGCCGCGGGTCTCGTGACGCGCGCCGCCGCCGAATTCGCCGAGGCCGGCCTGGTGCCCGCGCTCGTGGCACAGGTCTG
>VBHP01000033.1:0-40938 GCA_005881435.1 Chloroflexota bacterium | reverse complement strand
GTCGCTGCTCGAGGTCCTGGTCTACGTCGGCTATCTCGCGGTCGCCCTGCTTCTGGTGCGCACCGGAGTCGGCGCCGCGGTCACGCCGTCGGTCCGGCCCGCGGAGAAGACGACGGCCTAGCGTGCCGATCGGCGCGCTTCGCATCGACCTTCGTCTGCGCGGCGTCCATTCCCTCAAGGAGAAACGCAGCCTCCTCGCGCCGCTTCTGGCCCGGATCCGTAACGACTTGCATTGCGCCGCGGCCGAGGTCGACCTGGCCGACGTGTGGCAGGCCAGCGTCCTGGAGGTCGCGTGCGTGAACAGCGACCGGGTACAGGCCGAGGCGACGCTCCGTCGCGCCCTCTACCTCATCGAGTCGGGTGGCGAGGCCGAGGTCGTCGACCATCACATCGAGGTTTCGTAGGCGTTCCAGCATCGTGGAGCAGGCCGTTCGCCGGGGTCCGGCGGCTATGATCACGTCCGATCGCCGGCGCGGAGGGCAAGTGTTCGCCAAGCAGGTCGGCATCGATCTCGGGACGGCAAACGTCATCGTCTACGTCCGCGGGAAGGGGATCGTCCTCACCGAGCCGTCCGTCGTCGCGATCGCCCAGGGCGGGGACGGCACCGATGGCTCCTCCCCCACCGCCACCAAGGGCACACCGCGCATCGTCGCCGTCGGCGAAGAGGCGCGGTTGATGATCGGCCGCACGCCGGGTCACATCACCGCGGTCCGCCCGATGCGCGACGGAGTCATCGCCGACTACGTCATCACCGAGCACATGCTCCGCCACTTCATCAACAAGGTCTGCGGCAGAGTGCGCTTCTTCCACCCCGAGGTGATGATCTGCGTGCCTTCGGGAGTGACCAGCGTCGAGCGCCGCGCCGTCCTCGACGCCGCCAAGCGCGCCGGGGCACGCGAGGCGCACCTCATCGAAGAGCCGCTCGCGGCCGCGATCGGCGCGAACGTCCCGATCTCCGGTCCGTCGGGCAATCTCATCATCGACATCGGCGGCGGGACCGCCGAGATCGCGGTGATCTCGCTCGGCGGCATCGTCGTGTCACGCAGCGTGCGCTTCGCCGGTAACAAGCTCGACGAGGCCATCCAGAGTTACGTGCGCAAGCGCTACAACCTCGCCGTGGGCGAGCGCACCGCGGAGGACGTCAAGATCCAGATCGGCTCAGCGCTGCCGATGGATCCCGAGCTGACGATGGAGGTGCGTGGCCGCGATCTGATCGCCGGTCTGCCGCGCACCATCACCATCGGGTCGAACGAGGTGACCGAGGCCATGGAGCCGGTGCTGCTGCAGATCATCGGGGCGGTGAAGTCGGTCCTGGAGGAGACGCCGCCGGAGCTCGCGAGTGACGTCATCGACAAGGGCATGGTGCTTTCGGGCGGCGGCGCGCTGTTGCGGAACATGGACAAGCTCCTGACGCAGGTCACCGGCGTTGCGTGCTACGTCGCGGAGAACCCGCTGTACTGCGTCGCGAAGGGCACGGGCATCGCGCTCGAGCATCTCGACTTCTTCCGTCGGAGCCTCGTCTCGGTCGGCTAGCGTCGCGGCGGTTAGGCTTTTCGCGTGTCTTCCCACGGCACTCTGGATGTGCTCGGCGTGCCCGTCGCGCCCCTCGACCTCGATCGCGCCGCGGCGCATTTGGAGCACGCGCTGGAGCAGGGGAGGCGAGTCTTCGTCGTGACGGCCAACCCCGAGTTCGTGATGCATGCTCGGCGAGACCCGCGTCTGCTCGCGTCGCCGCTGCTCGGGGTCGAGCAGCTGGTGCTGCCGGACGGCATCGGCCTCGTGCTCGCGGCGCGTGTGCTTGGGGTGCCGGGCTTTCCGGGGCGCGCCCGCGGTCGTGACCTCGTCCCTCGTCTGGCGTCGATCGCGGCGCAGCGCGGGCTATCGCTCTTCCTGCTCGGCGCCGCCGAAGGTGTCGCCGCGCGCGCGGCGGAGACGCTGCGCGCCATCGTCCCGGGCGTGCGGATCGCCGGCACGTACGCCGGGTCCGCCGACAGCGACGACGACACCGTGACGCGCGTGCTCGGGGCCCGGCCGGACATCCTTCTGGTCGCGTACGGCATGCCAAAACAGGAGCTGTGGATCGCGCGCAACCTGCCGCGTCTCGAAAGCGTCCGCATCGCCGTCGGCGTCGGCGGCGCGCTGGATTACCTCGCCGGCGACGCACCGCTGCCGCCGGCGTGGCTCGCGCGGGCCGGCCTGGAGTGGCTGTGGCGTCTGGTGCGACAGCCGTGGCGCTGGCGCCGCCAGCTCGCCCTCCCGCTCTTCCTCCTGCTGGTGCTTCGCGAGCGCGCCGCACGATGAGCGCGCGTCGCGGATGAGGATCGCGCTGGCGCACGAATACTTTCAGCAGTGGGGCGGCGCGGAACGGGTGACCGAGGTGCTGCACCAGATGTGGCCGGACGCGCCCGTGTACACGCTCTTCGTCGAATCGCGTTATCGGCGCGCGCTTCGGGGCTGGGACGTGCGTCCCTCCTGGCTGCAGCGGCTGCCGCTCGCGGGCGGTGCACACCGGCTGTTGCTTCCGCTGCTCCCACGCGCGGTGGACTCGCTGCGCGTCGACGCTGTCGACGTGCTGGTCTCGTCCTCGAGCGCGTTCATCAAGGGGCTGTCCATCCCGAATGGCGGCCGTCAAGTGTGCTACTGCCATTCGCCGACGCGATATCTGTGGGACTGGAGCGCGCAGTACGTCCGCGAGGAGGTGCCGGCGGCGCTGCGCGGCGCGGCGCGGGCGCTGCTCGATCCGCTTCGCGAGTGGGATCGCCGCGCGGCCGCGCGCGTCCATCGTTTCGTGGCCAACTCCGAGGCCGTGCGCGCGCGGATCCGCCGCTACTACGAGCGAGATGCGGACGTCGTTTATCCACCGGTCGACGTGGCCTCGTACCGGGTGCGTCCCGAACGCGAGGATTTTTATCTGGTGGTGGCGCGGCTCATCGCCTACAAGCACATCGACGTCGCGATCCGCGCCTTCAACGAGCTCGGGCTGCGATTGAAGATCGTCGGCGAGGGTCGCGATCGGCGCCGGCTGGAGCGCATCGCGCGTGACAACGTCGAGTTCCTGGGCCGGCAGCCAGAGGAGCAGCTGCGCGAACTCCTATCCGTATCTCGCGGTCTGATCTTTCCCGCGGAGGACGACTTCGGCATCGTGTGCGTCGAATCTTTGGCCAGCGGCAGACCGGTCATCGCCCTGCGTCGCGGCGGCGCGCCGGAGATTGTGGAGGACGGCAGCACCGGCGTGCTCTTCGATTCGCCGACGCCAGCGTCGCTGATCGATGCCGTCCGCCGCGCCGAGGCTACCGTCTTCGATGCGAACTCGTTGCGCGCTGCGGCGGGGCGTTTCGACGTCTCTCGTTTCAGGGAGCGCATGCGGTCGATCGTCGACGAGGAGGCCGGCAAGTGAATCGCGGCGGTGCGGAGCGGCGATGAGCGACAAGGTGCGCGTCGATATGCATATGCACACCGAGTACTCGCGCGACAGCCGACAATCGCTTCCCGTTTTCGCCGCCGCGGCGGAGCGGGCCGGCCTTCACGTCGTCTGCGTCACCGACCACGACACCATCGAGGGCGCACTGCGGCTGCGCGAGCTGAACACGCCGCTGCGGGTGATCGTCGGCGAGGAGGTCTACACCCGCGATGGCGAGGTCATCGGTCTGTTCTTACAGCAGGCAGTTCCGCCCGGCCTGCCGTTCGAAGACACCGCCGCCCGCATCCACGAGCAGGGTGGGGTCATCTACGTGCCGCATCCCTTCAGCCGTAATCGGATGCGGCATATCCGCCGCAGCGTGCTCGACCGCTCGGTCCCGATGGTGGACGCGATCGAGGTCTTCAACGCGCGCGAGGCCTTCGCCGGGGACAACGCCCGCGCGCTGGCCTTCGCCCTGCGGCACGGCTTGCCGGGTGGAGCCGGCAGCGACGCGCACCGGCCGAACGAGATCGGCCGCGCCTACGTCGAGATCCCGGACTTCGCGACCCGGGACGAATTCCTGGTGTCGCTGAAGGCCGGGCTGGTGAGCGGGACGCTGTCGGGGATCCGCGCGCACCTCCGCACGCGCTACGACGTGTTCCGGAGGTGGATCGTACGAGCGAGCCGAAGCCGCTAGCGGCGCACCGCGAATCGCGCGAGATCGAATCGCTCGCCGAGGCCGCGGAGCGCACCGACGAGCGCGCACTTCGCCGAACGCTGTTCGGCTGGCGCGAGGCCATCTCCATCGCGATCCCGGTGCTGCTCGTCATCTACGTGGCGCGGAATGTCGATTGGGTCCAAACGCTAGCAACGCTGGAATCGATCGACCTGCGGTTCCTGCTCGCGGCGCTGGCCGTCTACTACGCCTCGTTCCCGCTGCGTTCGTGGCGCTGGAGCCTGCTGCTGGCGCAGGGCAGCGAGCGGCGTCCAGGCGGCGCGCGATTGCTGGTGATCCTGATGCTGGGCTGGTTCGTGAACGCCATCGTCCCGGCCAAGCTCGGTGATCTGTACCGCTCCTACCTGGTGAAGCGGAGCTTCGGCGTCTCGCTGTCGCGGACGGTCGGCGTCGTCGTCTCCGAGCGCGTCCTCGATCTCATCGTCGCCTTCGCGCTCATGGTCGTCGGCGGCTACATCGCCTTCGGTCGCGAGCTGCCGGTGGACTCGCTGTTCGTGTTCATCAGCGCCGGCGTTCTCGCGGTGCTCATGGCTGCGGGATTCCTGGTCATCTACGCCCTCGCGCCTAGGCTGGAGCGCTTCTTTCCGACCGAGATGGGTCGCGTCGTCGGTCTGTTCCGCGAGGGGGTGCTGCATTCCTTCCGCGCCCTGCCGCTCGCCGGGGCGCTCACGGTCTTGATCTGGCTCGCCGAAGCCGGTCATCTGTTCTTCGTGGTGCACGGACTCGGTCTCGACCTGCGTGCCTCAGGCGTGATCTTCATCGCGGTGGCCGCCTCGATCCTCACCGCGGTGCCGCTCACGCCGGCAGGCTTCGGCTTCGTCGAGATCGCGATGGTCGTCCTGCTGACCCAGGTCTTCGGCTTCGCGCAGCACGATGCCGTCGCGGTCGCCGTCGTCGATCGATCCGTCAGCGTCTTTTCGCTTCTTGTCGTCGGAGGCATCCTCTACGTCCGCGAGCAACGCTCGCTCCGCCATACCTCCAAGCGATAATCCGGACATCGCAGCGCTTCGAAGTCCAGCCGCCATCGCCACGCTCGCGGTGGCGGTCCTCCGGCTGGCGGTGATCCCGCTGCTGACGCATCCCGGTTACAGCGACGCCTATTACTACTTCATCGCCGCCGAGCGGCTCGCACACGGGCAGGGGCTGACGATCGACTTCATCTGGAGCGCGGCCGAAGCGCCGGGCCTGCCAGCGTTGCCGATACCGGCCCTTCGCTTCTGGATGCCCCTCGCCACGGCGATACAGAGCGCGGGCATCGCGTTTTTCGGAGCGCTCCTGGATCCGCTCCGCGCCGCGCAGCTCGCCATCGCGCTGGTCGCGATCGCGATCACGCCGGCGACGTATCTGCTGGCGCGACGTTTGGGTGCGGGTCGCGAGCTCGCGGCGCTCGCGGCCTTCGTCGCCGGCGTCGGCGGCGTCGAAGCCGTAGCGTGGTCGAGCCTCGACAACTTCGCGCCCCTCGCGCTTCTGGGAACGCTGCTCCTGGCCTCGCTGCCCGGAATGGCGCGCGGCGCACGCCGCGACATCGTCGTCGCCGGCCTCGCGCTCGGCGGTTGCGTCCTCGCCCGAGCCGACGGCGCGCTCTACGCGCTCGCGCCGTTGCTGCTGCTGCGACGCGCGCCGCGGGCGGTCGTTGCCACGCTCGCGGTCGCGGCGGTCGTGGCGGCGCCGTGGTATCTCCGCGACGCGATGCTCGGCGTGCCTCAGGGTCAGCTCGCGCGGACGATGCTCCTCGTCCGCTATGACGAGTTCTTCCGCACGGACCCGCCGACGCTGGAGCGGTTCCTCGGCTCGATCGACGTCGTGTTGCGCGCGAAGCTCGACGCGTTCCTGCCCGACGTGCTGACGTTCCTGTTCGCGACGCTCGTCGTCCTCGGACCGATCGCGCTCGTCGCCGCGGTCCGCCGAGCTGATCCGATCGCGCGCGGCTGGCTCGTGGTGACGGCGGCGATCTTCCTGTCGCAATGGCTCCTGTTCACGCTCCACAGCACGCGCGGTTCGCTCGCGCATTCGCTCGCGGGGATCGTGCCGGCGGCCGTCGTGCTCGCGCTCGTCGCGGTCGAGCCCTGGATCGTGTCGACGCGCCGGTTGGCCGCCGGAGCCGCCGTCATGGCGACGCTGCTCCTGGCCGCGATCGGCGTCCAGGAATGGAAGAGCGAATTCGATCCCGCGGAGCAGGCGCGACGCGCGACCGTCGCGTCCGGAGCGGTGCCGGCGCCGGTGCTCGTGGCGAATGCGCCCGCCTGGCGTTACGACCTGGACGGACCCGCGATCGTGACACCGCCCGAAGGCGTCGCCGTGCTGCAGGAGGTCGCGCGCCGCTACGGCGTGCGGACGCTGGTGCTCGAGCCCGGACACTTCGCCGCCTACGACGCGCTCTATGACGGGCGTGAGGGCTTTGACTGGCTGGTGCCGCTGCAGCTCGATGGGCCGATCCGGATCTGGCAGATCGAGCTCCGTTGACCCTCCCGACCCTCTTCGCCGCGGTCATCGCCCTCGCGACGTTCTGCCTCGCGGTCGTGCTGCCGTCCGCCGATCCGGATACGTACTGGCACCTGGCCAGCGCCCGCTGGATGGTCGATCACGGACAACTCCTGACGCGCGATCCGTTCTCCTCGACGGCGGCAAACGCCCCGTACAGCGTGGGGGAGTGGGCCGGCGAGCTGGTGTGGTACGCGGCGTACCTCGCCGGGGGCTGGCAGGGCATCGCCATCCTGCGCGCGCTGGTGGTGGCGGTGACCGCCTTCTTCACCGCTCAGATCGTCCTGCTCGTCCAGGCCCGACCGGTGTTCGCGATCGCGCCACTCCTCGCGGCACTCGCGATTGGCAAGACGACATGGACCGACCGGCCGCAGCTCTTCACGCTCGCCCTGTTCTCGTTGTTCCTATTCGTGTTGCTTCGCTCGCGCCTCGTGACCGAGGCCCGTGGCCGCGAGCTCTGGATCCTGCCGCCGCTGCTGCTGCTGTGGACGAACCTACATGGCGGGTACGCCATCGGTCTCGCGCTCATCACGCTCTTCGGCATCGACGCCGTGCTCCGGCGCGCGCCGCCGTGGCGGACGCTGCTCGCCGTGCTCGTCGCCGGTGTCGTGCTCTCGACGTTGAACCCTGAGGCGTTCGGGCCGCTCGGCGCCGCCGGTCACGTTACGAATCCGCCCCGCTTCATCGCCGAGGAGCTGCCGCCCGATCTCTTCACGCCGCAGGGCTTCACCTTCGGACTGCTGCTCGTCGCAGCCCTGGCGAGCGCGATCCTCGCCCCCGATAAGTTCGCCCTGATCTGGGTCATCCTGCTCGTCCCGCTCATCTGGCTCGGGCTCTCGGCGCAGCGTCATCTGCCGTTGGCGGCCATCCCGCTCGCGGCGTACGTGGCCGCAGCCGCACCGCCCGCGCTGCGTCACCTGTGGCCGTCGCGCGGGACGGGCGCGGCGGCAGCGTCGGCGTCGCGCATCGCCGGTCCGATCGCCGCCGGCATCCTGCTGGTCGCCGCGCTCGCGGCGGTCGTCGTCGCCGTCGGACTCGCGCCACGCGCTCCGGATGAGACCGCGTACCCCGCCGCTGCGCTCGCCGCGCTGCGCACCGCACCGCGTGAGCTGCTGAACGAGTACGACTGGGGCGGCTATCTGATCTGGAACGCGCCGGAACGCCCGGTGTTCATCGACGGCCGGCTCTTCCTCTATGTGCCCGATGTCGATAACGACTACCGCGCGCTGCTGGAACTGCACCCGGGATTCCGGGCGGTGCTAGATGCTCGTCACGTCGGCACGGTGCTGCTGCGGCCGGATCGACCCCTCGTCGCCTACCTCGTGGACGCGGGATGGACGGTGCTCGCACGGGACGAGCGGTTCGTCCTGCTACGGCGCACGTGAGGCGCGGACTCGCGCTCGCGGTGACCGTCGGAGCGATCTTCGCGGCGGTCGCCTCGCGTTTTCCGGTCAACGACACGGATCTGTACTGGCATCTGGCCAGCGGCAAGTGGATGGTCGAGCACGGCGCCATCCTCGCCACCGACCAGTTCTCCGCGACCATCCGCGGTGCAGCGGTGCCAGTGCATCAGTGGCTCGGCCAGCTCGTGCTGTGGCTGGCGTTCTCGTTCGGCTCGTGGTGGGGCGTCCTGGCCGTGCGCGTCATCGCCGTCTTCGTTCTGGTCACGGTCGTGTCGTGGACGGCGATCGCGCGCGCGACGCGGCCGGCGATCGGAGCGCTGGCGGCCTTCCCGGCGCTCGCGCTGTCGCGCTTCGTGTGGGGCGATCGACCCGAGCTGCTGGGTCTCGTGCTCTTCGCGATCTTCCTTCCCCTCGCGCTGGCGGCGCGGCGGGGCGATCGTCCCGCGCAGGTGGCGCTCGTGCCGCTCATGGCGCTGTGGGCGAATCTGCACGGCGGCTTCGTCGTTGGCGTCGTCCTGCTCGTCGTACTCGGGTTCGAAGCAGCGCTCTTCGGGCGTCTCGAGCGGCGGCCGTTCCTCGGCTTCGCCGCCCTCGCGATCCTGGCGACGTTCCTCAACCCCCTCGGCGCCGGCGCGTACGCCTCGCCGGAATGGCACTTCACGAATCCGCCGCGCTTCATCCAGGAGTGGGGTCTACCAGACGTGACGACGTTCCCTGGTCTGCTGTTCGCGGTGACGCTTCTCGGCGCGCTGTCGCTGGCCGCGCTCGCGCCGTCCGGTCGCACCAGCGACGTCGCGATCCTGGCGCCGCTGGCGTTCCTGTCGCTCTCCGCGCTGCGCCAGATGCCGCTGTTCGCTCTGGCGAGCGCGCCGTTCCTCGCCGATCGCGTCTCGGCCTTATTGCCGCGACTCGCGCCACGTGTTCCGGTGCGAGAGCCGTGGCGGCTCGCGCTGCCGCTCGCGGGTCTCCTCCTCGTCGCAAGTCTCGCCACCGCACCGCGCGAGCCGGACCAGTCCGGATTTCCGGTGGGAGCGCTGTTGGCGCTTCACGCGCACAACGGGGCGCTGTTCAACGATTACGACTGGGGTGGATTCCTGATCTGGAACGCGCCCGAGCACCCCGTGTTCATCGACGGACGGCTCGTGCCCTACATCGGGACTGTCCTAGACGACTATCGCGAGGCGATCGCGGCGCATCCGCGCTGGCGCGAGGTCCTCGACAGATGGCGCATCGATCTGGTGCTCGTGCGTCCTACGAGCGCCCTTGCGGTGCGGCTCGCCAATGCTGGGTGGTCGGTCGCATATCGCGATGACGACACCGTTCTGTTCTCACGTCCGTAGCCCATTAGTAGCGCGGCGGTACCCATTCGGGGGAGTACTCCGTCCATATACTCGGCTCGACGATGCAGGGAAGTCCGATCGCACTGTCTCGCGATCTCGACATGCGCTTCAACGCCATCACCGAGTCGATGCGCGAGGGCCTGTCGCAGCTCATCGGCCGCGTCGACGCGTACCGCGCTGCGTACCAGTCGCTGGTGGGGACGACGCGCGCCGACGACCCGTCGTCGACGGAGCTCCTCCACGATGCGCGGGCGCGCTTGCAAAAGCTCGAGCTGGCTTCGGCCCACGTGGCATCGTCGCTGGCGTATCTCACCGGACTCGCCACGGCGCCAGGAGAGCACGACGAGACCCGTGAGATCGCGGCGATGGTGCTCGAGGGGATCGAGCACGAGCGTCAGCGTTTGTACCGGGAGGTGCACGACGGACCGGCGCAGGTGCTGACCAACGCGATCTTCGAGATCGAGTTCTTCGAGCGCATCGCCGATCGCGCCTCGGCCGAGATCCGCGCACAGCTGCTGAACGAGCTGTCGACGCTGCGGGCCCAGCTTCGCGAGTCCCTCGAGGACGTCCGTGGCATGATCTTCGATCTGCGGCCGCCGGCGCTCGCGACCCTCGGACTGGCTGAGGCGATGCGGGCATACACGGCCGAATTCCAGTCGCGCTTCGGGCTGGTGGTCGACACGGATCTGCGCTCGGGACCGACAGGTCTCGACCCCGACCAGGAGCTCGCGATCTACCGCATCCTGCAGGAGGCGCTACAGAACGTGCACAAGCATGCCAACGCGCGCTCGGTCCAGCTCGGCTGGCGTCGCGAGCAGGGACGCTGGACACTCTCGATCGTCGACGACGGGCAGGGATTCGACCTGGTGCGCGCGACGCGGCGGGCAAAGAGTTTCGGGCTGGTGACGATGCGCGAGCGCGCCGAGGTCATCGGCGCCTCCTTCGAGGTCCGCTCCTCGCCGGGTACCGGATGCGCGGTGACGCTGTCGGTGCGGGAGCGTGCGGCGTGAGCGTCGACCGCAACAACTCGGACACCAAGCTGATCCGCCTTCTCATCGCCGACGCCGAGCGCTTCAGTGTGATCGGCATGCAGAAAGCCCTGGAGGGCGAGGAGGACATCGAGGTCATCGGCAGCGCCGCCGACGGCGAGGAGACGGTGCGGATCACGATCGAGGCCGAGCCCGACGTCGTGATCATCGACGCGCACCTGCCGAAGCTCTCCGGGCTGAAGGCGACGCAGCGCATCAAGCGCGAGCTGCCCCACGTCGGCGTCATCGTCATGACCGAGAACGACGACGAGCAGACGCTGTTCGAGGCGATCAAGGCCGGTGCGTCGGCGTACTTGTCCAAGAGCGCCGAGCCGGCTGAGCTCGTCGACACGCTGCGGAAAGTCCGCGCCGGCGTCTTCACCATCAACGAGAAAGTCTTCAGCCGTCCCGCGGTCGCATCCAAGGTGCTGGCGGAGTTCCGTGAGCTGTCGGTCTACGGTCCGAGCTCGGCTCACGTGTTCGCGCCGCTGTCGCCACGCGAGGTCCAGATCCTCGACAACATCGCGCAGGGCATGACCAACAAGGAGGTCGCGTACGCGCTCGCGATCTCAGAACAGACCGTCAAGAACCATATGTCGTCGATCCTGCGCAAGCTCTCGGTCAACGACCGCACGCAAGCCGTGGTGTACGCGATCAAGCAGGGGTGGATTAAGGGACCGGAGGGCGCCTAAAACCGTGCCCGAGGTCGACATCGCCAAGAAGCTGCAGGCGCAGGCGCAGCAACTGGCCGCCGAGACACGCGAGCTCGACCTGCTGATCGAATCCACCGGCACCGAGGTCAGCCGCCTCAAGACCCGCGAGGAGCAGACCGCCACCAAAGTGGTCGACATGCAGCGCAATCCGGCCAACTTCCAGCGCGAGGAGATCTTCGGCGCCTATCGCGAGTTCGCCGAGGCCATGGAGAAGCGCGTGACGATGGAGGGGCAGCTCACGGCCCTGCAGTCGAAACGCAGGCTGATGGACCGCCTCAATCCGCTCGTCGTCGAGGCAGCCTCGGCCGCCCGCGACATCCCGCCGCCGTCCGAGAATGGCGAGGTCGCGCCTCCGCCGCTCGACGAGACGCGCTTGCTGCAGGCCGTCGTCGAGACCCAGGAGGAGGAGCGCCGCAGGCTCGCGCGTCAGGTCCACGACGGCCCGGCGCAGGCGCTGTCGAACGTCGTGCTCCAGGCCGAGATCAGCGAACGTCTCTTCGATACCGACGCCCAGCGCGCCCGCGTCGAGCTCGGCAGCCTGCGGACGCAAGTGGGCAAGACGCTGCAGGAACTGCGCGGGTTCATCTTCGAGCTGCGACCGATGATTCTCGACGATCTCGGCCTCGTGCCGACGCTACGCCGCTACGTGCAGACGCTCATCGAAAAGCATCAGGTGCGGCTCGACTTCTCGTCGAGTGGACGCGACCGCCGCCTCCCATCCGACGACGAGGTCGCGATCTTCCGCCTGATCCAGGACTCGCTGGTGGAGCGGATCGAGCGCGGGCAGGCAAAGAAGATCGCCCTGGGCATGACCTGGAAGGAAGACACGGTCGAGATCTTCATTCAATCTGACGGCAAAGAGCTGCCGTCCGACACCGAGCTGGCCTCGGGACTTCGCCGTAGCGAGCGCCTGGACCTGCTTCGCGCCGAATCCACGAACGAGGCGCGCGCCGACGGCACGCATGTGCTGATCGCCAAGATCCCGCTTCGAGCGGTCCAGACGATCAGCTAGGCGCCGGCGTCCGGGTCGACGCGCGAAGCGTCGAGCGTCACGCCCGGCGGGACCTGCACCTTCCACTTGATGTTCAGGCGCCGTACCACATGCCTCGGCTCGGCGGTGCTGCCGGCCGGCGCCGCGGCCGGCTGAGCCGCCTGCTCGCGCTCGCCCTCGGCGTTGACCATTTCCCGCAGAGCGTGCGAGATGCGCTGCAGGTCCTGCTGCATCCAGGCGGCCAGGAACTTGGTCGCGTCGGCGCCGGCGACGAGGGATGCGAGCATCGAGCGCGATGCGACCTCGTACGCGCACTCGACCGGTGGTCCCCGGTCCCGCGGACGCGAAGACGTAGCGGACCGTGAGCTTCTCCCCGCCGCGCTCGGCGGCGACTGCGACGAGCGCGTTCGTCGTGCGCGCCTCGAGCGTGAAGCTGTCAGGCTGGACGTCGAGGACGGGTGGCGCTGCGAGCGCGGCCGCGAGAGCCGGGAACACGTCGAGCAGCGGGCGATCCACGGTGATCGCGCTCCGCGCCTTCATCGGCTACGGGCCCGCGATCTTGGTCAGCGCCACGCCTTGGTAGTAGTGCTTGATGATCTGCTCGTAGTCCGCACCCTGGACCGCCATGCCCTGCATGCCCCACTGCGACATCCCCACGCGGTGGCCGTAGCCCTTGCCGGTGAACACCACACGCGCCGGGAGCCGGTACAGGTACTGCTTCGTCTTGAAACCGCTCACCAGGACCGATCCATCCGTCTGCAGCGATGACTGCGCGCTGAGTACGACCGCATCGCGGTCCGCTCCGAGGTTGCCGAGCTCGGTGAGGCGCGTGGCGTCATCGACCTTCACCAGCTCCTGATCCGTCGCCGGCCGGAACTGCACCGTGAACAGCTGCGACTTCAGTCCGAACGTGAAGCGCGTGCTGTCCTTGATCACGTCGCGCGATCCGAGCGAGCCGCGGATGCGCGCCAGGAGCACGCCGCCCGACGCGCTCTTCTCCAACACGTCGATGGCTTGTATCTGGCCGACGTTCACGCCGATCCGGAAGAGCTGCTGGCGGAGCTGCGGTTCGGTGTACTCCTTGGTCCAGTCGTACGACGACGCGCCCCACGACGACCGCAGCGCTACCTCGTCCCCGGGCGAGGCCACGCTTCGCAGGTACGGGAGCGATGTGACCCAGACGTTCTCCGAGTTCTCGGTCACGCCGCCCGCATTCGCGGAGTAGAACGCGTCGATCGGCGCGCCGGCGTACGTGATGACCAGACCGGCGGTCCGCTGCAGCGCCTTCTCGGTGCTGTCGGCTTCGCCGTAGACGCCCTTGTACGCCTGGTCGCGTTCGTCGCCGTCGAGGTCGTACGAGCCGTGCGAGCCGAGGTGCCTGATCAGGTAGGTGCGCGCGGCGATGACCTGCGCCGCCTGCGCCTCGCGGTGCCAGTCCTGCGGGATCTCGCTGCCGACGACCGACACGAGGTAACGGTCGGTCGCCACGGTGTTGATGATCGTGAAGGCCTGGCCATAGGGCGCGACCTCGAAGGTCCCGCGATAGCCCTTGCCATTGAGCGTCAGCGTGCCTTGATCGAGGGGCGCGAACTTGAGCCCGATGATGCTACTGGCGCGGAAGATCGAGGGCCCGATGCCGGTGTCGAGAGTGGAGACGGAGGCCAGCTGCTCGAGCTCGAAGGGTATGCGCACCAAGGATTTCGGCGAGATAGCTTCGGCCAGCCGGGCCTCGCGGATCAGCGCCAGACGCGTCGGACGCTCTTCCACCGGCACGTACCCGCGCGGGATCGCGATGTCACCGTCGAGGCGCAGGACATTGGTGCGCACGGCCAATCGACCGGCGTCGCGGAACACGGTCTTACCCTCAGGCGCGGTGACGAGGAACGGCCCGGTGGCGGAGATCACCGCCTGGGTCAGGCCCTCGAGACCGATGTTGATCCGCACCGTCTCGGGCAACCCATACGTGTTTGCCGCGTGCACGGGCAACGAGGCGACGAGGAGTATCGCGCCGGCTAGCGCGGCGACGAGGGCGCGCCGCATCTCAGCGCCGGTACACCTCAGGTCGCAGCACGCCGATGAACGGAAGGTTGCGGTACCGCTCCGCGTAGTCGAGGCCGTACCCGATGACGAACTTGTCGGGGATCTCGAAGCCGCGGTAATCGATCTGCAACGGCACGATGCGGCGCGCCGGCTTGTCCAGCAACGCGCACAACTTGATGCTCGCGGGACGCTGCGCTCTGAGGTGTTCGATGACGTAGTTCAACGTGAGGCCTGTATCGATGATGTCTTCGACGATGAGCACATGTCGCCCCTCGATCGGGTTGGCCAGGTCTTTCAGCACGCGCACGACGCCGGAGGTCTCAGTGGAGGTTCCGTACGATGAGACCTCCAGGAAATCGAGCGCCAGCGGGATCGGCGCCGCCCGCATCAGGTCCGCCAGGAACGGCAGCGCACCCTTGAGGATGCTGACCAGGACGACGTCTTTGGCGGCGTAGTCGCGCGCGATGTCGGCGCCGAGCTGGCGCACCCGCGATGAGATGGTCTCGGTGTCGAGCAGGATCTCGGCGACGTCGTCCATCATCGTCGCGTCCCGCGTGCTCATGCGCGTCTCATTCTGGCATGGGCAGCAGCGCGCGCGGCCGCGTGCGGGCGTGCAGCGGCACCTTGCCCATGACCGCGTACTTCCCCAGCAGCAGGCCGAGGTCGCCGCGATAGAAGAGCTTCACCGAGACGTCGGGGTATAGGCGTCGCAGGAGCCGCAGCTTGCGATTCTTCCGCGTCACCAGGCTCTGCTTCAGCGTCGTCAGCTCGACGTACAGGTCGAGCTCGGAGAGATAGAAGTCCGGCGTGAAACTTTCGACGACGCGGCCGTCGGGGGCCCACCGTATCGGGAACGTCCGGGGTTCGTAGCGCCAGACGATGCGGTAGTAGCTCAGGATCCGGGCGAACGCGGCCTCGCTGGGGTGCGCGAAGAGAACGTTAGGCGACGTGCGCGCCGGAGGAGAAGAGGCCGTGGACGTCACCGCGGTACGACGATAGAAGCTCGTGGGCGTCGAGGACGTCGTCGGTGGTGAAGTCCGGCTCGAGCGGGGCCGCGGGCGACGGCAGGACCGCGGCGGGCACCGCCGGAGCCCCTTTGGTCATCGCGACGCCGACGCCCTGCGTGCCGCAGCCGAGGCAGGTGACGTAGACGAACCAGTAGTCGTTCTCGTAGCCGATGCCGCGTACGGCGCCCTTGGTGTACCGCAGACCGCAGCTCGCGCAGCGCGCGTCACCAAGCCGCTCGATGAGCCACTCGACATCGTCCATGTGCGCCTGCCGGTCAATTGCAAAACACCTGCCACCTTTAGGCGCGACCGAAACGCCACCACAGCGCGCCGACCAGGATGGACATTCCGACCGCGATCAGCGCGACTCCGATGAACGTGTTGGTCTGGACGGCCGGGGAGGCGAGCGGCGTCGCGGATGCGCTCTGTGTCGGCGACGGAGAGGGTGACGCCGACACCGTCGCGGCCGCCGTCGGCGAGCTTGTTGGCGAGGGCGTCGGAGATTCGCTCGGAGACGGTGTCGGAGAGGGCGTGGGCGACGCTGTCGGCGGGGGCGCGCTCGTGCGTGGTGGCACCGTCGGGGTCGGCGTGGCCACCGTGCGCTGGACGTTGACAACGCCCTGCATCTGCGGGTGGATGCCGCAGATGTAGCCGTACGCGCCGGGCACGGTGAAGGTCACGGCGTACGCCTGACTCTGCTGCAGGTCCGCACTGTCGGGGAACTGGTTGCCGGTCCAGTGCACGCGGTGGGCGGTCGGGTCCAGGTTGACCCAGGTGACGGTGTCGCCGGCCGAGACGTTTGTCGTCGCTGGGTTGAAGGCGAAGTTCTTGATCTGGACGCTCCAGGAAGCCGCCAGCACGGAGCCGGGCAGCACGAAGGGCCCGACCGAAAGTGCGACGGCAGCGATCAGGGGAAGTAAACGCACCGCGCTTAGTCTACGGAACGATGACCGAGCCTCCGACCATCGTGCACCTCGATCGGCTTGTGCAGAGCGGGGTCCATCTGGACGACGCACAGCTGCGGCAGTTCGATCGATACAGCTCACTCCTTCGTGAACGGAACGAGGTCGTCAATCTGACGGCCATCGTCGACCCGGCCGAGATCGCGACCAAGCACTTCCTGGATTCATTGACCCTACTGCTGGTGCGTACGCCCGCGCCTGCCGCTCGTTTGATCGACGTTGGCACAGGCGCGGGCTTCCCGGGAGTGCCGCTGGCGATCGCGCGCGGCGATGTCCGCGTGACGCTCGTCGAATCGGTCGGCAAGAAAGTGCGCTTTCTGGAGGAGCTCATCGTCGCCCTGGAGCTGGCGAACGTCACGATCATCCAAGCGCGCGCGGAGGACCTGGCACGCGATCCGGCGCATCGCGAGCGGCACGACGTCGCCGTGGTCCGCGCGCTGCCGGTGCTGGCGACGAACCTCGAGCTGCTCCTGCCGCTCTGCCGTGTCGGCGGGGACGCCGTCGCGTACAAGGGCCGTGTCGAAGCCGAGCTCGGCGCCGCGGCGCGCGCGGCTCGGGCACTCGGAGGCGAGATCACCCGCGTCGTGACGACTGCGGAGCTCTCGCTCGGCGACGCGCTCCCCGGACGCTGCCTCGTGATCGCATCGAAACGCAGACCGACCCCGGCCCGATATCCACGCACGGCCAGCGAGCTGAAGCGCCAGGTGTGGTGATCCTTCCGGCGGTGGACCTCGCCGCCGGGCGGGTCGCCACCGCACGAGAAGGCGTCCGCGCGCTCGACACGCTCGACGACGACCCCATCGATCTGGCGCGCGGCCTCGTCGCCGCCGGCGCGAGAGGCCTTCACGTCGTCGATCTCGACGGAGCGCGGACCGGCGAGTACCGCAACCTTCCACTCGCGGCCGCGATCGCGCGTGCTGTGGACGTCCCGGTCCAGCTGGGCGGGAGCGTGTGCGATCCCGACGTCGCGACGGACGCGCTGCGGCGCGGCATCGCCCGTGTGGTGTTCGGCAGCGCCACCCTCGGTGCGCCGGATCGTCTGCCGGCGGTGGCGGCGCTGGGCGCGCGCGCCCTCCTCGCGCTCGAGGTGGAGGCCGATCGGATCCGACCGCGAGGCGGCGATGTCATGCTGGCCGAATCGGTCCAGGGTGGTGATGCTGTCGGACTCGCCCGTGTCGCTGCCGAGCGCGGCGTGTCGCGTTTCTACGTGATCGACGTCGAGGCCGACGGCCGGCTCGGCGGCCCGCCGCTCGCGTTCGCTGCCCGGCTGCGGTCCGCACTCGGTGAGGCCATCGCGGAGCTGCACGTCGGCGGCGGCGTGCGCAATCTCATCGATGTCCGCGACCTCGCCGTCGCGGGCGTGCGCAGCGTCGTTGTCGGGCGCGCGGTCCAGGAGGGCCGCTTCACCATCGCCGAGGCGCAGCGGGTCGCCGACGAGATGCCGGCGTGACGCGAGCCATCGTTCTCTCCGACATCCACGCCAACCTTGTCGCGCTCGAGGCGGTGCTGAGCGACGCGCCGCGCGGCGTCGCCCTCTGGGTAACGGGTGACACGGTCGGCTATGGGCCCGATCCCGCCGACGTGCTGGCAGCACTGCGCGATCGCGATGCCTTCGTCGTCGCCGGGAATCACGATCTCGCCGTGGCCGGCAAGATGGGCGTCAACGAGTTCAATCGCGAGGCCGCCGATGCAGCGTTGCTGCACCGCTCGCTGCTGTCGGCCGAGGACCGCGACCTTCTCGGCGCGATGCCCCTGATCGCCACGCGTGACTCGTTCACGCTCGTGCACGGCAGCCTGCGGGACCCGGTATGGGAGTACGTGCTGGAGCGGAGCGCTGCACGCGCCTGCCTGCAACGGGCCGAGACACCGCATTGCTGCAACGGGCACACGCACATCCCCGCCGTGTTCGAGTGGCGCGATGGGCGTGGCTCGGTCGTGGCGCGGCAACCGCGCGAAGGTGAGGTCATCGACCTGGCAAAGGGACGCGTGCTGTTGAATCCGGGGAGCGTCGGCCAGCCGCGGGACGGCGATCCCCGAGCAGCCTGGCTCGAAGTGGACACCGAGGCGCGGACAGCGACGTTCCATCGCACCCGGTATGACATTCCCGAGACGCAGCGTCGGATGCGCCGGCGGGGCTTGCCGCCGTTCCTATCGGAACGCCTTGCGTACGGCTACTAGCGCCATCGCCATGCTGCTGGTCGTGGCTTGCGGCAGCGCCGGCGCGCCGGGCGGGCGTGAGCTCTCGTTACAGGTCGTGGCCGATGGCCAGTTCGCGCACGTCCAAGCGCCGTCGCTGTCCATCGCCGTGACCGACATCGACCGGACGCGGCTCTCGATCCTCGCCGGCAAGCCGCTCGGCGGCGAACTGCTCATCGCGATCTTCATGGGCGAGCGCTCGACGGGCGGGTATGCCGTGCGCGTCGACGGTGCGAGTGTCGCAGGCTCGGAAGTGCGGGTGCGAGGCTCGTTCCTGGGTCCGCCGCCGGGCGGCATCGTCACGCAGGTGATCACGTCGCCGTTCGCGATCGCGTCGATCGATCGCTCGCAGCTGCCGACCGGTCAGACGACGTTCGTATTCGTCGATGGCGGCACGATCCTCGCGCGCGCTGAAGTAGTGCTGCCTTAGGTTCCTACAATCCGCGTTCTAGTGACCGCCGAGGACGATCAGCGCGCGGCGCGGGCCGGTGAGCTCGAGGAGCGCCGTAAAGAGAAGGGCCGGCGTCCCGGCGAAGACATCGTCCGGATCATTCGGCCGCACCGCGACGATTTTCGGCGCGCCGGCCCGGGCGTGTACATCGCGACCGACCGCGTGCTCGAGGCCGACACTCCGCTGGGTCGCCTCTACGACTCACTCCGCCGTGTCCTGATCGGCAAGCGGCTGCCCACCGAGGCCGAGTCGCTCGAGCGCGTTTCGAAGAAGCTTGGTCTTCCGATCTTCGCCTCGGACAACATCTCCTCGTCGGCATACGCGACCGAGGAGATGATGCGCATCCTCAAGTTCGCCGGCCTGGCCGGACTGAGTCTGACGATTCCGCTCCACGTCGCGATCTTGCTCATCCTCGCCATCGTCGTGCTTTCGTACCTACAAGCGATCCGTGCCTATCCCAACGGCGGCGGCTCGTATGTCGTCGCCAGCGAGAACCTCGGCATGATCGCCGGCCTTGTCGCCGCGGCAGCGCTGTTCGCCGACTACATCCTGACCGTGTCGGTCTCCGTCGCAGCGGGTGTCGCGGCCGTCGGGGCGGCGGCGCCGTGGTTCTACGACAACCGGATCTTCGCCGGCGTGCTGTTCATTCTGGCGCTGACCCTTGGAAACCTGCGCGGCATCCGCGAGTCGGGCAACATCTTCGCCGCGCCCACGTACCTCTACGTCTTCAGTCTGGGTGGCGTGCTGCTCTACGGCATCGTGCTGAACCTCTTCGGCGCGCTGCCGCACGACGTGTCACCGCGTGAGTGGCTGCCACTGACGCCACAGCCACTGGCCTTGCTGCTCGTCCTCCGCGCCTTCGCTTCTGGCGCGTCGGGCCTGACCGGTGTCGAGGCGGTCGCGAACGGCGTGCCGGCGTTCCAGAAGCCCGAAGCACGCAACGCGAGCATCACGCTCGTGATCATGGCCGTGCTGTTCGGCTCGATCTTCTTCGCCGTCGGCCTGCTGGCTTCGGCGATGGGCGTGGTGCCGGACCCGTCCGAGCAGCAGACGCTCCTCAGCCAGATCGTCGCCGCGCTCGTCGGTGATAACAGCTTCGGGTTCTACGTGGTGCAGGTCGCGACGACGCTCATCCTCGCGCTGGCCGCGAATACCAGCTTCAACGGCTTCCCGCGTCTCGCAGCGATCATGGCCAACGACCGCTTCATGCCGCGGCAGTTCTCCTTCCGCGGCGACCGCCTGGCGTACTCCACCGGGATCCTCGCCCTCGCGGGCTTGTCCGCCGCGCTCCTGGTCTCGTTCGGCGGCAGCGTTGCCAGCCTGATACCGCTCTACACCATCGGCGTGTTCATCGCCTTCACGCTCACGCAAGCCGGCCTTGTGCGGTACTGGCGCGCGAACCGCAAGCGGGGCTGGCGGCTCAGCGCAGCGATCAACGCCGTCGGCGCGGTTGCCACAGGCGTCGTGGCCGTCGAGGTCGCCGCGTCGAAATTCACCCAGGGCGCGTGGATGGTCATCCTCGTCATGCCCGTATTCGTCGCCCTGTTCTATGGCATACATCGCCACTATCGCGAGGTCGAGGACATGCTTGTCATCGCGACGCCGGAAGAGGCGCTCCGCGTGCGCGTCCACCCGCGCGTCATCGTGCCCGTCGGTCGTATCGATCGCGCACACATCGAGGCGCTACAGATCGCGCGTCAGATGTCCGGTGACGTCACCGCCGTCCTGGTGGCCTCGGATCCGGAGGAGGCGAAGCGGTTCGGCCAGCGGTGGCGAAAGCTCGTGCCCGACATCCCCCTGGTGATCATCGAATCGCCGTATCGCTCGCTGATCCGTCCGCTCCTGGCGTACATCGACGCGATCGACAAGGGCGGCAAGAAACGACCGGTAATGGTGATCCTTTCCGAATTCGTGCCGCGGCACTGGTGGGAGTGGCCGCTGCACAACCAAACCGCGCTGCGGCTGAAGCTCGCGCTGTTCTTCCGCCCCAACACCGTCGTGCTCGACGTCCCGTACATGGCGCGCGACGATGATCATCCGGCCAATCGTGCCTGACCTCGGAGAACGTCGCCCCGAACGCGGCCGGCGGCCGGGCGAACGCATCGTCCGGATCGTGCGCCCCAAGAGCTTCCGCCTCACGGGCAAGGGTCGCTACGAGGCCAAGGATTCGGCCTACGAGTCGGAATCGGGTCTGGGCCACGCGTTCCAACGCGTGCGCCGTGTCTTGATCGGACGGGCGCTGCGAAGTGAGGCCGAAGCGCTCGAGCGCGTCTCGAAGAAGGTCGGCCTCGCGCTCTTCGCGCCCGACAACATCACCTCCTCGGCATACGCGACCGAGGAGATCATGCGCGTGCTCGTCCTCGCCGGCATTGCGGCCCTCAACCTCACCGAGCCGATCACCGTCGCGATCATCGCCGTGCTGGCGATCGTCATCGTCGCCGAGATCCGAGTGATCCACGCCTACCCGCAGGGCGGCGGCAGCTATCAAGTCGCGAGCGAGAACCTCGGCATGATCCCCGGGCTCGTCGCGGCCGCGGCACTGCTCATCGACTACACGCTGACCATCGCCGTGTCGACCGCGGCCGGCGTCGCCGCGCTGTCGTCGGCGCTACCCGCGGTCCACGAGCATCGCGTGCTCTTCGCCATCGGTCTCATCGCCCTCGTCACGCTGGCGAATCTGCGTGGCCTTCGTGAATCCGGCCTCGTCTTCGCCGGTCCGACCTACCTCTACCTCGGGTCGTACTTCGCGCTCATCGGCTACGGCGTTTTCCTCATGCTCAGCGGCGGCCTGCCGAGCTACGTGCCGCCGCCGCAGTGGCTCGGGAGCTACGAGCGGAACGCCGAAGCCCTCACCGTGCTCGTGGTGCTACGCGCCTTCTCCTCCGGCGCCGTCGCGCTGACCGGTGTGGAGGCCATCGGCAACAGCGTTCCCGCGTTCAAGAAGCCCGAGCCGCGCAACGCCAGCCTGACCCTCGTGGTGATGGGCGTCTGCTTCGCGATCATCTTCGGCGGGCTCTCCTTCATCGGCGGCGCGCTCGACATCGTGCCGGATCCGAACGAAGCCGAGACGGTCAATAGCCAGATCACGCGGACGCTAGTCGGGGTCGGCCCCTTCTATTACGTGGTCCAGGGCATCACCGCGCTCCTGCTGCTCTTCGCCGCGAACACCAGCTTCTCCGGCTTCCCGCGGCTGGCCTCGATCCTGGCCCGCGACCGGTTCGTGCCGCGCCAGTTCGCCTTTCGCGGGGACCGGCTCGCCTTTTCCACCGGCATCATCGCCGTGGCGGTCCTGGCCAGCCTGATCCTCGCCGCATTCGGCGGCAGCGTGACGCGGCTGATCCCGCTCTACACCATCGGCGTGTTCGTCGCGTTCACGTTGTCCCAGACCGGGCTGGTGCGCCGCTGGTGGCGGCTGCGCAATCCGCACTGGCGGCTGTCGATCGGGCTGAACGCGTTCGGCGCCGCGGTGACGGCCGTCGTCGCGGTCATCGTTGCCGTGACGAAGTTCGAGTTCGGCGCCTGGATGGTCTTGATCGCGATGCCGCTGCTGGTGGCGCTGTTCTACGGCATCAACCGCCACTATCGCGCCGTCGAGGACGAGCTGGTGGCGGATCCCGACGAGCTGCGCGTCGAGCCGCTGCAGCCCATCGTCGTCGTGCCGGTGAGCCGCCTCGATCGCGCGGCGCTGCGCGCGCTGTCGTTCGCGTCGGGACTCTCGCGCGATGTCCGGGCACTGCACATCGACGACGACGAGGCCAGCGCCAAAGCGTTCCAGGAGCGGTGGACCAAGATCGTTCCCGAGATCAAGCTCGACGTCGTCACATCGCCCTACCGCGCGCTGCTACCGCCGCTACAGAGCTATCTCGACGACATCGATCGCGACGACACGCGACGCCCGATCACCGTGGTGCTGGCCGAGTTCGTGCCGCGACACTGGTGGGAGTACGCGCTGCACAACCAGACCGCGCTGCGCATCAAGCTGGCGCTGTTCTTCCGACCGAACACGGTCGTGATCGACGTGCCCTACCACGTCCCGCCCGAGGAGCGAGCGCCGTAGCCTCCGCGTATCCTCTTGCCGCCCATGAAGCCGAAACGGATCCTGCTGCCGCTCGCCGGTGCCGCCGTGGACGCTGATGTCGTCAGGCTGGCCGCGCTCATCGGCAAGCCCAACAAGGCGCAGATCGAAGCCCTGCATGTGATCGAAGTGCAGTGGAACCGTCCACTCGACGCCGACCTCACTGAGGACGAGGTCCGCGCCGAGCGGCTGCTCGAAGCGGCCGAGGAGGTCGGCCGGTCGGTCGGCATCACGTTGCAGACCGAGTACGTCGCGGCTCGCACGGCGTGGTCCGCGATCGTGCACGAGGCCGAGCAGCGGAACGTCGATTTGGTGATCATCGGGATGCCCTACCGTAGGCGCATGGGTCAGGTCACGGTGGGCCGGACCGTTCAGAACGTCTTCCTCAAGGCTCCCTGTGAGGTGATCGCGCTGCGCGATCGGGCTGTGCCGGCATGAAGGTGCTGATCGTCGGCTGTGGTCGCGTGGGCGGCATGCTGGCCGGCCGCCTCGACGCCGAAGGCAACGAAGTCACGATCGTCGATGAGAACAGCGCGGCGTTCGCGAAGAACCTGCCGCAATCGTTCAACGGCTCGACCGTCCTCGGCAACGGCATCGACATGGACGTGCTGCGCGGCGCGGGCATCCAGGAGGTCGAGGCCTTCGTCATCGCCACGAACGGCGACAACCGCAACATCATGGGTGCCCAGATCGCCAAAGAGATCTTCGGCGTGCGACGCGTGCTGTGTAAGATCAACGACCCCATCCGCGCGCAGACTTACCGCTCGAAGGGCATCGAGACCTGGTCGCGGACCACCATCCTGTCCGAGCTCGTGCACGAGATGCTGATCGGTCGCGACAGCGAGCCCGGGTCGCTGCTCGATCGCGCGCGGCGGCGCGAGGCCATCCTCGCCGGCGACGTCGTGCCGCAGGAGGAGTAGATGTACTTCGTCATCGCCGGTGGCGGCCAGGTCGGGTTCCACCTGGCGCAGGCGCTCATCGAGGCCGGGCACGAGGTGATGGTCATCGAGGAGGAGCGTCGTCGAGCGCAGTGGATCCAAGAGCAGCTCGGCAACATCGTGCTGACCGGTTCCGCCGACGAGGGGCGCTTCTTGCTCGAGGCCGGCTGCCAGCGCGCCGATGCGGTCATCGCGGCGACCGGCGACGATCCGGTGAACCTGGTGGTGTGCCAGATGGCGAAGGTCCACTGCCGCGTGCCACGCGTCATCGCCCGCGTCAACGACCCCAAGAACGAGATCGTGTTCAAGAAGCTCGGGATCGAGGAGACGGTATCGAGCACGAGAGTGCTCATGAGCGTGATCGAGCAGGAGCTGCCGATGCGCGGTCTGGTGCCGATCATGCCCCTCGTCACCGCCGGTCTCGAGATCGTGGAGGCCGAGATCGCCGAGGACTCGCCGTCAGCGGGAAAACCGATCAAGGAGCTGCGGCTGCCGGAAGGCGCCACCGTCGGGTGCATCGTGCGGAAACGTCAGCTTGTGCGCGCCCGCGCGGACGAGCGTCTGCAGCCTGGCGATCGCATCATCGCCTTCACGCCCACGTCAGCCGAGCCGGAGGTCCGCAAAGCGCTCGTCGGGTAGCGGAACGATGACACGGACGCAGCCGTCGCTTCGCTTCTGCGCGTCCTGCGGCGGTCGCCTGTCGCGACGCCGCGTGGCGGGGCGGTCGCGAAGCGTGTGCCGGAGCTGCGGTCAGATCGCCTACGAGAACGCCAAACCCTGCGCCGGCGCCCTCGTCGTGCGAGACGGGAAGGTCCTGCTGGTGAAGCGCGGCGTCACCCCGTACCGCGGCTGGTGGGACATCCCCGGCGGCTACCTCGAGGCGGACGAGCATCCCGAGGCCGGCGCGCGACGCGAGCTGCGGGAGGAGACCGGGCTACGGGTGCGTCTGCGTGGGCTGCTCGGCGTGTACGTCGACCGCCAGATCCGGCCGCATTCGCTGAACTTCTACTACCTGGCCGAGGTGAGCGGCGGCCGCGAGCGCGCCTCGGACGACGCCGTGGAGCTGGGCTGGTTCGGACCCGGCGAGCTGCCGGCGCGGATCGCCTATCCCGGCCACGCCAAGGCGGTGCTTGCCGACTGGAGACGGCGCGTATAGCAGTCTTGACAATACCGTTGTCATGGTTTAGAAAAGGAACCCATGCGCGTGCGACCCGTCTACGTGATCTCCGTCGCGGCGAACCTCGCCGGCGTCCATCCCCGCACGCTGCGGATCTACGAGGAGGAGGGGCTCCTTCAGCCGGTGCGCACGCCGACGAACATTCGCCTCTATTCCGACGACGACATCGCTCGGGTGCGGGCCATTCGGTATCTCACACGGCGGCGAGGCGTGAATCTCGCAGGCGTGAAGATCATCCTGCAGCTCCGACCGTTCGACGATCTCGTCGATGAGGTGCGCGCGGACATCGAGACCCAAGCCGAGGAACTCTAAGAAGCCATCGCGATAGATAGAGGAGAGATCATGACGACCGAAGCGCGCTCGAACGGGAAGAACGGCGACCAGCTGCCGAACACGCTGCCGCTCGTCCCGCTCCGCGAATCCATCGTCTTCCCCAGACTCGTCGTCCCATTGGGCGTCGGCCGTGAGAAATCCGTCGCCGCGTTGAACGCGGCCATGGCCTCGCAGCAGGAGCAGCACCTCATCGTGCTCGCGGCCCAGCGCGACGGCGACGTCGACGAGGTCGACGAGAACGGCATCTACCGCGTCGCGACGGTCGCCAACATCGTTCGCCTGCTGCGGCTGCCGGACGGCAGCGCGCAGATCATCGTGCAAGGTCTCTCCCGGGTCCGCGTCAAGCAGTTCGTGAAGGCGTCTCCGTACTTCGTCGTCGAGGTCGAGGAGCTCCCCGACGAGGTACCCGCCGGCATCGAGCTCGAGGCGCTGGTGCGCAACGTCAGGAGCCTGTTCGAGCAGTACGTCTCGAACGGTGGGTCGGTCCTTCCCGAGCACGCGGTCCAGGTCCGCAGCACCGAGGACCCGGCCTATCTCGCCGACCTGATCTCGGCGTCGCCGGAGCTGTCGCTGGAGCAGAAGCAGCAGCTGCTCGAGACGCGCAACGTCAGCGAGCGACTGAAGATCCTGTCGGTCTTCCTGACCAAGCAGAACGAGATCCTCGAGCTGAAGCAGAAGATCCAGAGCGAGGTCCAGTCGACGCTGGACAAGACGCAGCGGGAGTACATCCTGCGCGAGCAGCTCAAGGCGATTCAGAAGGAGCTCGGCGAGGACGAGGGTGGCTCCGAGACCAGGGAGCTGCGCGAGAAGATCGAGCAGGCCGGCATGCCCGAGCCGGTCAAGGACAAGGCCCTCAAGGAGCTAGACCGGCTGGCGAAGATCCCGCAAGCGTCTCCGGAACAGGGCGTCATCCGCACCTACTTGGATTGGCTCATCACGGTCCCGTGGAAGGAAACCGGTATCGAGGATTGGGACATCAAGGAGGCCAAGCGGATCCTCGATGAGGACCACTACGGCTTGGAGAAGGTGAAGGACCGCATCCTCGAGTACATGGCCGTGCGCAAGCTGAGCCAGAACCTGCGCGCCCCGATCCTGTGCTTCGTCGGTCCGCCGGGCGTCGGTAAGACGTCGCTCGGCAAATCGATCGCGCGGGCCATGGGCCGGAAGTTCGTACGCATGTCGCTCGGCGGCATCCGGGACGAAGCCGAGATCCGCGGGCACCGGCGTACCTACGTCGGCGCGCTGCCCGGCCGGATCATCCAGGGAATGAAGACCGCGGCCACGAAGAATCCGGTGTTCATGCTCGACGAGATCGACAAGGTCGGCGCGGACTTCCGCGGCGACCCGAGCTCGGCGTTGCTCGAGGTGCTGGACCCGGAGCAGAACAACTCCTTCTCGGACCACTACCTCGAGGTGCCGTACGACCTCTCCAGGGTGATCTTCATCACTACGGCCAACATCGTCGACACGATCCTGTCGCCGCTTCGCGATCGCATGGAGATCATCGCCCTGCCCGGCTACACCGAGGACGAGAAGCTCAAGATCGCGCTTGGCTACCTCGTGCCGCGCCAGACCAGGGAGCATGGCCTGGACAAGGACAAGATCGTCTTCAGCGACGACGGTCTGCGTCACATCATCCGCGACTACACCCGCGAGGCCGGAGTGCGGAACGTCGAGCGCGAGATCGCCACGATCTGTCGCAAGGTCGCGCGTCGTTACGCCGAGGGCACGACCGATCTGGTGACGATCGATGCGGAGACCCTGGCGACGTTCCTCGGGCCGGCGCGCTTCGATTACGGCATGGTCGAGGAGAAAGAGGACCAGGTCGGCGCGGCCACCGGCGTCTCGGTCTCCGAGTACGGCGGCGACGTGCTGACGGTCGAGTCGACCGTGATCGACGGCAAGGTCGAAGGCGACAAGGACTTCATGATCACCGGCCAGATCGGCAAGGTCATGGAGGAATCGGCGCGTGCGGCGCTGTCCTACATCCGCGCGCGGGAACCGCAGCTGGGCATCCCCAAGGGGTACTTCAGCGATCACGCCGTCCACATCCACGTCCCCGCGGGCGCGATCCCGAAGGATGGTCCGAGTGCCGGCGTGACGATGGTCACGGCGCTGGTGTCGGCCGTGACCGGCCGCCGCGTCCGGCGCGACGTGGCGATGACCGGCGAGATCACGCTGCGCGGCAAAGTGCTGCCGATCGGTGGGGTGAAGGAGAAGCTTCTCGCCGCCCACCGCGCCGGCATCAAGACCTTCATCCTGCCGCAGAAGAACAAGAAGGACCTCGTCGATGTGCCGAAGGAGGTACAGGACGAGGTCGACATCAAGCTCGTGAGCGACGTGAGCGAGGTGCTGCAGACAGCGTTGCAGCAGCCCGTCGTGCCGTCTCGGGCGGACGAGCCGGTGCCCGCGTCCGTCGCCGCAACCGGCCCACGCTCGAACTAAAGAGGCATCGGAGGCTCAGGCGTCGTGCCAGTCCAATACAAGGACTACTACAAAGTCCTCGGGCTACCCAAGGACGCCACGCCGGAGCAGATCCGCAAGGCGTACCGCAAGCTCGCACGCGAGCTGCACCCCGACGTCAATAAGGCATCCGGCGCCGAGCAACGCTTCAAGGAGGTCAACGAGGCCAACGAGGTCCTCTCCGATCCCGAGAAGCGCAAGCGCTACGACCAGGTCGGCGCGAACTGGCAGCAATACGAGCAGTGGCAGCAGCAGGGATCGGGGCGGAACTTCGAGTGGGTCTTCACCGGCCCCGGCGGCTTCCAGTACGGCAACGGTGGGGCCGATGAGTTCGAGGATGCCGGCGGGTTCTCCGATTTCTTTCGCACCTTCTTCGGAGACCTCGGCGGGGCCGCGACCGCCTCAGCTCGCGGTGGCACTACGACGCGACGCGGCGCGCGCGCCCGGGCCGGCCAGGACTTCGAGACGATCGTCGAGGTCACGCTCCCGGAGGCGTATCGCGGCGCGGAGCGCTCGATCGAGCTCGAGCAGCCCGAGGGCGGCAGACGCCGTCTGACGGTCAAGGTCCCTGCCGGGGTGCGCGACGGCCAACGCATCCGCTTGGCCGGAGCTGGAGGCAAAGGCGGGGCCGGCGGTCCGGCCGGAGACCTGTATCTGGTGGTGCGCGTCCAGGAGCATCCGTTCTTCAAGCGGGACGGCGACGACATCCACGTCGAGCTGCCGGTCACGCTGGCCGAGGCCATGCTGGGAGCGGAGGTGGTCGTGCCGACGCTCAAAGGACGCGTCACGCTGCGGATCCCACCGGAGACGCAGAACGGTCGGGTGATCCGGCTGGCGGGGCAGGGGATGCGACGGCTCGGCAGTTCCGGCCAGGGCGACATGTACGTGACCGTCAAGGTGATCTTGCCGACAAAGCTGAGTGACGACGAGAAGGCGTGCCTCAGGAAGATCGCCGAGCAACATAAGGAGGACGTCCGCAGTCATTTGTTGTGACTGCTGATGGCAGGGGAGCGGTAGCAGGCATATGGATCTGAACAAGTTCACCGAAAAGGCACAAGAGGCGGTCTTCGCCGCCCAGCGCCTGGCCCAGGACGCGTCCGCGTCCGAGATCGGCGTCGAGCATCTGGTCCTGGCGCTGCTGGAGCAAGACGGCGGCATCATCCCCGACCTTGTCCGCGCCCTCGGCGGCTCGCCGGAGCAGCTCCAGACCGCGCTGCGCGAGAGCATCGACAAGCAGCCGAAGGTCTATGGCGCGACGCAGCCCTCGCTCTCGCAGCGGCTGGCGCGCGTGATCCAGTCGGCGCAAAAAGAAGCCGATCGGCTCAAGGACGAGTACGTCTCGACGGAGCACCTTTTCCTGGGTGTGCTCGAAGTCGGCGGCCCGGTCGCGGAGCTGCTTGGGCGTTCCGGCATCACGCGCGACCGCGCCCTCGGCGCGCTGGCGCAGATCCGCGGCAACCAGCGGGTCACCGACCAGAATCCCGAAGCCAAGTACAAGGCCCTGGAGAAGTACGGGCGCGACCTGACCGACCTGGCGCGCACGGGCAAGCTCGATCCGGTCATCGGCCGCGACGAGGAGATCCGGCGCGTGATCCAGATCCTGTCGCGTCGGACGAAGAACAACCCTGTGCTCATCGGCGACCCCGGCGTCGGCAAGACCGCCATCGTCGAAGGTCTGGCGCAACGCATCGTGCGCGGCGACGTGCCCGAGGGACTGAAGGATAAGTCGATCTTCGCGCTCGATCTCGGCGCGATGGTCGCGGGCACGAAGTACCGCGGCGAGTTCGAGGAACGGCTCAAGGCGGTGCTGAAGGAGATCGCGCAGAGCGCGGGAAAGATCATCTTGTTCATCGACGAGCTCCACACCGTCGTCGGCGCCGGCGCGGCCGAAGGCGCCATGGACGCCGGCAACATGCTCAAGCCGATGCTCGCGCGCGGCGAGCTGCACACCATCGGCGCCACCACGCTCGACGAATATCGCAAGCGCATCGAGAAGGACGCCGCGCTGGAGCGCCGCTTCCAGCCGGTGTTCGTCGGCGAGCCGACGATCGAGGACACGATCTCGATCCTGCGCGGGCTCCGCGAGCGCTACGAGCTGCACCACGGCGTCCGCATCCTCGACAGCGCGCTGGTCGCCGCGGCGGTGCTGTCGAGCCGCTACATCTCCGACCGCTTCCTTCCGGACAAGGCCATCGACCTGGTTGACGAGGCCGCCTCGAAGCTGCGTATGGAGATCGATTCGCTTCCGGTCGAGCTCGACGAAGTCGAGCGCCGCATCCGCCAGCTGGAGATCGAGCGTGAAGCGCTGCGCAAGGAAACGGACCCCGCCTCGCGCGATCGCCTGACCCGCCTGGAGCGCGACCTGGCCGAGCTCAAGGAGCAAGGCAATTCGCTGCGCGCGCACTGGCAGCAGGAGAAGGCCGCCATCACCGCGATCCGTGCCAAGAAAGAGGAGATCGAGCGCGTCCGGACCGACGTCGACAGGGCCGAGCGCGCCGCCGACTACGCCCGCGCCGCAGAGCTGAAGTACGCGACGCTGACCCGTCTGGAGAAGGAGCTTGCCGAAGCGCAAGCCAAGCTCGCCGACCTGCAGAAGGGTCGTCGCATGCTCACCGAGGAGGTCACGCCCGAGGACATCGCCGAGGTCGTCTCGAAGTGGACCGGGATCCCCGTCACGCGGCTCCTCGAAGGCGAGATGGACAAGCTGCTGAAGATGGAGCTGCACCTCCACAGGCGCGTCGTCGGTCAAGATGAGGCCATCGAAGCCGTGGCGAATGCGGTGCGGCGCTCGCGCGCCGGGCTGCAGGATCCGAACCGGCCGATCGGATCGTTCCTGTTTCTGGGTCCGACCGGTGTCGGCAAGACGCTACTCGCCCGCGCGCTGGCCGAGTTCCTGTTCAACGACGAAAAGGCCATGGTCCGGCTGGACATGTCCGAGTACATGGAGAAGCACACCGTCGCGCGTCTCATCGGCGCGCCTCCGGGCTATGTCGGATACGAAGAGGGCGGCCAGCTCACCGAGGCGGTCCGCCGGCGTCCCTACACCGTGATCCTGTTCGACGAGATCGAGAAAGCGCATCCCGACGTGTTCAACGTGCTGCTCCAGGTCATGGACGAAGGCCGTCTCACCGACGGTCAGGGCCGCACCGTCGACTTCAAGAACACGGTGCTGATCATGACCAGCAATGTCGGCTCGCATTTCATCCAGGAGCTGACACACAACGACGCGCTGATGCGTCAGCGTGTGATGGAGCTGGTGCGGCAGACGTTCCGCCCGGAGTTCCTGAACCGCATCGACGAGATCGTCATCTTCCACGGCCTGTCGGACCAGCAGATCGCCGAGGTCGTGGACAAGGAGATGTCGGGGCTGTCGAAGCGTCTGGCGGAGAAGAAGATCGACATCACGCTCACGCCCGCGGCGAAAGCCGTTCTCGCGAACGAGGGCTTCGATCCGGTTTACGGCGCGCGGCCGATCCGACGAGTGCTGCAGCGCCGCGTCCTTGACCCGTTGGCCCTGGCGATCCTGCGGGGCGAATTCCACGAGGGCGAGCGCGTGATCGTGGACGAACGCAACGGGGAGATCGTCTTCGAGCACGGCGGCGTGTCCGAGGAGGCCGAGCGAGAGGCGGTCGCCGTCGCCTCCCGTTAGGGTCCCGGCCACGACCCCACCGTCCGGCGCGGAGGACCTCTACGCACACCGCTGACTACGTCACGCGCGTCATGGCCTTCTTCCGGACCTAGCTGAAGCGGTAACCTCGAGGCGTGGACGTGACCCTTCGTCAGGTCGAGCTCCAGGGTGCGCGGTACAGCTACGCCGAGGCCGGCTGGGGCGAACCGCTGCTGCTCATCCACGGCTGGGCCGGATCATGGGAGAACTTCGAGCCATGGATACCGACGCTGTCGCGTCGCTTCCGCGTGATCGTCCCCGACCTGCCGGGGTGTCACGGCGCGCCCCCTCTCGCGGGGCGCCACGACGCCACGGCCTACGCGGAGTTCTGCGATCAGCTCCTGCGGGCCGTCGGTGCGGTCCCGGCGCACATCGGCGGGCTGTGCTCCGGGGCGAGCATCGCGCTGGAGATCGCGTCGCGATATCCGCAGGACGTCCGCGGATTGCTCCTGCACACGCCGCTCTTCGCCGACGCGACCACGCCGTTCTTCCGGCGGCAGATCCGCCTGTTCGCGTCACGGCCGATGCGCCCGCTGCTGGCGCGGATGCGCCACCTCGCGCGAGTGACGCGGCTGTACAAGACCATCTTTGTCGATCGCGGTCGCGTCGTGCCGGAGCGCGACGCCATCGACCAACGCAACATGGCCATGGTGCATCCGCGCGCGGCACGCGAGCTCGCCGTGGACCTTCTCTCCGACCGCCTGGCCCACGCCAAACGGTGGACCGGACCGCTCTTCATCATCGTGCCAAGCCACGATTCGTTCGTTCGTTGCGACGCGCTGGGGCAGCTCGGACTGCCCGAGGGCATCGTGCACGTCATCGAGGGCGGCGGGCACGGCTGGGACGAGCCCTTCCTGCGCCTACAGGACGAGATCCTCTCCAAGTTCGCGTCGCCGTAGGCCGCGATGGAATTTCAGGACGTCGTACGGAAACGCAAGATGGTCCGGTCGTTCGAGGCACGCGCGATCGCTCCCGACGTCGTCGAGCGGATCCTTCGCAATGCGCGTCGCGCGCCGTCGGCGGGTCACAGCCAGGGCTGGTCGTTCCTCGTGTTCGAGGGCCCGGATACCAAAGGGTTCTGGGACGTGATCTGGTCGGATGACGACCGCAACCGCTTCGGTTATCCGGCGCTGTTCAACGCCCCGCTGGTGATTGTCTGCGTCAGCGAAAGGGAGGTGTACCTGTCGCGGTATGCGGAGCCGGATAAAGGGTGGACCGATCGCGATGAGAAGCGCTGGCCGGTCCCGTTCTGGGACGTCGACACGGCGATGGCGGCGATGCTCATCTTGCTCACCGCGGTGAACGAAGGGCTCGGCGCCCTGTTCTTCGGCGTGCGTCGCCACGCCGAGCTGAAAGCGGCATACGGCGTCCCCGAGCGCGCGACTGTCGTCGGCGCGATCGCGATCGGGCATCCGGCGGCAGATCGTCCCTCGCCGTCACTTCGCCGGGGCAGGCGCCCGGAGTCGCAGGTCATCCACCGCGGAGGATGGCACGCGGTCAGCGCGCGAGCGGCTGACTCACCTCGATGAGAGTGCCTCAGGTTCATCCCAGCTCCGCCTCCCGCCACCCGTCCGTCGTCAACACGATCGTCACCGGCCCGTCGTTCTCGAGCTCGAGCCGCATGTGCGCTCCGAAACGCCCGCTTTCGACCGCCACGTCGTTGCCGCGAAGGAAGCCGACGAACGCCTCGTACAACCGCCGCCCGTCCTCCGGCGCCGCCGCCGCAGCGACGTCCGGCCGGCGCCCATGACGCGGATCGGCGTACAGGGTGAACTGCGGCACCGCCAGGATCCGGCCGCCGACGTCCTTGAGCGAACGATTCATGTGGCCGCTGTCATCGTCGAAGACGCGCAGCGCCGCGACCTTTTCGGCGAGCGCTTTGGCGTCGCGGGCGTGATCGGATCTGCCGATTCCCACCAGGACCGCGAGGCCCGTCGCGATGCTGCCGAGGACCTCGTCGTCGACCAGGACGCGCGCGCGGCGGACGCGCTGTATGACAGCGCGCACCGCTATTGCAGCATGAACGCGTTCTCGCCACGAAGGCTGGCCTCGATCTCCTGGGCCCCGAGGTGGCCGGGGATCCAGACGGCCATGTTCTTGGTGAGCGGAATACGTACGACGTACGTCACACGGCCCATGCGGTAGCCGTGCTGATACACGAATCGCTTGCCTTCGATCTCGATGACCTCGCGACGTCCCAGCGCTGTTGCCGCCATGGCGCGAGTTTACTGGGACGTCGCGGCGGTGTTACTCGAAGCCTGGGTCGATGGCCTCGGCCGGCGAGTAGGTCAGGTCGACCGCGGCCGATACGGCGATGCCCGTACTCAGCAATCCTGCGATGAGCACGGCAAGAAGGACGAGGACTCGAATGAGTTTCATGCCGCCTCGCTCCCTTGCCCAGCGCTTTCGCCCCCTGCTAGGCTCGTCGCGAGTCTAGGTAGGCCTTACGAAACGCGTCAACCTTAACCGGGTCTCGATCTAGTAACGGTCGCTCGCGAATGCTCACGAATGGTGCGGAGGTCCATGGCCACTAGTACCCGCCGGACGGGTCCCGCAGACACTCTCGGCGCACGAGTTCGATCGGCGCGCCAAGAGCGCGGGATGAGTCAAGCTCAACTCGCCGGCGAGGAGCTGACCAAGGGTTTCATCAGCCAACTGGAGAGCGGCAGCGTTCGGCCGTCGATCCGTTCGCTGCAGCTCATCGCCAGCCGTCTCGGCAAGAGCCTCGATTACTTCCTCGGCGACGAACCACTCTCGCTGCAGAAGCGGCTCGAGTTCTTGGATCTCGCCGCCCAGGCCGCGCTGGAGCGGTCCGACTGGACCGAGCTGCGCCGGATCGGCGATGAGGCGCTGCGGCTCGATCTCCAACCCGAGCAGCGCGCGAGCTTCCTGCGCTGGTGCGCGCAGGCATCCGTCGGCAGCGGCGACAACGAGGCCGCGTTCGAGCTCGCCGACGAGGCGCTGCGCCTCGTCGACCGTGCCAGCGCGCCCGCCGTCCATGCCGGCACGCTGCTGGTCAAAGGCATCGCCTACGGCAACATCGGTCAAATCTTCGCCTCCTCCGAGGCCTTCGAAGCGGCGCTCGACACGCTCGACGCGCACGAGATCCTCGACGTGCGGCTTCGCTCTCGTGTGCTGGTGAACCTGGCCACGACCTACCGCCGGCTCAACCGCACGGCGAAGGCGATCCAGTACTACGAGTCCGCGCTGGCGCTGGCAAACCGTCACTCCGATATGCGCAACGTGGCCCGCTCGCTGACCGGTATCGCCGTGAGCCTGTACGACTCGGGCGAGCTCGACGGGGCGATCGCGAACTACCGTCGCGCCCTCGAGCTGTTCCGCCGGATCGAGGATCAGCGCTTCGAACAGCTGGTCCTGCTGTCGCTGGCGACGTTGCACACGCATCAAGACAAGCTCGATGAAGCCGAGTCTTTCGCGCGCGCCTGCCGCGACCGCGCCACCGCCGCGGGGGACACGCGCTTCACCGCGATCGCGGACACCGAGCTCGCGCGCGTCGCGCTCGCTCGAGGCGACGCAAAGACGGCCCTGCCACTCGCGCAAGACGCCGAACGCCATCTCGGCGAAGCGGGTGATGTCTATCAGCAGGCCGGCGCGAGGCGACTGGTCGGCGCCGCGCTCCATGCGCTTGGCGATCACGCCGGGTCCGACGCGGCATATGACGGCGCGATCGAGCTCGCCCGGGGCATCGAGATGTTCCCGAGCGTCTCCGAATACGCTTCGGAGTACGCGCAGAAGCTGCGCGAGCGTGGCGACTACGAGCGCGCCTTCCAATACCTCGAGCTGGCGCGCAAGAACGCCGGCCACGCGCCGTCGCTCCTCTAGCGCGCCAACACCGTTGGGCGCGCCAGCATTCTTCGGCTAGTACGCCACACGCTGCGGAAAGCCCGCCAGGGCTAGCGTCCGTCGCAACTGCCCGGTGACCGGATCCAGCTCTCGAAGCTCGGGTTTGGCCCGCACCGCGAGGTAGATCGCACCGTCGCCGAGCCGGGCGTACCGCCCGCACTCGGCGCCCGCGCGCACGACCTGGAGGGTTTCCCGCGGCGCGACGTAACGCTCCGCCCGCGCGCCGGTGCCGACGCAGAGCTGGATCACGCTGTCGCCTTGTGTCAGTACGAGATCGCCATCGAATCCGGGAATGAGCAACGGCGGGCTCCCAGCCGCGAATGGGATCTCCGCATCACGGCGCGAGCCTGCCGCCGACAGCAGGCTGAGCCGGAGAGCATACGGCGAGACCGCGACGATCGAGCCATCGCTCGCGAGCTCGAGTGAGGGCGCCGCGGTGCGTGGCCCGAGCGGCTTCCCCAGCGAAGACAGGATCACCTCCGCCCTGACGCGGAGAGGATCGAGGTCCAGCGTCAGCAGCTGCTCGACGCTCTGCCGATCGCTCGACGACAGCACCACGTCCCTTCCGGCGATCGACGGTCCGATCAGACGGTTCCCCAGCGCCAGGCTCGACTTCTCACGACGCGCGACGAGGTCGATGAGCGAGGCTGTCGCGTCGGTGGCGCCGGTCGTGACAGCGAGGATGCGCTGGCCGTCGGGAAGGATCACGAGACGCCGCACTTCGCCGCCGCTAGCGAGCTTGATCTCGCCAAGAACGGTGCCGTGCACGGCGTCGAGCTCGAAGATGCGACCGTTCGTCGTCCCGACATACAGCGTGCGTCGATCGTGCGACAGGGCGATGTCGAAGGCGCGGTCGTCGAGGGTGAATAGCTGACGATCGCCGGTGGCCAGGTCGATGACCTCTATCTCCCGCGCGTCGCCGTCCTCGCCGGAGCGAGAGATCGCGGTGAAGAGCCACGACGTGGGCACGCCCGGCGCGAACGGCCCGACGTTGGCGGCGCGTCCGAGCGCGTAGAGGCCGGCCGTGGCGACGATGACGATCACCGCCGCGACGGCCAGCGCGAGGGCCAGGCGCCGCATCAGCTGCCGGTCCAGCGGATGCGGTAGATCGTGCCTCTGCCGTGGTCGGCGACGTACAGTGCGCCGTCGGCGGGACCGACCGCGAGCGCAAGGGGCGCGTCGAATCCCGTGGCGAAATCGACCGAGCGGGCTTCGTACTGGCCCGCCCGCTTCACCAGCACGATGCGGACGACCTTCTTGCCGCGAGTGCGACGGAAGCTACCCCACTGCGCCACGAACGCATTCTGCCGGTACTCCTGCGGGAAGCTCGAGCCGGTGTAGAAGACCAGACCGTCCGAGGAGGAGTTCGCATCGAGTTCGAGCGTCGCCGCGGTCGTGCCATCGCAATTCGAGCCGCGCCCGATGCCATAGCAGTCCGGAAAGCCGTAGTGCTTGCCCATCTGGATGAGGTTCAGCTCGTCCGGGACATCGGCGCCGAGATCATCACGTCCGTTGTCGGTCGCCCACAGCGACCCGTCGCCGGTATTGAACGCCACGCCGTAGGGATTGCGCAGCCCGCGCGCCACGACCTGGAGACCCGAGCCGTCGGTCGCGAAGCGCACGATCGTCGCGTTCCGCGGGTCCTTTTCGCTGCAGGCGTTGCACGTCGCGCCGACACCGAGGTAGATCAGGCCGTCAGGCCCGAGCGCCAACGCGTCGGTCGAGTGCTCGAACGTCGGGATCCCCTGCACGATGGCCGTGCGTTCGCTGCCGCGCACGCGCCAGACCGTTCCGTTGTCGCTGACGTACAGCACCTCGCCGACGTACAGCAGTCCGAGCGGCAGCTTGAAACCGTCGCCGACGCGGCGCTCGTCGCGAGCAGTCGATCCCGAAACGTCGTACGACGTGACGAAGCCGTTCTCCGAGGCAACGACGAGGCGGCCGTCGGGCGCGATCGCGATCGCGGTGGGATGAGCGACGCCGTCGTCGGGCAGCAGCTTGTCCGCGGCGAAACCGGTCGGCAGCGACAGATCGCCAGCCGCCACCAGCGGTCCGGACGCCGTGAGATACGGCGCGCGGTCGGATGGCGGCGCGAGTCGATCGAAGGCCGCGAGGAGCGCGCCCGGGCTGGTGTCCGTCCCGACCGGATCGGGAGGCGCAGCATGCCCGGGGCCAAACGAGCAGGCGCCGATGATGAGAGCGACGACAAGCCAGGCGCGCCGCACGCGTTCGATTGTTGCGACAATCGCCCTATGCCGCGCGACGACGCCTCGCTCGTATCGCGCGCGCCCGCGAAGTCGCGGCGCGACGCCGCCGAGATGTCGAACGAGCGGGTCGCGCGGGTGCTCGACGACGTCGCCGACATGATCGATCTCGGCGGCGAGGGGACCTTCCGCGCCGTCACCTACCGCGCCGCGGCGCGAGCGATCCGCGATCTGCGGGAGCCACTCGGGGTCTATCGCGATCAGGGCCGTCTCACCGAGATCGAAAAGGTCGGACCGTCCGTGTCGGCCGTCATCGTCGAGCTTCTCGATACAGGGACGGCAAAGCGGTACGAGGAGCTCGTCGCCCGGACGCCTCCTGGGCTGCTGGATCTGCTTCGCGTGCCTGGCGTGGGCCCGGCCACAGCCCGAACGATCTACGAGAACCTCAAGATCACGACGATCGAGGAGCTGGAGGACGCGGCACGCGAGGGGCGGCTGCAGCAGCTGCCAAAGATCCAGGCGAAAACCGCGGAGCGGATCCTGCAATCGATCGAGCAGCTGCGCCGCCGCTCGGGGCGGTCGCTCGTGCACCACGCGTTGCGCGACGCGGGCACTGTGCTGGCGTATCTGCGGGAACACGCGCCGGCGGCGCGCCTGGAGATCGCCGGAAGCTTGCGGCGCATGGCCGAGACCATCGGCGACATCGACGTGCTCGCCGCAACTGAGGCGCCGCCGCGCGCGGTGCACGACGTCTTCGCCGCGTACCCCGAAGTGGAGCGCGTGCTGGCGCGCGGCGAGACCAAGACCACAGTGGTGCTCAGGAGCGGTCAGCAGGTCGACCTGCGGACGGTCGCGCCGGCCTCGTGGGGCGCGGCGCTGATCTACTTCACCGGGTCGAAGGAGCACAACGTCCGCCTGCGCCACGTGGCGCTCACGCGCGGCCTCCTGCTCAACGAGTACGGGCTCTACCGCGTCGGCGAGGAGAGCGGCCCAGCGCTCGCGGGCGCGACCGAGGAGGACGTGTATGGGGCACTAGAGATGTCGTGGATCCCGCCGGAGCTGCGCGAGGATCGCGGCGAGATCGATGCCGCGCTCGCGCATCGCCTGCCCGTTCTCGTCCGGCGGCCGGACATCAAGGGAGATCTGCACACGCATTCGGACTGGACCGATGGCCGAGATTCGCTAGAGGCGATGGCGCGGCGGGCAAAGCAGCTGGGCTACGAATACGTCGCCCTGACCGATCACAGCATCTCGCTGGGCATGGCCAAAGGCATGACCGTGGACCGCATCCGCGAACGCAACGCCGTGCTGGAGCGTCTCGACCGCGACCTCCGCCCGTTTCGCGTGTTCTCCGGCTGCGAGGTGAACATCCGCGCCGATGGCGCGCTCGACTACGAGGACGAAGTGCTGCTGCTCTTCGACGTCGTCACGGCCTCGATCCATTCGGCGATGCACCAACCCAAGGACGTGATGACCAGGCGGATCGTCGGCGCGATGCGCAATCCGCTCATCGACGCCATCAGCCATCCCACCGGCCGGCTTCTGGAACGGCGCGATGCGTACGAGGTCGACGTCGATGAGCTCATCCGCGTCTCGGCGGAGACCGGCTGCCGCCTGGAGGTGAATGGCGGTCCGGAGCGCCTCGACCTCGCCGACGTGTCCGTGCGGCGGGCGATCGCCGCGGGCGCGCCTCTCGTGATCAATTCCGACGCGCACGCCATCGGCGAGCTGGAGTGGATGGAGTTCGGCGTCGCGAACGCGCGCCGCGGCTGGGCCACCGCCGCAGCCGTCGAGAACACCAAGCCGCTCGACGCGATGCTGGCCCACATCGAGCGGCGACGCCGGAGCGAACGCCCGCGTTGAAACGCGTTCACGTGTTCGTGCGCGGACGCGTCCAGGGCGTCAACTTCCGTTTCGCCTCAGCCGACGCGGCGCGGCGGTTCGGCCTGACCGGGCGCGTCCGCAACGCCGAGGACGGCGCCGTGGAGACCGTCGCCGAGGGGGACGATGACGCCGTGGAGCGCTTCGTCGAATGGTGCCGGCGCGGTCCGCCCTCGGCGCGGGTCGAGGACGTCGAGGTCCGTGCGTTAGGCGGCGAGCGCCGCTATCGGGATTTCAAGGTCACGTACGAGTCGATCGACGAGCGCTAGCGGCGCGCCGCCCGTCGTCGCGGCTCCGGGATGTAGCGCTGCCGCCGCTCCTCGCGGCTGAACGCCTCGAAGCGCGGCGGCGCGTAGATGAAATAGACGTACGCCAGGCTGAGCCATTCGATGACCAGCAGCACGACCAGCACGTACGCCCGCACCTTTGCCGAGAGGAAGACGAGGAAGAGAATCAGCACCACGAAGTCGATCCAATACGCCACGGATTCGACGCTGTCGCGGACCGGGTTCCGCGGGCGGTTCGGTTTCCACAGGTACCACGCCGTGTGCAGGATCATCGCGATGAACACGCCCGCGACGAGCGGCCAGTAGAAGCGCGACTCCGTGTTGAACGGATCGGTCAGCCGCTGGATGAAGTGTCCGATGTCGATCACACGCGAAAGTCTACTGGGGTGCTTCGGCCCCTTCCGATTTGGTCCTGTCCGACCAAACCGAGGTCAAATCGGAAGGGGCCGCCATATACTTCGCCTCTCGCATGCGGGCTCTTCTCTCAGTTTCCGATCTCACGGGCCTCCCCGCGTTCGCCGCGGGATTACGTGAGCTCGGGTGGGAGCTCTATGCGACCGATGGGACGCGGCGCGCGCTGAAGAGCGAGGGCGTCGAGGCGCTTCCGGTAAGTGACCTGACCGGCTCGGAGTCACTACTCGAAGGCCGCGTCAAGACCCTGCACCCCCAGATCCATGCGGCCCTGCTCGCTCGCCGCGACAACCCATCGCACATGAACGAGCTGCGTGCCGGATCCATCGTTCCGATCGACCTGGTGGCGGTGAACCTCTACCGCTTCGCTGACGCGGTGCGCGCCGGTCTTCGCGGGCCGGAGCTCATCGACCAGATCGACATCGGTGGCGTCACGTTGCTGCGCGCCGCGGCGAAGAATCACGATGGCGTGGTGGTGGTATCACGGCCGGACCGCTATCAGACCGTGCTCGAGGAGCTGCGCGCTTCCGGCGACGTGAGCCACGATCTGCGCAGCCGCCTCGGCGCCGAAGCGTTCGCGCACACGGCGGCGTACGACGCACAGATCGCGTCGCAGTTGAATGCCGAGCTCGGCACGCTCTTCCCCGACGAGCTGACGATCGCGCTCGGCAAAGTGCGCGACCTGCGCTACGGCGAGAACCCGCATCAGAGTGCCGCGTTCTACGCCATCCGCGCCGAGGACGGCATGATGACGTCGCTGGTGCAGCTGCACGGCAGGCAGACCTCGTTCAACAACATGCTCGACCTCGACACGGCATGGCAGATCGCCAACGACTTTCCGCAGCCGACCGTGGCAATCGTGAAGTACACGAATCCCTGCGGCATCGCCT
>VBHP01000105.1 GCA_005881435.1 Chloroflexota bacterium | reverse complement strand
TCACGGCGCGCTGAGCCGTCGCAGCGCCGAGCGCGCCGCGAAGTAGCCGCACATTCCATGGACGCCTCCGCCCGGCGGCGTCGACGCCGAGCACAGCAGCAGCTTCGTGCCGGGCACGCGATAGGGATCGAGCGAGAGGATCGGCCGCGCCAAGAATTGGCGCACGTTCGCCAGCCCGCCGTTGATGTCGCCGCCGACGAAGCTTGCGTCGTGCGCTTCCATCTGGCGAGCGTTCATGGTGTGGCGCGCGACGATGCGGTCGCGAAAGCCCGGCGCGAAGCGCTCGATCTGCGCCTCGATCCGCGACGTCATGTCGACCTCGGATCCGTTCGGCACGTGGCAGTACGCCCACAGCACGTGCTTACCAGCCGGCGCACGACTGCGATCGAATAGCGTCGGCTGTGCGGCGATGACAAAGGGCCGCTCGGCCGTCTCGCCGCGCGACACCGCGGCTTCGCTGGCGGCGATGTCCTCGAACGTGCCGCCCACGTGGACCGTTGCCGCAAGCCAGCATTCGCGTGCACGCCACGGAACAACGGAATCGAGGGCGTAATCCACCTTGAACACACCCGGCCCGTAGCGGAACCGGTCCAGCGCGCGGCGATAGCCGGGCCGCAAACGGCCGTCCTCGATCGCGAGCAGCTGGCGCGGTGTGAGCGACAGCACCGCGGCGCTTGCCTCGTGCAACTGCGCCAAGGACACGATCCGTTCGCCGGTACTGAATCCGACGCCGAGTTCGCGCGCGTGCTCGACGAGCGCGTCGGCGAGACGCTGTGACCCTCCACGCGGGATCGGCCAGCCGACCGAGTGCGCCAGGATCGCAAGCGTGAGCATGAATCCCGCCGAGGGCGCCTGGGCCACCGGCAGCAGCGAATGCGCCGCGATGCCGGCGAGCAGCGCTCGGGCACGCTCGTGCTTGAACTTCGCGTCGATCAGGCTCTGCGCCGATCGCAGCGCGTACAGCGCGAAGCCGGCCAGCAGGAGCGCGTGACGCGTGGGCCGCACCGGTGCGAGCAGGAGCGGGAGGAGCGCGCCGGCATCGCGGACGAGCGGCTCGAACAGCCGCCAGTAGGCCGGTCCGTCGTGACCCAGATGTCGCGCGGTGCCGCGGACCGTGCGCTCGAGCAAGGCCGCGCGCCCATCGTCGAGCGGGTGGGCGAGTGGGATGCCGTGCACCCACTCCATAGCCAGCGGAAGTGAACGGAAAAACGGCGATGCGAGCGCGAGCGGATGCACCGACGCGCACACGTCGTGGACGAAACCTGGAAGCGTCAGCGCTTCGGAGCGCAGACCGCCGCCGAGGCTATCCTCGGCCTCGATGACGCGGACCGCGTGGCCGGAACGTGCCAGCTCGATCGCGGCCGCGAGCCCGTTCGGGCCGCTGCCAACCACGATCGTCGCGCTCATCTGAGTGAGTATCCGGCTCGTCTGCTGGGATCTCGACGGGACGCTGACCGACAGCGTGCGCTTCGTCGTCGATTGCGCGAACGAGATCATCGGGCGCCACGGCGGGCGCATCCTGCCCTTCGACGAGATCGGTGAGCGCACCGGCCTGAGCCTCGAGGAGCTCTTCCGGCTCGCCTTCGAGACGCCGACGGACGAATTCCTGGTCACCTGCCGCGACGAATATCGCGCGCACTACGACGAGGTGATGATCCCCGTCACCGCGCTCTATCCCGGCGCCGAGCCGACGCTACGAGCGATCCGCGAGGCGAAGGTGATGCAGGCGACAGTGACCGGGAAGCGTGCGCGGGACGGCGAACGCATCCTGCGGATGCTCGGCGTCGGTGACTACTTCGACCTCTTCCTCGGCGGCGATTCGGTCGCGGTCGGAAAGCCTGCGCCGGATCTCGCACTCGAGGCGATGCGGCGCCTCGACGTGACACCGGACCAGACCCTGATCGTCGGCGATACGCGGATCGACATCGAGATGGCCCGGGCGGCGCGGGCCCACGCCTGTCTGGTGCTGTGGGGCGTGGCCAAAGGGCCATCCGGAGGCGAGGACTACGTCGCCCGCACCTTCGATGACGTTCGCCGCATCGCGGTGGCGGCGATGTAGCCCCACGCCGCCGCGAAGACCGCTGGCATCGCGAAGTTGGAAACAGCGCGGCTGCGGGACGAGGATCCCGACAACCGCGAGCATGAACGAAGAGGACGGCCGCGACCATCGTGAAATGTGGTGCGGTTCGGGCGACCCGGAGCGTCTCGGAAGCGTTACGGCGGACGGTCAATACACTCGGGCCTGAATGGTCCTCTCCGACCGCTCCATCCGCGAGCAGATCGACGCCGGCCGCATCTGCATCGAGCCATTCGACGAGTCCTGTGTCCAGCCGGCCAGCGTCGACCTTCGTCTGGACGACGCGTTTCTCGTGTTTCGCCACGTGTCGAAAGCATTCATCGACCTGGCCAAAGACCTCAACGGCCTGACCGAAGTCGCAAAGGCGCCTGATGGCGAGCCGTTCATGCTCCATCCGGGCCAGTTCGTCCTGGGGTCCACGCTGGAGAAGGTCACGCTTCCGGACGACATCGTGGGGCGGCTGGAGGGAAAAAGCTCGCTGGGACGTCTCGGATTGCTCACGCACGTGACGGCCGGTTTCTGCGATCCCGGCTTCTCAGGCTACCTCACCCTCGAGCTCTCGAATGTCTCAAATCTGCCGATCACGCTGTACAGGGGCATGCGCGTGGGGCAGATCTCGTTCTTCATGATGACCACGCCGGCGGAGAAGCCGTACGGCTCGCCGGGTCTCGACAGCCGCTATCAGGACCAGCGCGGCCCGACGCCCTCACGCTACCGCCTCGATGAGGTCGCCCGGCGCATGAACGGGCGGTAGGCCCATGTGCGTCGAGTGCTTCGCGATCGCGTTCGCGCGAACGTTCGTCGACGGACTTTCGTTGGCGCTGACGATCGCGATTTTCGCTCGCGTGATCCTATCGTGGGTACAGCTGCCGTTGCCGGCGGGTCTCTCGCGCTGGATCTTCGACATCACCGAGCCCATCCTCGCGCCCATTCGGCGCGCCGCGAGCGGTGCGATGGGCGGCCTTGATTTCTCACCGGCGATCGCGCTCATCCTGCTGCAGCTCGTGCACGAGCTGCTGCTCCGCGTGCTTCGCGTCCCTTTCTGAATGCTGAAGCTCTCGGTGCGCGTCACGGCGCGAGCCTCGCGTGATCGGCTGGCGCTCGAGCGTGGCCGGCTCCGCGCCTGGGTCACCGCGCCGCCTCGCGACGGCAAGGCCAACGAGGCTGTGCGCGCGCTCGTCGCGGCGGCGCTCCAGGTGCGGGAGTGGGACGTGCAGATCATCGCCGGCGAACGCGGGCGCGAGAAGGTGCTGCTGGTGCCGGACGGCGCGGCCGAACGCCTGCGGACGCTGCTCGCCGGTTGAGACCCGTCGGTCGGGGGCCGCGCCGCCGAGGTGTACGAGCACTCGCCCGTGCTGCGGCGTTACGTGGAGAGCTGCTGGAGCGGATCGACGGGCCGACGATGCTCGAGAGCTAGAGGACGCGGGCCAGACTATCGAGGACGCGCTCCTCGACCTCGGGCGGAGTTGGTACGGCCGGATCACCCTTGCGCAGAATGACCTCGCGTTGCTTGCCGTAGAGGAGCGATGTGGCCTGTAGCAGCGCGAGCGCGGCCTTACGACCATCGAGATCGCGCCAGCGCATGACCTCGGCGTGCGCGCGTGTGATTCGCTGATGGATGCGGTCCAGGTAGACGTAGCCCTGGTTGGGCCAGTGCTGCGCGAGCACGTCGATGCCGTTCACGAACACGGTCTGGACCAGCTCGACGCGGCTGAAGTCGTTGCCGCGGAACTCGTTCTTCTCGCGCGGCGGATCCAGGTGCTCGGCGTCCGGGCCCCATGGCCGACCGTGGAAGCGGGCGTTGGTGATGCGGCCGCCGAAGCGGCACTCCACGAACTCCGCGCAGTACGAGGTCCAGCCGTCCAGGTTCGCGTCTTCGAAGGTGCAGGCCTCGAACCGTGCCTGGCCCGGGTGCAGGCGCCTCAGGTCCGCGCGGTCAAAGATGCACTCGCGGAAAATGTTCTGCGGCTGCGCGGAAAAGAGCGCCTGCCAGCGCGGATCGAAGCCGATCCCACGGAAGTCGCACCGCACCAGCAGCGACCCCGTGATGGTCAGCGTGTCGAACGACGCCCGCAGGAAGTCGACGTCCTCAAGCACACCGCGGTCGAATACGAGGACACGGCCCCCGATCTCACCGTGCATGGGCTGCCTGGCATAACGGGTGACCGGCGGTGCCGTTCCGTGCTGTGAATGTTCCGCGACAATAAGAAGCGGGGAGACGCGCCGGCGCCGTTCGAGGCGCACGAGCCCGTGTCCCCAGCACACGAGGAGCGAACGACGACGATGACGACGCTGCGCGACCCTGCCACCCAAGAGAACGTCAACGCCCTGCTGGGGAAAGGCATCGAGTTCGAAGGCAAGCTCAGCTTCGAGGGGACCGTCCGTATCGACGGCAAGTTCACCGGCCAAATCACGACCGGGGACGTCCTCATCATTGGCGAAGGCGCCCGCGTGCAGGCCGAGATCAACTGCGGCAGCGTCATCGTTCGCGGTGAGCTCACCGGCAACATCAAGGCGAAGACAGGCGTCGAGCTCCACAACCCGGCCAGGGTGCGGGGCGACATTTGGGCGCCGTCCCTGATGATCGAGAAGGGCGTCACGTTCCAGGGCCAGTGCAAGATGGAGAACCTGGACAAGGAGCTCTCTCGCTACGAGCCGGCGACCGGCAAGCACGCGCTGCGGTCGAACGGCCCCACCCCGGCCACGACGGAAGTCGGCGCCTCCTAGTCACTTCGGGCAGACTCCTCCGTATCTCGCGTATCTAGGAGGAGTGACATGGCGACGACTCGTCGCGCCGATGCCGTCTGGGAGGGCGAGCTCACCTCGGGAAAGGGACAAGTCAGCTCCGGATCGAGTGGTCTCTTCCGCGATCTTCCGGTGAGTTGGTCCGCGCGCACTGAGGCGCCGGGCGGCAAGACCTCACCTGAGGAGCTTCTGGCGGCGGCACACGCGTCCTGTTTTGCGATGGCGCTATCAGCCGGACTCGCACGTGCCGGCACGCCACCGAAGAAGCTCGAAGTGAGCGCCTCGGTCACGTTCGACAAGGTCGGCGACGGCTGGAAGGTCACCAAGAGCGAGCTCACCGTGCGCGGCTGGGTTCCGGGCTCGGACGCTCAGAAGTTCAAGGCCGCTGCGGAC
>VBHP01000032.1:11276-61956 GCA_005881435.1 Chloroflexota bacterium | reverse complement strand
CGCGGCGAAGGCTTTGCCGGTCGATCCGAGGTCGAGCTCGACGTCCGGCGGAAGGGCGATGGTCCGGCTCTCGCGGTCAAAGCGGATGCTCCGCCAGCCGGGCACAGGCTCGACGCGTAAGGTGAGCGGCCCGGCGCTGCGCGCGAGGCGCGGAAAATCGTCGTCGTATCCGACGACCCGCATTGCCCTCCCGACCGTTGGGTCAACCGCCCCATCGCTCTCGCGGGCCGCGCGCAGGGACGCGGCGACGGCGTCGGCGAACAGGGCGCTCACGGCAACGGGCCGACCCTGGTGCGTGTTCACGGTGGCGAGCTCGCTGTCCGGGCGGAAGCGGCTGTACGCGAGATCGACGGCACGAAGCGTGTCGTTGACGGCTGTGGAGGCCGGCCCGAGTGCAGCGGCGCCGCTGACGAGCACGTGCACGGACGTGCCAAGCGCGCGCCAGCCGGTCGTGGCGATCTTCATCACGATCGAGTCTGCCGCGCTGATCCTTTCGGAACCGTTACGACTGAGCGCGGTGCGGCGAGGGGATTCCCGCCGCGCTGGAGGGGGAAGGGGCGTGGATCGCTTTCGGTCGCGCCGACACGCGCCAGGTCACCGCGCCCGCGACCAGCAGCAGGCACACGGCGTCGACGGCGAGCATCCACGGCGCCGCTGAATCGGTGCCGGTGCCGATGCCGTGCACGATCGCGATCGGCCACAGCGCGTACGAGAGCCAGTGGACCGCACGCCAGGCGCGCTGTCCGACGCGAGCTCGCAAGACACTCGTCAGGATCAGCGCCAGGAAGAGATCTAAGGCGACGACGCCAAGGCCGAGCCAGAACGTGCGGTAGTAGGAGGAAAACGGAACGAGCGCGGCGATGATGCCGAGGTGCGCGAATGGGTCCACGACCGCGGTGACGATGTGGAGCGCAAGAAACACGATCGACAGCAAGCTGAGATTGCGGTGCAGGTTCACAGAGAGGAAGAGCGGTGTGGCACGGCTTTGCCACTTCAGCGAAGTGACGATGCCGAGGCAGACGACTGCCGTCAGCAGGAGCAGCGATACGGCGCCCGCGCCCCGCGTGGCGTACCACAGGATCGTGTCGTTCATGAACTAGGAACCTCCGGTCGTGACCACGCCGCGACTCGAGGTCGTGGTCGGCGTCGTGGTGCGTTGCAGCGCTGTCGTGGTCGTCGTTGTGGTCGTCGTCGCGCTGGAGGCGGCGACTGCCATGGCTGCCGTCGTCGTGGCGGTGGCGGTGGTTTTTCCCGGATTCGTTGCGGCTGCGGCGCAGGCGAATCCCACGACCGCGGCGAGGCCGCCGAGTGCGGTGGCGCGCGTGATCTGCGTGACGCGGCGCAGCCCGCGCTCACGCTCTTCGCGTGTGAATCGGATCGGTGTGGTCATGCCGGGGAGTTTGCCGGGGCGATCCTTTCGGACGCGTTACCGCTCGCGAGGGCTTAGTCGATCCTTACGATCTTCTGGCCCGCCGCGGTGAAGACCCACCAGTTGTCCAGGCCGGTGCTCGGGTCGTGCAGGATGTAGATGTACGCCGTGCCGGCCTTGCCCGTCGATGCGCCGAGATAACGCACCGCGTCGCAGCCCCAGTCCCGACGAGCAAAAGCCTGCTGCACGTCGTCCTCGCTCGCGAGCGACACGTCGACGCGCGACGCGACCTTGGCTGTATCGCCGCCGCAGAACGCGGTGGCGTATTCGCTCATCCACGCCGGAGGATCGTCGGCGACGGCCTGCGCGCTGGGGAAGAGTGCGGCGAGCGGATCGTGCCCGATCACGCCCGCGGCGAACACGAGCACGACCGCGAGGGCCAGACCACCGATGAGTCCCGCGGTCCGCCTCATCCCGCGAGACCAATGCATCAGCGGTGCCGCCGACGCGATACGCTAGTGGCGCAAGGGCCCACCGACGCGGTGGGCCCGTTTTTGGCGTCTGCGGAGGATGGATGCGCTTCTTCTCGCGCGGCGAAGCCCCGCGGGCCGATCGCTTGATCGTCGGGCTCGGAAACCCCGGCGAGGAATACGCCGGAACGCGCCACAACGTCGGATTCCAAGTGGCGAATCGCTTGGCCAAGCGGCTCCGCATTGAATTCAAGAGCAAAGCGGCCGACGCGCGCATCGCCGAGGGAACCTTGGTCACGACGCGGATCGCCATCGCTCGACCCGGGACATTCATGAACGACAGCGGCCACTCTGTACGCCGTCTGCTGCAGCGTTATCGGCTGGAGCCGAAAGACCTTGTCGTCGTCTATGACGATATTGACCTCCCGCTCGGCAAGATCCGCATCCGCCCCTCGGGTGGTCCTGGTACGCACAACGGAATGCGCTCGATCGTGGCCGAGATCGGCTCGGAGTCCTTTCCCCGCGTCCGTCTGGGGATCCATCCCGAAGGCCAGCGCGGCGATCTCACCGACCACGTGCTCTCCCCGTTCGAGGGCGAGGAGAAGGCGAAGGCCGAGGACATGGTGATGCGCGCGTCCGAGGCGATCGAGGTGCTGCTGCGCGATGGGATCGAGCGCGCGATGGAGAAGTTCAACCGGGAAACGGCGAATGCTGCAGACGACTAAGACGTCGAACGGCGTCCGTCTCGGTGGCGTCACCGCGCTGGCGCGGGAGGCCGCACCGTTCCGGGCCATCGCCGACGCGCTCGAGGCCAGGCGCAACATCGTGCTCGGCGAGGCGGTCGCCGGTGGCAGGGCGTACCTCTATGCCTCGCTTGTGGCCGAGGGCGCGCGAAGCGTCTGCATCGTCGTGCCCAACGAAGATCGCGCGCGCCGCTGGCGCGCCGAGCTCGCGGCCTGGCTGGGCGAGGATCGCGTGCTCGCGTTCCCCGATCGGGAGACGATGCCGTACGAGCTCACCGCCCCCTCGCGTGAGCACGTATCCGCTCGCCTCTGGACGCTATGGTCGTTGGCGAAGCGGCCGGAGCCGATGGCGGTCGTGGTCTCGCTTCGCGCGCTGTTGCAGCACACGTTGTCGCCGGAAGATCTGAGCGCGCGTTCGCGCGCGTTTCACGCCGCCGATCGGTTGTCCTGGAACGAGGTGGCCGAATGGCTGTTCGTTATCGGCTACGAGCCGGTCACGGAGGTCGCCGAGCCCGGGACGTTCGCGCGACGCGGCGGGATCCTCGACGTCTTCCCGATCTCCGACGAGGCCCCTGTGCGCATCGAGCTGGCCGGAGACGAGATCGAGTCGCTGCGACGTTTCGATCCCGCGACGCAGCGCTCGCTCGACGCTGTGGCCGAGGTCGTGATCCTTCCGGCTCGCGAGCTCGCGCTCGAGCGCGCGGCGGAGGCGGCGGCGTATCTCGGCGCGCACGGCTGGGACGATCTGGATTACGGCGACGACACCGCGCCATGGCGCGTGTTCCTGGACCGTCTGCGCGGTGGTGGGTACGCCGACGGCATGGAGGCGCTTGCGCCGCTCGTCGGCGCGCGGTCTTCGTTGCTCGATCATCTGCCGGAGCGATCGACGCTCGTCCTGGAAGAGACTATGGAGCTGGAGCTCGGCCGGGATGCGCTCGAGGGTCAGGCCGAGGAGCGTCGCGACGAGCTCGCCGAACACGGCCTTCCGGTCGCATCGCTCCCTCCTGCGTACGTGGAGCGCGAACGCCTCGACGCCTTCGCGGCCGAACGCGGCAGCGTGCGTTTGAGCGGAGCCGGCGAGGCCATCCGGCTCGGCTGGGGCAGCGCGCCGTCTTACGCCGGGCGGCTGGAGCAGTTCCTGGCGATGATCGCCGGGGCGCGCGAAGCCCGTGACGTCATCGCCTCGCCGCAGGCTCAACGCTTGGCGGAGCTGCTGGCCGAGCGCGACGTGCACGTCGCGCCGCACGATTCGTTGCAGGAGATCCCGGGCGCCGGAGCGCTCGAGCTGCTGCACGTCCCGCTGGCCGAGGGTTTTGTCGCGCCCGACATCGGACTTCGCGTCTTCACCGACGCGGAGATGTTCGGCTTCCGCAAGCCGCGCCATCCCGAGCGGCGCCGACGCCGCGTTGCGTTCGCGCAGGCGCTCATGGACCTCAAGCCAGGCGATCTGGTGGTGCACGAGGAGCACGGCATCGCGCGGTTCGAGCGCTTCGTGACCAAGGAGGTCGCCGGCGTCGAGCGCGAGTATCTGGAGCTGCAGTTCGCCGGCACCGACCGCGTCTCTCTGCCGACTGAGCGCATCGACAAGATCACGCGCTTCGTCGGAGGCACGCCGCCGGCGCTGTCGAAGCTCGGCGGCGCGGACTGGCTGAAGACCAAGAAAAAGGTCAAGAAGGCCGTCCTGGACATCGCCCGCGAGCTCCTCCGCATCTACGCCAAGCGCGAGATCGTGCCGGCGCATCAGTTCGGCCGGGACACGCCGTGGCAGATCGAGCTGGAGAACTCCTTCCCGTACACCGAGACGCCCGACCAGGTGCAATCGATCGAGGACGTCAAGAAAGACATGGAGCGAGCGCGTCCGATGGACCGCCTGATCGTCGGCGACGTCGGCTTCGGCAAGACCGAGGTCGCCTTGCGCGCTGCATTCAAGGCCGTGATGGACGGCAAGCAGGTCGCCGTGCTGGTGCCGACCACCGTGCTGGCGCAGCAGCACTTCCAGACCTTCAGCGAGCGTCTGGCCACCTTCCCCGTGAAAGTGGAGATGCTCTCTCGCTTCCGTTCGCCCCAGGAGCAGCGCGAGGTCGTCGCCGGCCTCGCGCTCGGCGAGGTCGACATCGTCATCGGCACGCACCGGCTGTTGCAGTCCGATGTGTCCTTCAAGGATGTCGGTCTGCTGGTGATCGACGAGGAGCACCGCTTCGGCGTGCGGCATAAGGAGCGGCTTAAGCAGATGCGCAGCGAGGTGCACGTCCTGTCGATGACGGCGACGCCGATCCCGCGCACGCTGCACATGGCGCTGTCGGGTGTGCGCGACATCTCCGTCATCGAGACGCCGCCGGAGAACCGTCAGCCGATCGAGACCAAGATCGTCGAATACTCCGACGATGTCGTTCGGGAGGCGCTCCTCCGCGAGATCGACCGCGGCGGCCAGGTCTACTTCGTGCACAACCGAGTCCAGGGCATCGAGCACGTCACCCGTCGCCTGGAGCACATGGCGCCGCAGGCCAAATACGCGGTCGCGCACGGGCAGATGGATGAGGACCGGCTGGAGCGGGTGATGACCGAGTTCGCGCGCGGCGATCACGACGTCCTGGTCTGCACCACCATCATCGAGTCCGGCCTCGACATCCCCAATGTGAACACGATCATCGTCAACCGCGCCGGCACGTTCGGCCTGGCGCAGCTGTATCAGCTGCGTGGCCGCGTCGGCCGCTCGAGCGAGAAGGCTTTCGCGTACCTGCTCTACAACAAACAGGAGCAGCTGACGGCACAGGCGCGGGCGCGATTGCAGGCGCTGTTCGAGGCCAACGAGCTCGGCGCCGGGTTCAAGATCGCGATGCACGACCTCGAGATCCGGGGCGCCGGCAACCTGCTCGGCGTCGAGCAGCACGGCAACATCGCCGCCGTCGGCTTCGAGCTGTACACGCAGTTGCTGCAGGAGGCGATCGAGGAGCTCAAGGGCGAGCCGGTCGAGCGGCGCGCCGACCTCCCGCCGGTGACGATCGACCTCGCGCTCCCGACCGCGATACCTGATACGTACGTACCGAGCCGGGTACGAAAGTTGGAGCTCTACCGCAGGATCGCCGGCGTGCGCGAGCCGGAGGAGCTACAGGAGCTCGCCGCGGAGCTTCGCGATCGCTACGGCACGCCGCCCGAACCGGTGCGAAACCTCCTGTTCGGTCTCGAGGTCAAGCTCCGCGCGATCCGCGCCGGCGTCGCGGAATTGCGGGCGCGCAAGGGGGAGCTGCGGATCATCGCCCGCCGGGACATCCGCCTCGACGAGCGCCGTCGCATCGAGAAGGCGTTCCCGAAACTGGTCGTCGGGCACCGCCAGATCCGCGGTCAGCTGCCGATCAGGGCCGACTGGCGCGACGCCGTGACGCGCGTGCTGGGAGAGCTCGCCGCATGACCGGTCAATTCTTCTTTACCGCGATCGCCGGTCTGGCGCTGAGCATCGCCGGCTTCGGCGCCCTCGTGGCCACGTTCCGCCGCGATGCGGCCTGGTCGCGGACGGAGCTCTGGCGCTTGCGGAGCATCGTGCTACTCGGTTTCGTGTGCATGTTCCTGGCGCTCGCTCCGCTACCGCTCTACTACGCCGTCGCGGGTGACGAGATGCTGGCGATACGGCTCTCCAGCTTGCTCCTCGTCATCGCGGAAGTGTGGGAGGTTCGAAACGCGCTGGCCGAGCGCAACGAATGGCAGTCACGGGACTGGGTCCGGCGTTACATCGCCGTCGCCGCCTCACAGGTCGCCTTCAACCTGTTGAACGTCGCTCTCGGCTCAGTGTGGCTGCTGATGATCGGATTGCTCACCCGGCTGTCGCATCCGGCGCTGCTGTTCATTCGCGTGCTGCGCGACTTTCAACCGCCGATCGCGGGCGAATAAGCGTGTCGCGAGCGACAGTCGACGAGCTCATCGAGCGGTTCGGCCGCGAGGGGCCCGCGGACTCACGGTGACGTAGGCGTCCTGGAGGACGCGTTCGATCTCCTGCCAGGAGAGGTCGCGATCGAGTCTCACGCCGAGCCAGCCGAGATGAGCGACGTATGGCGGCACGAAGAACTGCTCGGGCCGCGCCGTCGCGAGCGCGCGCTGCACGCCAGGCGGCGCCGCGCACCACAGCGCGAGCCGGCCGTCGCCGTGGAAGTCGTTCAGGAACGTCGCGAAGGAGCGCTTCTCGCGGATGAAGAACGTCGGCGCGCCGTGACTCAGCCGCTCGGTCGTCTGCGGCAGCGCGAGACAGATCCGGCGGACCTTGATCAGCGCGGCACGAGAAGCAACAGGCATTGCGGCTACGACCATAGAGACCTCGACCCGCCGCGCAGTGGCCTTTTCGCGACGTCGTCCGGCACTCATAGAATGCCGATTCCGGGAGGCTGTGATGCGGAAGGATGTTCTGGTTGATCGCGCTCACGATGCCGAGAACGACACGGAGCGCGAACGGCTGCGCGCGCTGGTGACGCGTTTGACCGACGAGCAGCTCCGTCGGCCCATGCCGGCCGGCTGGACCGTGGCGGCATTGCTCGCGCACGTGGGCTTTTGGGACGCGCGCGCGATCTTCGCGCTCGAGAAATGGGCACGCGGTATCGAGCCGCCACCCGGCGACTACGAGCCCGAAGACCCGTCGTGGATCAACGACTCGGCCAAACCGCTTTGTTTGGCGCTTCAGCCGCGCGACGCGGCGCGGCTGGCGCTTCGTCTGGCCGAGGAGGCGGACGGGAGGGTCGAGGCGCTGAGCGACGAGATGGTGACGAAGATACGAGCGAAGGGTCCGTTCAACCTGGCGCGCGCCGAGCACCGGCGAGAGCACCTCGACGACATCGAGCGCGCGCTGCGGACGTGATCTCGGGCGACCCGATCCGCGCTTAGCGCGCCAGCCGGAACGAAGCCGCTTCGATCACTAGCGCGACGGCGATTGCCGCCGCGAACGCGGCCCCGACGCCGAGCGTCTCGAGGGACAGGCTCAACGCCAAGAAGAAGCCGGCGAAAGCGAAGAGCCCGAAGAGAAGGCCGCGCAGGGTTCGCGTCGCGGCCTGCGGACCGTCGTGGTGTTGCGCGAACGCGGCCAGGATCGCGGCGTACAACGGATACGGCGACAGCAGACCCGTCAGATACGGTCCGAGGGCGGCGGCGATGGTCGTCAGCACCAGGACGAAGACCGTGGCCAGAGTCATTCGCGCCGGAAGATCCCAGGCCGGCAGCGCCGGACTCGCGCGCGGCGGAACGCCGCGAGGTAAGAGCGGGATCGAGATCAACAGCGAGGCGATGGCCAGGATCACCGTCGTCACGATCGGCGGCGAGGCGCTATTGAGCGCAACGGTGACGAGCACGAACGCGAGGCTGCCCGCGCCAAGCGCCACCGGCCACTGGCGCCGGCGCGCGGCCCAGGCATAGGCCAGACAGAAAGCCGCTTGCGACGCCGTGCCCGCGAGAATGCCCGCCGCGGCCGCGGCGCCGAACGCCTCACCTCGTTCGAGCGTCAGGAAGAACGCGATCGGCCCGGACGTGAACGGCAGCCCGATCAACCATCCCGCGACGCCGGGTCCAAAGCGGCGTCCGATGAGGCTCGCGCCGCCGATCAGCACCGGCGTCAGCACCAGCTTCAGCGCGAGCGTCGTCAACTCGGCCGAAGGCTAGCCGCCCGAGATCGCCGGCAGCAGCGTCACCTCCGTCGCCTCGCCCAGCGCGATCTCGGCTCCGAGATAACGCGCGTCTTCGCCGTCGACGAAGACGCTCACGAACTCGGAGAAGGAATCGCCCGCAAGGACCCGCTCGGCGAGCTTCGGTTGCGAGGCGCGGAGCTCCGCCGGAAGCGCATCGAGCCGCGAGGCCTGGATCGGTATGGTCGTCACCCCGCCGGCAAGCGGGCGCAAGACCGTGGGAAGCCGAACGCGAGCCATCACGCCACCTCCAAAGCTTGCGGAAAGGCGCGCTCGAAATCGTCGAGACGCGCACCGATCCGGATGCGCCGATCCTCCGGCGCCGGCACGACCTCGGGCGTCTTGAAGCCGTTGCCAGTCAGATACGCGACGACGAGATCGTCCGGCTCGATCGCGCCTTCGCGCGCGAGACGGGCTAGACACGCGAGGGTCACGCCGGCCGCGGGCTCGACGAAGATGCCCTCGCCCTCCGCGACCGTGCGGATCGCAGCGACGATGGCGTCGTCATCCGCGGACACGACCGCACCGCCGCTGTCACGCGACAGCGCGAGAACGGCGTTGCCATCGGCGGGGGCGCCTATCGCGAGCGAGTGCGCGATCGTCCTCGGCGTGCGCACCGGCACGTAGTGGTCCTCGCCGTGATCGAAGGCGGCGGCGACGGGTGCGCAGCCCTCCGGCTGCGCGCCAAAAAGACGAGCCCGAAGAGGCCGCACCAGTTCAGCGTCAACGAGCTCTCGCGCTGCCTTGGCCGTGTTCACGAACAGCGCCCCTGACGCGACCGGGATGACGACCGCGTCCGGAAGGCGCCACTCGAGTTGCTCCGCGGTCTCGAACAGCAGGGTCTTCGAGCCCTCGACGTAGTACGGGCGGAGCGTGAAGTTGACGAAAGCCCAGTGCCGCTCATCCGCCACCTGCGCGCAGAGCCGGTTCACTTCGTCGTAGGTGCCATCGACCTCGACGACTTTGGCCCCGTACACCGTCGGCGCCGTGAGCTTGGCCGGTTCGATCGTCGACGGAACGAAGACCACGGCCTCTAGCCCCAGTCGCGCCGCCGCCGCCGCGACCGCACCGGCGAGATTGCCCGTCGAGGCGCACGCGATCGTGCCGTACCCCAGCTCGAGCGCCTTCTGCGCCGCGATCGCGACGACGCGGTCCTTGAACGAGAAGGACGGATTCACGGTGTCGTTCTTGAGGAACAGGTTGCGCAGGCCGAGCTGCCGGCCGAGACGGTCGGCGCGTTGCAGCGGCGTCCAGCCCACCTGGCCGGGATCGCGCGGCTCGTCGATGGGCAGAAGCGGCCAGTAGCGCCAGATCGAGCCGTCTCCCGATTCGATCGTGCGGCGGAGCGCATCGCCCCTGCCGTCGAGCTCGTACACGACCTCGAGCGGGCCGAGGCAGCGCTCGCAGGCGTGCCGGTCGTCGGCGGGATACGCGGCGCCGCATCCACGGCAGCGAAGCGAGTATCGCTGGGACATGACGCTTACCTCCAACGAGGGGAAAAAGAAAAACGACCCCGACGGGGTCGTCCTTCAGTTCCGCCTCTTATCTTCCGGATCCTTTACGGATCCGGCGGACTTGGCACCTTGCGGACTGGAGCCGCAGGCTGCCGGGTTTCATCGGGCCGTCTCCCTCCACCCTCTTGATAAGAGCGCGTATTCAATTGCCGGAAGAGGTTAACACACGCGACCGGATCGCGGTGCACATCGCACAATGTGGCGCAGATGCGGATCGGCGTGGACATCGACGACGTGATCGCGGAGTGCGCGGCCCCCTACCTGCGGGCGTTCGCGAAGGAGTTCGGGGTCGATCTGGGCGACGGCACGCTCGGCTGGCCGCTTCTCGATTCCTTCACCCAGATACCCAAACAGAAGAAGGACGAGTTCCGCATGAACCTCTACGACGGGACGTTCTTCTCCGAGCTCGAGTGCTATCCCGGTTGCACCGACGCGCTCCCGCGCCTCGTCGCGGCCGGGCACGAGGTGCACTTCATCACCGCGCGCTCCGAGCGACGACGTCGCATCACCGCCGAGTGGCTCGAGCGGAAGGGACTCCTGCGGCACGCGGCCAGCCTGCAGCTCAAGCCGATCGGCGACTTCGTGCCGCGGTCGTACGATTCGTCGGGCTCGGGCGAGTACAAGGCCGCGGTCGCTCGGCGTCTCGAGCTCGACCGCTTCTGCGAGGACGATCCGATCATCGCCCGCCGGCTCGTCGACGAGCGCGTGCCGGTGTTCCTCTTCGACCGTCCGTGGAACGGCGACCTCGCCCATCCGCTGGTGCATCGCGTTCGCGATTGGGACGAGGTCGTGCGCGAGCTCGTTCCCGAGCATCCCGGTGCGCAGCGGGCGTAGGCCTGACGTCTCGTCAGCAAGGCACGGCACCGGCCCGCCTGATCGTCGCGCGCCACGGCGAGAGCGAGGCCAACCGTCGGCGGGTCTTCGCCGGACAGAGCGATTCGCCGCTCACCGAGACCGGCCGCCAGCAGGCTGAGGCGCTCGCGGACGCGCTGGCGGCCGAACCGATCTCGCGGGTGATCGCCAGCGACCTTTCTCGCGCGCGAGATACGGCCGAGGCAGTGGCGCGACGGCACCGCGTGCCGGTCGAGACCACGCCGGCGCTCCGCGAGTGGGACGTCGGCGAGCTCGTGGGCCTCGACCGCGACGGAACGCTCAGCCGCTACGGCGACGTCGCCGCGTTCTTCGAGCCGGGCTCGCGCGTCCCGGGCGGCGAGTCGTTCGAGGAGATCGTCGCGCGCGTCACCGGCTTCGTCGATGACCTCGTCCCGATCTCGCTCGGACGCACGGTCTGCCTGGTCGCACACGGCATGACCAATCGCATCATCGCCGCGCATTTGCTGGCCACATTGCCCGAACTCGGAAGGCACAACTCCGCGAACACGAACGTCACCATCATCGAGACCGACGGGCGCACCCATCGGGCCGTAAAGCTCTTCGATGACGCGCACGTGCCGGCCGGGAGCGAGGCGCCGGAGGGTTAACGTTCCGGCGGTCGGCTGGCGGCCTGACCGGATGGCAGCGGCTCGCGCCGCAGGACCTTGCCACAGATCCGGCAGAACCATTCGACAAGGTCATCGGCCCAGCGGATCGAGGCGTGGTGGGTGCAGATCGTCGCGATGCCGTGCGTGTCCATGCGGTCGCACAATGGCGAGAGAAGCGCGCTGCCGGAAGCCCTGATTTGTGAGGGTCCTGGCAAGAGCCCTGCAGCGCAGCGGATCGTGACGGAGCGTCTGTCGCCGCGCGAGATCGAGATCCTCGAATCGGTTTCGTGTGGTCGCAGCAGCAAACAGATCAGCGCCCGGCTCGGCATTGGCCTGACGACGGTCAACTGGCACATCTCCAACGCTCTGGAGAAGCTCGCGGCGGCGAGCCGCACCGAGGCCGTCGCTATCGCGATTCGCGAAGGGCTCATCGTCTCGTGCCCGGTTCCCTCGTCTGGGGCAGGCGTCGACGCCGAGGCGGTCGACCTCGAAGTCGAGACGCATCGGAGCATCGACGTGGACGTCGTCGGACTGCGGCTGGGCCAGATCCGCGTGACCACGACGCGCCATACGCCGCGGCACGTCTCCCGCGCGTAGGCGATCGGGGCGCGGATACACTCCACCGCCGTGACGATCGAGCTCGCCTCGAAGATCCGCGACATCCCGGACTTTCCGAAGCCGGGCATCCAGTTCAAAGACATCACCACGCTGCTCAAGGACGGCGCCGCGTTCCGCGCCGCCATCGACGGGCTCCTGGAGCGGATCGGTCCGCGGAAGATCGACGTGGTCGTGGGTATGGAGTCGCGCGGCTTCATCTTCGCGGCGCCGATCGCGTACAAGCTCGGCGTCGGATTCGTCCCGGTGCGCAAGCTCGGAAAGCTTCCGGCCGATGTGGTCTCGGTCGAGTACGAGCTCGAATACGGCTCGGCCACGCTCGAGATGCACAAAGACGCGATGGCCCCAGGCTCGCGGGTGCTGATCGTCGACGACCTCCTCGCAACTGGGGGTACCGTGGCCGGGACGATCGAGCTGGTGAAGCAGCTCAAGGGTCAAGTCGTGGCGCTGGCGTTCCTGATCGAGCTCAGCTTCCTCAAGGGCCGCGACCGGCTGAAGGGCTACGACATCATCACGCTGATCCGCTACTAGCGGTAGAGGCTCGCGGACCAGTGCCGCAGCGCGTGATCGTCTTCGACGTCAACGAAACGCTCCTCGACCTTGCCGCGCTCGATCCCGAGTTCGCGCGCGTGTTCGGCGACGCGGCGGTGCGGCGGCAGTGGTTCCAGCAGTTGCTCGCTTCCGCGTTCGTCTCCACCATCACGGCCGCGTACACGGACTTCGGCGCGCTGGGACGAGGCGCGTTGGAGATGGTCGCGCAGCGGCTGGGCAAGGAGCTGTCCAACGCCGACCGGCAGGCGATCCTCGGGACGATGCGCAGACTGCCGCCGCATCCGGAAACGCGCGACGCGCTGCTGCACCTTCGCGGCCGTGGTTTCCGCCTGGCCACGCTCACGAACTCGACGCTCGAAGTCGCTGAGGCGCAGATGACCAGCTCGGGCCTGCGGCCGCTGTTCGAGCAGGTGTTCTCCGCCGACACGGTGCGGCGGCTGAAGCCGGCGCCGGAGCCGTATCGCCACGCGGCCCGGCAGCTTGGTGTCGACGTGGACAGGGTGCGGCTGGTGGCGGCGCATTTCTGGGATGTCGCCGGCGCTGGCGCGGCTGGATGCGCGACGGCGTTCGTCGCTCGTCCGGGCCAGATCCTCGACCCCACCGCCGGCCGGCCGGACCTCATCGGACGCGATCTGTTTGACATTGCGCGCCAGATCGTCGCGATAGACTCGTAGGTCCCATGACCCCAACACCGGTTGTTCCGCCGACGACGCTGTCCGTCGGGACGATGGCGCTCCGCCCCGCGACGCTCGATGACGCCGAGTTCGATGCCCGGCTGGATACGGCGCTGCATCCCGACGAGCCGGCGGATCCGGCGATGACCAGGCACTGGTGGTCGAACGAGGATCCGGCGTGGACGACGGAGCGCTGGGTCGTGCGCGAGAACGACCGCGACATCGGCACCGCCTCATTGCAGCATGCGCCATGGGAGAAGATGCCAGAGCGCTTCGCCCACGTCTCCGCCGCGGTATTGCCCGAGGTCCGCACCGACGGGCGGCTGGCGGCGCTGTACGAGGTCGTCGAAGCTCGCGCGCGAGGTGACGGTGCACTGACGCTGGTCTCGGGCTCGCACGAGTCCGAGCTCGAGCGGCAGGGGTTCCTCCAGGGCCGGGGCTATCGGGAGGAGCGACGCATGAAGGCCTGGGAGCTCGATCTCGTTCGTCACCGGGGTCGTCTCCTCGACATGCTGGAACGATCGCGCGAGCGGATGCGCGCGCAGGGGATCGTGCTCACGACGCTGGGTCAGGATCCGGATCCGGCGAAGTTGCAGAAGCTGTATCGGATGTCGAACGAGGCCGAATCGGATATCCCGACGACCGTGCCGTACGTCGAGTCGCCGTTCGAGACGTTCCGGAAGTGGATCGAGGAGTCGCCGGGTCTTCGTCCCGACCGGATCTGGATCGCGCGTGAAGGTGACGCCATCGTCGGCATCTCGATGCTGCTGTACCCCCCGAGCGTCGGCCACGTCTGGACGGACTGGACCGGGACCGCGCGGCGGATCCGTGGCAAGGGCGTCGCGCGTGGGCTCAAGCTCGAGACCGTCGCGCAGGCCATCGGGCTTGGCGTGCCGCGCGTCCGGACCGCGAACGATGGCGAGAACGCGCCGATCCTGCATTTGAACGAGGACATGGGGTACCAGCGCATCCCCGGCTGGATCGAATACCACCGTGCGGCGTCGTCATGACGACCTCCGCGCCCGCGCCGCTGTCCGTCGCGGACATGACGCTGCGCCCGGCGACGCTCGAAGACGCCGCATTCGCGTCGGACGTCGCGACGGCGGCGCAGCCGCGCGATCCCGAGGATCCGCTGCTGTGGCGGAACTGGTGGAAGGACGAGGAGCTCGTGCTGCAGGTCGAGCGGTTCATCGTCTGGCTCGAGGGCCGCGCCGTGGGATTTGCCTTGCGGCGGCATCCCTCCGAGGCAAGCGAACGATTCGAGCGCCTCAGCGCGGAGCTGCTGCCGCCGGCGCGCACCACCGCTCGTCTCCAGGCGCTCCTCGCCTTGCTGGAGAGCCGCGCCGCCGCCGAGGGCGCGCGCCGGTTCACGGCCTGGGCCTGGGATCGCGATGGCCTGCTGAACGGGGCGTTAGCGAAACGCGGTTTTCGTGAGGAGCGTCGGCAGCGCTACTGGGAGCTGCACCTCGGCCGGAACCGCGAACGCCTCGAGCGCATGACCAGCGACTCGCGCGAACGGATGCGCGCGCAGGGGATCCGCATCCTGACCGTCGCCGAGGACGACGATCCGGAGAAATACCAGAAGCTCTGGCGAATGACCGACGAGGCCGAGCGCGACATCCCGCGCAGCACACCATTCGTGGCGTCGCCCTTCCACGCCTTCATGGAATGGATGCGATCACCCGGTCTTCGCGAGGATCGCACCTGGATCGCCCGTGTCGGCGACAGCATCGTCGGGATCTCGGTGCTGTCGTACCCGCCGGTCCGCGGGAATGTCGCCACCGATTGGACCGGCACCGCTCGATCGGCGCGGGGACAGGGAGTCGCGCGGGCGCTGAAGTGCGAGACGGTGCTGCAGGCGATCGATCTCGGCGTGGCCTCGGTGCGCACCGACAACGACTACCAGAACGCGCCGATCCTCCATCTGAACGAATCCATGGGGTACGAGCCGCTGGGCGAGAAGGTCATGTACCTGAAGCGGGCCGAGGGCTGGTAACATTCGCCGCGGGGTGGAACCCCGGCAACCGGCGAAGTCTCGCAGAGGTGCTTCCCATGTCGGGGAGCGCCTTTTTCTTTGCCGCGCGCGCAGGAGGTAGACGTGTCTGAGGTCGTCGTCGTGGGGCCGCTCGTGCTCCTCGTCGCGGGTACGTTGGTCTGATGGCCGCGCCCGCACTCCCGGGGATCGAGATCGATCGGATCGCCACGCGGGACGCTCTGGCGCGGTTCCTGTCCGAGGACCGGCTCTTCTCCGCTTATGCGTTGGCCGACCTGGACGGCGCCAATGTGTCGGGAGCGCGGTGGTGGCTCGCGCGGCGTGGCGAGACGCCGATCGCCGCGGCCCTGGCGATGCTCGACCTTTCGTTCCGGCCGCTGTTTCTGACCGGCGACGTGCAGGGGACCGGGACGCTGCTGCGTCAGGGTGTGCGCGAGCCGCGCGTGATCGTGGCCGCTCCGCCCGAGCACCGGCCGGCGATCGAAGACGTGTACCGTCTCGAGCGCGTCGACCGGATGCTGCGGATGGTCGTCGACGCCAAGACGTTCCGCGCCGTCCCGACCGATGGCTGCGTCCGCCTCGGAGCGGAACACGTCGACGCCGTCATCGAGCTGTACGGCCTCGCGTCGCGGAGCTACTTCACGCCGCGTCGACTTGGGCGCGAGCTCTACTTCGGGATCTTCGAAGGCGATGCGCTCATCGCGGCCGCCGGAACGCACGTGCGATCGTCGGAGTTCGGCCTGGCCGCGGTCGGCAACGTCCTCACCCGCGCGCCGTATCGCAATCGTGGGTATGGCACCGCGTGCACCGCCGCGGTGACGGTCGCGGCGATGACCGAGCACCGCGACGTGGTCTTGAACGTTCGCGAGGACAACGATCCGGCCATCGCCGTGTACCGGCGGCTCGGGTTCCGCGTGCATCGTCCGTTCATCGAGAGCGTCGGCTATCGCAGGGTTGGCCTGCGCCGCGTCGTCCAGAACATCTTCAAGGGGAGCGTATGAGCATCACCACACGCGAGCACGACGTCAGTGATATCCGTCTCGCCGGTGCGGGCGCGGACAAGATCGCCTGGGCCGGACGCGAGATGCCGGTCCTGCGCGGCATCGCCGAGCGTTTCCGCACGGAGCGGCCGCTGTCCGGGGTCCGCATCGGCGCCTGCCTGCACGTGACGGCCGAGACCGCGAATCTCGCGATCGTCCTGCGCGACGGCGGCGCCAGCATCGCGCTCGCGGCCTCGAACCCGCTGTCGACCCAGGACGACGTCGCCGCCGCGCTCGCGGCGCGCGAGGGGATCGCCGTGTTCGCGCGGAAGGGAGAGGACCGGGACACGTACTACGCGCACATCAATGCCGTGCTGGCCACGGCGCCGCAGATCACGATGGACGACGGCGCCGACCTGGTGACGGAGCTCCACACCAAGCGGCGCGAGCTGCTGCCAGGGGTGCGCGGCGGCACCGAGGAGACCACCACCGGTGTGACGCGCCTTCGCGCCATGGCCGCGGAGGGCGTGCTGTCGTACCCGATCGTGGCCGTGAACGACGCCTTCACCAAGCACCTCTTCGACAACCGTTTCGGCACGGGCCAGTCCGCGGTCGACGGCATCCTCCGCGCCACGAATCTGCTGCTCGCCGGCCGCACGGTCGCGGTCGTCGGTCACGGGTGGGTCGGGCGCGGGATCGCCTCGCGCATGCGCGGCATGGGCGCGATCGTGCTCGTGTGCGAGGTCGATCCGCTTCGCGCGCTCGAGGCCGCGATGGATGGATTCGAAGTCACGACCATCGTCGACGCGGCGAAGCGTGCGGAGCTCTTCGTCACCGCGACAGGCAACGTGAACGTCATCGGCAAGGACGCCATCGCCGCGCTGCGTGACGGCGCCATCCTGGCGAACGCCGGGCACTTCAACGACGAGATCGATCTCGCCCATCTGACTGCGATCGCGACTGCCTGCCGCGAGGTCCGACCGTTCGTCAGGGAGTACAGGCTCAAGAACGGCCGCAGCGTGGTCGTTCTGGCCGACGGGCGGCTGGTCAATCTCGCCGCGGCCGAGGGGCATCCCGCGGCGGTGATGGACATGTCCTTCGCGAATCAGGCCCTGGCCGTCGAGCACCTGGCGAAGAAGGCCAAAGAGCTCAAGCCCCAGGTCTATCCCGTGCCACGCGAGATCGACGAGCGCATCGCCGCGTCGAAGCTGGCCGCGATGGGCATGCGCATCGACGAGATGTCCGAGGAGCAGCGCCTGTACGCGGCCTCGTGGAAGTCGGGGACGTAAGCGTGTACAGCTTCACGCACGCAGACCGCCTGCTCTTCACCAGCGAGTCGGTCACGGAGGGCCATCCCGACAAGCTGTGCGACCAGGTCTCGGACGCGGTGCTCGACGCCATCCTGACCGACGACCCCGATGCGCGCGTCGCATGCGAGACCGCGACGACGACCGGCACGGTCCTCGTCGCGGGCGAGGTCACTACCAGTGCCTACGTCGACGTCAATCACATCGTTCGCGGCGTCGTCCGCGACATCGGATACACCAACGCCGACTACGGCTTCGACTATCAGACCTGCGGCGTGCTGACCGCGATCAAGGAACAGTCTCCAGACATCGCCGCCGGCGTCGACGAGGCGCTCGAGGCCAAAGAGGGCATGGACGCGCACGAGATCGGCGCCGGGGATCAGGGCATGATGTTCGGCTTCGCGGTCAAGGAGACACCGGAGCTGATGCCGATGCCGATCACCCTGGCGCATCGGGTGGCGAAGGAGCTGGCCGCCGCGCGAAAGGCGCGGCGTCTTTCGTTCCTGCGACCGGACGGCAAGAGCCAGGTCACCGTCGAATATCGCCATGGCCGTCCGCATCGCGTGGACAAAGTGGTCGTCGCCGCGCAGCACGATCCGGACGTCGCGCAGACGACGATCCGCGAGGGCATCGAGGAAGAGGTCATCAAGCGCGCCATCCCTGCTGAGCTACTGGACCGCGGCACGCGTTTCATCATCAACGCCACCGGCCGGTTCGTGATCGGCGGTCCGATGGGCGATGCCGGGCTCACCGGCCGCAAGATCATCGTCGACACCTATGGCGGCTATGCTCGCCACGGCGGTGGCGCGTTCAGCGGAAAAGATCCGACGAAGGTCGACCGCTCGGCCGCATATGCGGCGCGATACATCGCCAAGAACGTCGTCATGGCCGGGCTCGCCGAGCGCTTCGAGGTGCAGCTGGCGTACGTCATCGGCCTGGCGCGTCCGATCTCGCTCAACGTCGAGACGTACGGCACCGCGGTGGTCCCAGACGCGCTGATCCTGCAGCTCATCGAGAAGCACCTCGACCTGCGGCCGCACGCGATCATTTCGCGCTTCCGGCTGCAGCGGCCGATCTACCGGCAAACCGCGGCCTACGGGCATTTCGGCAGAGCCGATCTGGATCTGCCGTGGGAGCGCACCGACCTGGCGACGACGCTCGCGCGCGACGCCGGGGTCGCGCCGCCGGTCGCGGCGACGTAGCGTCGCGGCCGTTCGCCCGGCCGTGCGACCGGCGAGCGCGCCGTAGGTCGCGGCTGGCATGACATGTGCCGCGCCGATGCGCGGAGGTGAGCTGCAATGGCGTACGTCCATCCTCGTTCGACTTCCTGGGGCAGCGTGCTCGGCGGCTGGCTTGCCGCGCTTGGGTCGCTCGCCATCTTCTTCCCGATCGCGGCGCTCGCCGCGGGCGTGTCGCCGGCCGCGCAGGCCCGCGTCGATGACCCGACGCTCGCGCTACCGCTAGTGCTCGCGCTCTTCGTGTCGTGGCTGCTCGGCGGCTACGTCGCCGGCAGGATGGCGGGCTACCGCCGCAGCTGGCATGGGCTGATGAGCGCGGTGTGGGGCTTGTTCGTTGCGCTCGTCGTTGCTCTCGTCGCCGGATTGAACGCTGGCGCCCTGGGGGACGCGGCGGCCTCGCTGCCGCAGCTCAGCCTGACCGGGTTCGGCAACGCCACCGTGTTCGGGTTCGTGCTCGGCATCGCCGCGGCGATCATCGGTGGCTGGCTCGGCGGATTGCTGTCGCCGGAAGCTTTTGTGCCCGCGGTCGCGCCACGTCCGGCCGTGGTCAGGCGTCCCGCCCCTGTGATCGCGCAGCGCGAGCGAGAGGTCGTACGGGAGCGTCCCGTACGCCAGCCGGAGCCGTCCTTCTGGGACAAGATGACCGGCAAGGACGAGGAGGTTGTGCGCGAGCGCGAAGTCACGACAGGGAGCGGGCGCGAAGGCGAAGCGCTCGTGCCGCCGGCGCGTCCGGCCGGTGCGGAGCGCGACGGCGAGCCCGTTCGCGAGGACACCGAGGTCCAGCGCTGACCTCCGCGCGGCCGTCGCGGAAGGTCGCCGTGGCGACACGCATCGCCGAGGCGGCGATGCCGACACGCTACGGTGACTTTCGCGTGGCCGCGTATCAGGACGGCGCGGCCGAGGCGTTGGTGCTCGTTCGCGGACCGCTCTCCGGCGACGCGCCACTGGTCCGCCTTCATTCGGAATGCCTCACCGGCGACACCTTCGGATCGCTTCGTTGCGATTGCGGCGAACAGCTCGATGCCGCGCTACGAATGATCGCGCGCAGCAGCGGCGCGCTCCTGTATCTACGCCAGGAGGGCCGCGGCGTCGGGATCGCCAACAAGATCAGGGCGTACGCGCTTCAAGACCGCGGCTACGACACCGTCGACGCCAACGTGGCGCTGGGACTGCCCATAGACGCGCGCGAGTATCGGCACGCGGCGGCCGTCCTGCGGGCGATGAAGCTGCGGCGGGTGCGGCTCGTCACCAACAACCCACGGAAGCAAGCCGCGCTCGAAGCGGCCGGTATCGCCGTCGTCGAGCGCGTCCCGCTGGAGGTTCGTCCGAACCTGGTCAACCTGCGGTACCTCGAGACGAAGGCCGCGCGCATGGGCCACCTGATCCTCGGCCGCGACGAGAAGACGGCCGCCGGCTAGCGGTACTGGTCCGAACGTACGTAGGGTCATCCCCCGATGCGGTCGCGTCGCCCACGTCGGCATGCGCTTTGCTTTATCCATGCGCGTGAGCCAGGTCGCGTTCGACCGCTTCTTCGTGGAGCTGCCGATGCCCGAGCCCGGCTATACGCCTCTCGCCGACCGAGAAGAGGTCGGACACCTTGTCCGCTTTCTCTGGGAGTACGCCACGCCGCCCGTCCTGGCGCTCGTCGCGGGTGACGCCTCGTGGTGCCAGCCGTGGTCTCCGCGTCGCGTGTCGTGGGAACCAGAGGATGCCGATAGCGGTGCGTTCGAGATCGCGTGGCATCCGGATCGAGGCAGCCAGGCAGTCGTTCTCCGAAGCGAGGACGACCTGCGTCGCTTCCTCGCCGCGTGCCCCGCGATCTCACGGGTGGCATTGTTGTGGCCGCGCGTCGATGTGGCCAAGAGCTTCATGAAGCTCGCCGAGAACGGCGACTGGCGCGGCGCGGCGGATGCGTTGGCGCGTTTCGCGCGACAGGGCTCGGAAGTCACCGTCCTGCAGCTGCGCTGACCCTAGCGGCGCAATCCCAGCTCGGCATAGAGGCCCGTGACCCGTGACAGCTGCGTGCCGAGGAACGTCGTCGTCGCTTGCGTAGTGGTGTCGTCGATCCAGCCGCCGGCTCGCACCGCGTCAGCCCACTGGGCGGTGGCGCGGAGTCGATCGACGAGGCCGCGAAGCGCGGCGAGGCGCGCCGCGGTGATCGAGGCCGGAGCCACCAGCAGCGACCAGTCCGTCTGCGTCACGTCGATGCCGGCCTCGCGCAACGTGGGCAGATCGATGCCCGGCAGCCGGCTCTCGCCGGTGACTCCGAGCGCGCGCAGCGTCCCCGCTGCCAACAAGGCCTTGACGTCGGCGTAGCGCGCGACGAGGACGTCGGACTGGCCGGACGCGACGCCGGTCGCCGCCTCACCCACCGTGCCATATGCCGCGAACACCAGCGCGCCGCCGCCGTTCTCGGCATCCTTGACCAGCAGCGCCGCCACCAGATGCTCCACGGCGCCGATCTCCGCGCCGGCGAAGCGCACCGTCGACGCGTCCTCGGTGAGCTTCTTCTTCAGTCCGGCGGCGTCGGCGATCGGCGATCTCGGCGCGACGGCGACGACGATCGGAGCGCTTGCCAGCCGCGCCACCGGGACCTGCTCTTCGAGCCGTGGGGTCGCGCCGTCGAGCAGCTCCCCGGCGATGGCGCGCTCGTCCACGATCGCCAGCACATCGGACCGCGAGACCATGTCGGCGAGCGCGTCGACGCCGCGGTGGGCCGGCTTGAACGTGCGCGATCCGGCCGGCACCAGCGCCGCGCGACGGCTCAGGTCGCCGGCTTCGTCAGCCCCGACGACGATCGCGTTGATCGTCGTCTCGCTTGTCGGTGATGGCGTCGGCGGCACGGGCGACGGAGAGCAAGCGGCGGCGAGGACGAGGAGCGCGATCAGGGAAGCTCGCAGCACTTCCGGCCACTCTACCTTTTCGGCGCTTGGAATTGAGCCGTTTTGCTGCGCGAAGCGTAAGTATTGAGCAGCGAGCTCTTTCGAAGGGGGAGAACGAGCACATGGTCGTCAAGACACCGCATCTCACGCGGCGCAGGTTCCTCATCGCGACGGGGGCTCTCGCGGCCGTCGCCTGCACCCCGACCTCGCCAGGCGGGGGCACGCAACCCTCTGCCAGCGCTGGGAAGGCTAAGTACGGCGGGACGGTAACGATGGCGCTCGAGAACGACGTCATCAACTTCGACCCGCTCAAGTCCAACGCGTTCGTCGATCGCAACGTCCACTATCAGATCTACGACTCTCTGGTCCGAGTCGACGAGACGCAGAAGATCATTCCGTGGCTCGCTACCAAATGGGACATCTCGAGCGACGGGAAGACGGTCACGTTCACGTTGCGTGACGACGTCACCTTCCACGACGGCACCAAGTTCGACGCCGCGAACGTGAAGTGGAACATCGAGCGGTACCAGAAGACGACGGGCTCGGCACGCACGGGCGAACTGGCGTCCGTGGCCAGCGTCGATGCGCCCAACGCCACGACGGCGGTCTTCAACCTCAAAGCGCCGTTCTCGCCGTTGCTGGCGAATCTCATCGATCGCGCCGGCATGATGGTGTCGCAGAAGGCGTACGACGCGATCGGGAACCCGGACGACTTCACCCGAAAGGCGTTCAAGGCGGGCAGCGGTCCGTTCATGCTCACCTAGGCGGTCAAGGACGACCACATCACGCTCGAGAAGAACCCGAACTGGTGGGGCACGGACAAGGATGGGAGCAAGCTACCGTACCTGGACAAGATCACCGTCAAGCCGATCACGTCCAGCGACGTGCGTTTTACCAATCTGAAGACAGGCGACGCTCAGGTCGCGAATGCGATCGCCGGCAAGGACGTACCCGCCGCGAGATCCGACAGCTCGCTCAACTATCAGGAGCGACCGGCGTACGGCTTCCGCAGCCTGATCCCGAATCGCGCCAAAGGCTATGTCTTCGAGGACGGGCGGTACGTGAAGGCCGTGTCCATGGCCATCGACCGCACCGAGCTGCTGCACAGCGGCTACTTCGATCTGGGCGTCGCGGGATACGGCACGATCGCGCCGTCCCACTTCGCTTTCGACCCCAACTTCAAGCCCTTCGAGAAGGCAGATCCAGACGGCGCCAAGAAGCTGATCGACGCGGTGGGCAAGCCGCTCACCTTCGAGCTCCTGGTGCCCGCCGGCGATCCGGCGCTGCTGACGATCTCGCAGCTCATGAAGGCCCAGCTGTCCAAGGCCGGCATCACCGCGAACCTCAACCAGCTCGAATTCGCCAAGATCCTGGAGCTGCAGACGGCGCACACCTTCGCCGGGCTGACGTTCGTCGGTTGGAGCGGGCGGGTCGACCCCGACGGCAACACCTACGACCACGTCTACACCAAACGGCCGTTCAATGACTCGTCCTACACGAACACGAATGTGGACAAGTTCCTCGACCAAGAGCGTGCCACGACGGACGAAGCGCAACGCAAGGCGGCGTTCCGTTCCGCCGAGCAGATCTATGTGGTGGACGATCCGGCGCGTATCTGGCTCGGGTTCGCGGCCGCGCAGCTGCTCACCTCCAAGAAGGTGAAAGCGCCCCCGGTCTACGCCGACCAGATCGTGCGATACCACCTCATGTCGATGGCGCAGTAGGAGAGGCGATCTTCTAAAGAGGAGCAGGAGGCGACGTGGGCGCGTACATCCTTCGCCGCCTCCTGCTCATGATCCCGGTGGCGGTCCTGGTCAGCATCATCGTGTTCGTTTTGGTCCACCTCTCGCCCGGCGACCCGGTCCTGCTCTACGCCGGCGACGAACGCGATCCGGTCGCGCTCCAACAGCTCCGTCACGAGTACGGCTTGGATCAACCGCTTCCGGTGCAGTACGTCTCCTGGCTCGGCCACGCGGTGCAGGGTGATCTCGGCCGATCTCTGCGGACGCGGCAGCCGGTGCTGGAGGCTGTCGTCGAGCGCGTCCCGGCCACGCTGGAGCTTGGGCTGGCGGCACTGCTGATCTCCGTGAGCCTGGCCCTGCTGGTCGGCACCCTTTCGGCCGTGCGACGTAACTCGCCGCTGGATCTTCTCGCCACCGGTTTCACCGTCGCGGGCGTATCGCTGCCAAATTTCTTTCTTGGTCTCGTGCTCATCCTGGTGTTCTCGCTGGGGATCCGACTCTTCCCGCCCGGCGGTTACGCGCCTCTCTTTGGAGAGCCGGTCGACAACCTCCGTCACCTCGTCCTGCCGGCGATCACGCTCGCGACGGCATCGCTCGCGGTGAACATGCGGCAGGTCCGTTCGAGCCTCCTGGACACGTTCACCCAGGACTACATCCGCACCGCGCGCGCCAAGGGCTTGACCAGCTCGATCGTCATCCTGCGCCACGCGCTGAAGAACGCGCTGATCCCGGTGGTGACGATCATCGGGCTGCAGGTCGGCGCGATCATCGAGGGAGCGATCGTGACCGAGCAGGTCTACTCGTGGCCGGGGATCGGAAAGCTCGCGGTCGACAGCATCGGCGGGCGTGACTACCCGGTGGTGCAGACGATCGTCTTGCTGTCGGCTCTCTCGTACATGTGCACCACGCTCGTCGTCGACGTCCTGTACGCATGGCTCGATCCACGGATCTCCTACGGCGGGCAGCGCTCATGAGTTGGTTCATCCGCCGGAATCCGCGCATCCTCGTCGGTGGCGTGCTGGTGCTGTTCCTCCTGCTCGTCGCCTTCACCGCGCCGCTCATCGCGCCATACGACCCCGTCGAGGTCGACGTCTCGCAGGCCCTCCTGCCCCCGTCGACGGCGCACTGGCTCGGCACGGATGACCTGGGACGCGACGTGCTGTCGCGAGTGATCTGGGGCTCGCAGATCTCGCTGAAGGTGGGTCTGATCTCGGTGTCGATCGGCTTCATCGTCGGCGTCTCGCTGGGACTCGCTGCGGGCTACCTCGGAGGCATCTTCGATCTCGTCGCGATGCGTGCCATCGACGCACTGCTGGCGTTCCCGGCGTTGATCCTGGCCATCGCCATCACCGCCGCGCTCGGACCGCAGATCGAGAACGCCATGATCGCCATCGGCGTCGTGGCCGTTCCGGTGTACACGCGGCTCACGCGAGGCCAGGTGCTCTCGGTCCGCGAGCGCGAGTACCTCGTCGCGGCTCGCACGGTCGGGGTGCCGCCGCTGCGCATCGTGCTGCGACACATCTTCCCCAACATCACCAATCCGCTGGTGGTGCAGGCGACGCTCTCGATCGCCTTCGCCATCCTCGCCGAAGCGACGCTGTCGTTCCTCGGCCTGGGCGCGCAGCCGCCCACGCCGACGTGGGGCGCCGACATCTTCTACTCCGAGCGCTGGCTGGTGAACCTCAAGTGGTGGATGAGCGTCGGACCGGGGCTCGGCATCTTTCTCGCCGTCTTCTCCTTCAATTTCCTGGGCGACGCGCTCCGCGATGCGCTCGATCCTCGCCTTCGCCGCAGCGCTTAATCTCCAGGCGTGGCTGACGACCTCTCGCGCATGCCGCCGTGGCCGCGCTTTCTACGCGCCGCCCTGCGCGTCGCGATGCGCCTCGTGTTCCGCCCGCGTGTCGTCGGCACCGCGCCCTCCCTGGGTCCGTACCTGATCGTCGCGAACCACCGCTCCTGGCTCGACGGTTTCATGCTCCTGAGCGAGCTGCCGGCCGAGCCACGCCTCTATTTCTTCGCCGACTGGAACGCGACGGCCGGATCCTGGTGGAAGCGACTGATCATCGGATCGCTCGGAGCGTTCGTGCTCGTCGACCGCCGGGCGGCCTTCGACCGGAGCGCGGTGGCTGACACGCTCAAGCTGCTCGGCCAGGGCGGCGTGCTGGTGTTCTTTCCCGAGGGCCTGCCGGCGCACGACGAGGAGCGCGTCGATCCCTTCCGCAGAGGCGTCGGCTTTCTGGCGCTGCGCGCCAAGGTGCCGGTCGTCCCGATCTGGATGCGGGGGACCGGGGAGCTCTACCTCGGTCGCGAGGTTCTGGCCAAGATCGGCGTCCCGGTGTCGGTCCCCGACCTCGAACCGAACAAGGAGAACACCGAACGGGTCGCCGCCTGGCTGCGCGAAGAGGTGCTCAAGCTCGGCGATCCGTGGGTCGAGCCGCAGGTCGCGAAGAAGCGGTTGCGCTGGTTGACGCACCTGTTTTGAAAGCTCGCCCGGCCGCTCCCGATTTGGCACGACGCCTGCTTAAACGCCTTCCGGCCGGGGCGCGAGCTCATGGGCCGAAAGGAGTACGGCGGTGGTGGATCTGAACGGCATCATCGAGAACTTCCTGGCGAATCCCACGACCCAGGCGTTCATGCGGACCGTTGCGCTGTACATGACCGGGCTCTATCTCGCCACCGTCTTCTGGGCCGCCCGGGACGCTGCCAGCCGCATCTTCGATCGCCGGCTCGTCGTCCTGCTCACGCTCCTGGCTGCGGTGCCGTTCATCGGGATGGCGCTGTACATCCTCATTCGGCCCTCGCGGACGCTGGCCGAGACGCGTGAGGCGGAGCTGGCCAGTCACGCCCTCGACGCTGAGCTCGCCCGCACGCCACGCTGCCCCTCCTGCGACGCCCCGGCGGAACTGGACTGGCGCTACTGCGCGCACTGCAGCGCGGTGCTGACGCATTCGTGCCCCAGCTGCTCCAAGACCGTACGCAGCGGCTGGACGGCCTGTCCGTTCTGCGCCACAGAGCTCGGCGTGCGCGGCTGGCGTCTCGAGCCCGAGCTCACCACGGTCCCTCGCACCGCATAGCAAGGACGGCCTGAGGACCGGCTCTCCTTCTTCCTGTTCTGTCGACTCATACCATCGCGGCGTGCGGTTCGGCCGGTTCGAGGTCCATCTCTTCTCCGCAGGAGTCTTCAAGCAGGACGGCGGCTTGATGTTCGGCGTCGTCCCGAAGGTCGTCTGGGAGCGCGCCCTCAAGCCAGACGACCGAAATCGCGTCACCGTGCCGATGAACTGCCTCCTCGTGCGCGACGACCGCAACGTCGTGCTGCTCGAGACCGGAGCGGGCGACAAGCTCGAGGCGAAGTGGCTCGACGTCTGGGGCATCGACCCCCGCGAGCATGTGCTGCACAAGCTGAAGGACCGGGGCATCGATGCCGATGAGGTGACGATCGTCCTGAACACGCATCTCCATTTCGATCACGCCGGCGGCAACACCGTGCGCGGCGAGCGTGGCCGTCCACAGCCCGCGTTCCCACGAGCGCGCTATGTCATCCAGCGGGTCGAGTGGGAGGACGCGCTGCATCCGCATGAGCGCAGCCGGGCCTCGTACTTCGCCGACGACTTCGCGCCGCTAGAGCGGGCGGCGGAGTTCGTCGACGGCGAGGCCGAGATCCTCCCCGGGCTGCGCGTCGTCCGCGTGAAAGGGCACACCCGCGCGACCCAGTACCTGCTGCTGCGCCAGGATGGCCGGACGCTGTTCTTCTCCTGCGATTTCATGATGTCGCGTCATCACCTGCCGCTGCCGTGGATCCCGGCGCTGGACCTCTATCCGATGGACACGCTCGCGGCCAAGAAGGAGCTACTGCCGCGCGCCGTCGCGGAGGAATGGCTCGTCGCGTTCACGCACGACCTGCCTCGCTTCGGTCACGTCCGCGAGCGCGATGGGAAGTACGTCTTCGAGGAGCTCGCCGCGCAACCATGACGTCCCCGGTACGCGCCGACGTGTGCATCATCGGCGCCGGTCTGGTCGGCTGCGCCTCCGCATATCAGCTGGCGAAGCGCGGCGCCGACGTGATCGTCCTCGAGCGGGGCTGGCCGGGCGCCGGCTCATCGTCGGGCGGGATGGGCGGCTTCCGCCAACAGTTCGCCGACGCCGTCGACGCCGAGCTCGTTCGCGCCAGCCTGCCGATCATCCGAGAGCTCGCCCCCGAGGCGCTCGCGCCGCGCGGCTACCTGTTCGTGGCCGAGACCGAAGCCGGCATGCGCGAGCTCGCTGACGGCATCGAGGGGATGCGCGCCTTCGGCGTGCGCGTGCGCATGGTCGACCAGCGCGACATCGCCGAACTGATACCGGGCATTGTCACCGCCGATCTGCTCGGCGGGCGCATCGGCGATGACGACGGTTGGGGCGATCCGCGACTGGTGCTCGAACGGACGGTCGCGGCGGCGCGCGAGCTGGGGGCGCGGATCGTGGAGCGCCAGAACGTCACCGCGATCCGCGCACGAGACGGCCACGTGCGCGAAGTCGAGTCGACTGGCTTCAGCGTCGTCGCGGCGAGCGTGCTCGTGGCCTGTGGCGCGTGGACGGCGGACGTCCTCGCGACGTGCGGCGTCGAGGTCCCGATCTGGCCGTACCGCCGCCAGATCGCACGGGCCGGTCCGTTCCCGGCGCTGCGGCAGATCCCGATGACGATCGAATGCGAGTCCGGTCTGCATTTCCGGCCGCGCGGCGACGATCAGCTCTTCTCGATGCCGAACCTGACCCGCGACGGCGCGCTGGAGAAAGCGCCGACGTCACGCGGACCAGCGGCGCCGCTGATCGTGGATCCTCGCGCGCTGTCGTGGACGCGTCAGAAGGCCGCGGCACGACATCCCGACTTCGCCGCGTTGCGCTTCGCGGAGTCCTGGGCCTGCTACTACGAGATGACGCCCGACGACCACCCCATCATCGGCGCGGTGCCGGAGGTCGAAGGGCTCTTCGTCGCGGCCGGCTTCTCCGGCCATGGGTTCATGCAATCCGCGGCCGTCGGCGCCTGCGTCGCGGAGCTGCTGACCGACGGAGTCTCACGCACCGTGGACATCGGCGACTTCTCTATCGAACGCTTTCGCGGAGCACGCTCGACCTTCTCGCCGTCGGTGCTCTAGAGCTGCAGCGCGGCGACGTCGGCGATGCGCGCGACGGTGTGGTCGGGCTCGCGGCAGCCCTCGGTGTCGTGCGAGTACTTGCCTTGGCGCACGAAGACGGTCACGACGTCCGGCTCGCGCTCTTTGACTTCGTCGAGAATGCGCGGCTTATCGTCAACGAGCACGTAGCATTCGGCCGGATGGCGCCGTCGTACCTCCTCCAGGCGCGTCTCCTTGTGCTCGTAGATCAGGACCCGGCCATCGACCGCCCGCGCCAGACCGGAACGGCCGATCTTGGTGGCCTGGAAAATGAGGTCTCCGTCGGACAGGATCACCGTCGTGCCGCGTCGGCCGAGCGCGCGGATGGTGTCAAAGGCTCCCGGAAAAACGTATCGGTCGAACGGATGCCCGAGCACGAGCGCACAGACCTCGGTGTACTTCGGCTCTTCGGGGAACTCGCGCGCGAAGCGTCGGAGCGTCTCGGGGTAGTCGACGTAGCCGCACGCGATGCGGACCTCTTCGTAGATGGCGTGGAATCGCGCGGTGTGCTCGTCGCCGAGCAGCGCGCGCACCTCACGGTCGAGGTCGGCATTGAAGCGGTCGTTATCCAGCAGGGTGTTGTCGACGTCGAGCAGGAAGACCGTGTGCACGCGTCCATAATGGCGCGTCGTGCGGGTCATTCGTCCGAGGCCCTCGGCACGCGAGCGGTCGCGCGGCGAGATCTTCCGCGGCGAGGCATACACGCAGCCGGTCGTCGACGACGGCGCGGGGCCACGCCTGCTGGAGGTCGCGTTCGTCAACGGAGCGCGCACCAAGCTGCATCGGCACACCTCGGATCAGATCCTGCTGATCGAGGCCGGGCATGGTGTCGTCGGCACGCCGAGCGAAAAGCACGAGGTCGCTGCCGGTGATGTCGTCGTCATTCCAGCCGGAGAAGCGCACTTTCACGGCGCGTCGGACGGACAGGACATGACGCACTACTCCGTCCTCGGCGCCGACAACCAGACCGCGGTCCTGGAGTAGGCGCGCCCGGTCAGATCCCGACGAGTCTCCGCAGCCAGAAGGCGTCGCGCTCCGGAAGCGTCGCGATGCGCATGCCCACCAGGGTCAGCGCGCCGCCGGCGAGCTGCAGCGGCGCGACGTATTCGCCGAGGAGCACCGCCGCCAGGATCAGCGTCCCGACCGGGACCATGTAGCTCGTCAGCGCGGCCCGTCCGGCGCCGACTCGCACCACGAGGTGATAGAAGCCGACGAAGCCGATCACCGTCGGGAACAGCACCATGTACCCGATCGCGGCCCACGCCACCAGCGGCCACGCCGGAATCGTGGCGACGCCGCCTTCGGCCAGCGCCAACGGCGTGAGGATCACCCCGCCGGCAAAGGCCGCGATCGCGGTCACCCCGAGCGGCGAGCCCGATCGCAGCACGGACTTCCCGATGATCGTGTAGATCGCCCAGCACAGCCCGCCGCCGAGGATGAGGAGATCGCCGACAAGCCGCGCCGTGCCCTGCCCGCCGGTGAGCCCGGCACCGCCGATGACCACGAGCGACACGCCGGTCATGGACACCAGCAGCCCCACTACGCTGTCGCGACGCAGCGGCTCGCCGGCGAAGAGCGCAGCGAGAACGGTCGCGAGCGCGGGCGTGAACGTCGGCACCAGCAACCCGCCATCGCTCGCTGGCGCGGACAGGAGCCCGATGAACACGAGGGCGTTGTAGGCGACGATGCCGCTGGCGGCGAGAGCTGTGAGTCCGGGCCAGCGAGACCAGGGAATGCGCGAACCCGTGGCGCGCGTCAGGGCGAGCAGGATGGCACCCGCGGCGAGGAAGCGGACCGCGGACCATGCCAGCGGCGGCGCGGATTGATCGGCGATCTTTCCCGCGATCCAACCCCCCGACCAAGTGAGCGCCACGATGCCCATCAGAGCCCAGTCACGAAGTCTCACGTGCGCATACCATCGCACGCACGTGACCCAGCCGATCGTCTTCGGCACCGACGGGTGGCGGGCCCGGGTCGCTGAGGACTACACCTATGACAACGTGCGCATCTGCGCCCAGGCCGTCGCGGACTGGGTGAATGCGGCGGGCGAGCGGGCACGTGGCGCTGTCGTCGGCTACGACCGGCGCTTTTGCTCCGAGTTCTTCGCCCAGGCGGCGGCGGAGGTCCTCGTCGCGAACGGCGTCCGCACGGTCCTCGCCGACAAGGCATCGCCAACGCAATCGATCTCGTATGCCGTGCCGGTGAATCACGCGTTCTGCGGCGTAGTGATCACGGCGTCGCATAATCCATGGACCGACAACGGCTTCAAGGTCAAGACCGAATCTGGGTCGGCGGCGTCGCCGGACATCCTCGCCATCCTGGAGCGCTCGATCCGCGAGATGGAAGCGGGCAAGCGCGCGCCGAAGCGCGCCGGCGATGCTCAGGCCATCCCCGCCTTCGATCCGAAAGGGCCGTATCTGGCGCGCGTCGCGCAGCTCTTCGATCTGCAGCAGATGCGTGATTCGGGGTGGACCATCGTCGCCGAGCCGCTGTATGGCTCGGCCGGCGGTTACTTCACCGAGCTTCTCGGCGGCGGAAAGACGAAGGTCGTCGAGCTGCACAGCGAGCGCAATCCCTACTTCGGTGGCGTCAATCCGGAACCGATCCCGCCGAACATCGATGAGTTTCTGACGCGCATCCCGAAGGAGCGCGCAAACATCGGGCTGGCCGTCGATGGCGACGCCGATCGCGCCGGGCTCGCCGACGAGCGCGGCAACTTCATCAACCAGCTTCAGGTCTTCGCGCTGCTGATGTGGTACCTGCTGGAGGTCCGCAAATTGCGGCAGCCCGTGGTCAAGACGGTGAACATGACGCTGATGGCCGATCGCCTCGGCGCCGCTTATGGCGTTCCGGTGTATGAGGTGCCGGTCGGCTTCAAATACATCGGCCCCAAGATGCAAGAGACGGGCGCGATGATGGGCGGGGAAGAATCCGGTGGTTTTGGGTTCGCCATGCACCTGCCCGAGCGCGACGGCATCGTCGCCGACCTGTTTCTCCTGGACTTCTGTCTGAAAACGAAGAAGCGGCCGTCGGAACTGCTGGCCGAACTGCAGGCGAAATACGGGCCCTCGTACTACCTGCGTCGCGATGTGCGCTTCCCGGCGGACGAATACCAGCAGATCCGCACACGCACGCTCGCGCGTCTCGCCGAGGAGCATCCGGAGGCGCTGGCGGGCAAAGCCGTTAAGCGCATCGTGGCACTCGACACGAAGGACGGCGTGAAGTATTTCCGCGACGACGACTCCTGGCTGCTGATCCGGTTCTCCGGCACCGAGGCGCTGATGCGCATCTACACCGAAACGCGAACGCCGGACGACGTGCAGCCGATGCTCGACGCGGGCGCGAAGCTTGCGGAGGTGAAGGCATGACGACGCTACGAGATCTTTCGATCATCGACGATCCACAGAAGATCCGCGCCGCGGATCCGGAAGGGATGCTCGATCGCATCCGCGAGCTCGGGCTGCAGATCCGGCAGGCGTGGGAGCGCACCGGGCAAGCGCAGCTGCCGCGCGATCTGGCCAAGGTCCGTGATATCACCGTGCTGGGCATGGGCGGGTCGGCCATCGGCGGAGACCTGGCCGCGGCGCTTCTGGCGAACGAGCTGACCGTCCCGATGCAGGTGCACCGCGACTACGGCTGTCCCAACTACGTCGGTCGCGAATCGCTGGTGATCGCGTCCTCGTATTCCGGTAACACCGAGGAGACGCTGTCGGGTTTCGCCGAAGCGCGGAAGCGCGGCGCGAAGCTCCTCGTCCTCACCACCGGTGGCAAGCTGGCCGACGAAGCGAAGGCCGCGAACCTTCCGCTCGTCACCTTCTCGTACAAGGCGCGGCCAAGGGCGACGCTGGGCTGGTCGCTGGGCCTGGTCCTCGGTGCGCTCTCGCGGATCGGGCTGGTCCGCGACCTGTCCTCCGACATCACGGCCGCGCTGACGGAGCTGGATCGATACGCGGGAACGCCGGACCTGGGTAAGGACCTGGCGCGAACGTTGTTCGGCCGCATCGTCGGTGTGTACGGCGCCGGCGTCATGGGCGTGATGGCGCGGCGCTGGAAGGGACAGTGGAACGAGAACGCCAAGAACTGGTCGTTCTTCGACGTGATGCCAGAGCTGAATCACAATGCCGTCGTCGGCTTTCCGCACCCCGACATCGCACCGGAGGCGCTTTCGATCATCTTCCTGCGCAGCTCGCGCGATAATCCGCGCGTCTCGACGCGCTACGACGTCACGGCGCAGCTGCTCGAGCGTGCCGCGATACCGCTGAACCAGCTGTCATTCCGCGGCGCGAACCCACTATCGGAAGCGCTGCAGGCCGTGTACCTCGGCGATCTCGCCTCCTTCTATGTCACGCTGCTCAACGGGGAGGATCCATCTCCGAACACGTCCATCGACTACCTCAAGGCGCAGCTCGCCAAGACGTAGTAACGCACTTCCGCTACTGCCCGAACGACGGCACGCCGCTGGTATCGAGCCGGATCGACGGCCGCGATCGCCCGGCGTGCCCGAGCTGCGGCTTCGCCGATTTCATGTGGGTCCAAGTCGCCGCGAACGTTGCGGTCGAACGCGACGACGGCCTGCTGCTGGTGAAGCTGAACTACGGCCCGCGGAGCGGGCGCTGGGCGCTGCCGGGTGGACTCGTCGAGGACGACGAGACCACTGAGGCCGCGGCCCGGCGCGAGACCGAGGAGGAGACCGGCTTGCGCGTGGAGCTCGACGGATTGCTCACGACCTGGATGCGGCCGGGCTTCCCGGTGCTGGTCGTGATCTACCGCGGTCGCATCGTCGGCGGCGACCTCAAGCCCGCGCCGGAGGAGGCAAGCGACGTCGCCTTCTTCCCGCGCGCGGAGCTTCCTCCGCTGGCGGAGCTCGCCTGGCCATCGACCGCGCATGGGGTCGACACCTGGCGCGCGTTCGAGACGCCACGGCCCTAACTGCGGATAGAGCGGGAGCCGGCCACAACGTGGCCGGCTCCCTTGCGCGAGGCGTGAGCCGCCTGACTAAGGCGTGGCTTTGAAGATGAAGATGTCTTCATCTGGGATGTGGGTCGGTCCACTGGCGTTGCGTGTGTCGGACCAGACCATGTAGACGGTTCCGCCCGCGCCGGCCGCGACGCTGGAGTAGTCGCCGAGGAATCCGGCCTGCGCGGCATTCGCCTGCGGGCTGGGGTTGGTCTGGCTGTCGCTGGCATTGGTGTACGAGCCGAAGCTTCCGCCCGACTTGACCAGGTAGCCGTACCCAAAGGTGCCGTCACCGACGGTCGTGGTGTGCCGCGCGGTGTTCGCGCGGTATGTACTCACGGCAACTTTGCCCGTGGTCGTGATCGCGACGGATGGCTCGAAGTAAGCCCCGGTGCCGGCCGGCGTGAGCCTGGTCCCGCCGCCGTTCGCGTCAGTCCAATGCGAGCCACCATCGGTGCTCTCGGAGACGATCACCTTATAGGCGCCCTTGTTCGTCGCCGTCAGTCCGCGCGTGTCGGTCCACACCGCCGCAAGGTGATTCGCATTGCTGGGGTCGAGGGCGATCTGCGGGAAGTCCTGGCTGCGGATGTTCAGCGAATCGACGCATTGCTCTGGACCGCGTCCGAAGTCGCATAGCGCCGCGTTCGTCTCGTCGTCGACGCCGACCTTCACCGGCGCGCCGATCGTCGAGAGGTCCGCGCTGACGCGCACCCCGAGCTGCTGGTTGACCAGCGTGGGGGTGTTGAAGTTGTTGAAGACCACGAAGACATCGCCGTTCGGAAGGACCACGGGCATCGAGCCCTGGTCGACGTTGCAGGAGTCTGCGGGGATCTGCGGGTTGAAGGAGTTGCCGAGCGTGCACAGCGGGGAACGTCCGCTGATCTCGATCGGCGTGGTCCAGTGGGGTGTCGGTGTCAACACCCACTTGGACAGCATGATCGGCGCCTCGCAGAAGCCGCCGCGGTTCATCGACCGCTTGCATCGCGGCTCCGCACGGAAGTCGGTCCAGGTGACGTAGACCTCGCTGTGTCCGGCGCGCATGTCGCCGGCGATGAACTCCTTGTCGAAGAAGTGAGCGCCGCTGGCGTCCTCGGTGCCGACGACGAATGGCGATGCGCCCGCCGCGACATTGGAGTACGCGGAGCCCTTGAGCGCCGCGGTCGACGGTACGACGAAGAGGCCGCTCGCGTTGCTGTTCACGTCGAAGACGACGCAGCTGTACCAGGCCACGCCGTTGCCGTTGAACGTCAGCGCCGGGTCGCTTGCGGCGTCGTAGGTGTGGCCGATCGGCGAGAGGTGCTGGAAGAACGGCGGTTGGCCGTCGCCCCAGGTGGCACCTCCGTTGAGCGAGTAGTCGAAGCCGCAGTGGTTGAAGCCGACGCGGCTGTCGTTCTGCCCGACGATGATGTTGTTCGGGTCGAGCGGGTTTACCGCCACTTGTTCTTCGGCTTGACGGCGGAGCGTGCAGTCTTGGTTCGTGCGCGGGTTCGTCAGGCTGCCGCGGTTGGCGCAGCCGAGCGCCGATACTGTCGCGTCCGGTGGCGTATCCGAGCCAACAGACGAGCGCACGTCGGCCATCTCCGCGCGCATGTCGTCGAACGCGACCTCGGAGCCTGCCGAGGGATGGGCGATCGCCTTGCCGTTATCGAAATGCGGGTGGCCGTTGACTGGATCGATGAGCGGATGCGGGACCGCGGTCGCGGTCAGGCCGAACAGGATGCTCGCGATCGCGAGACCTGCGGCCGCTGGAATGACGAGAAGCGCGCGTCGGCCAGGTTTCACTGATCAATTCCCCCTCTGTTGCTGTGGATCCCCTGCGGTTACCGGCCACGGGATTATGGGAAGGAGCAACGCCGGTCACAAGCAAAAGCGAGAAATAGATACTTTCGTCTCAGCAGACGCAAAGTCATGTGCGATCAACGATCAGATCAGCGCCGAGGTGCACGCGAAACGGTCGGCGACAAAGCTAGGCAGGCGCCTGACCAGATCGACCAAACTTGTGGCGAGATAGCAGGCGAGCAGCCACAGCCGCGGATTTATGGGGCACTTTGGCACCTCGAAGTGCCTGAAAGCGGAATCTATACTGCCGTCCTCGGCTGTCCTCGGTACCAAGAATCGCGTGGGGAGGTATCGCGGGAATGAACTCCAGCCTCATCTCCAAGATCGAGAAGGCCAAGCGTTACGCCGCTGAGCCGGAGCGCGTCAAGTTCCGTCACTTCGAGGTGGACTTCCGTGGCGACAACGACGCGCATCGGGTGAAACTCGAGGGAGATGCCTGGCAATGCACCTGCGATTACTTCTCCGTACATAAGATTTGCGCGCACGTCATGGCGCTCGAGCGCCTGTTCGGCGACCATCTCTCCGACGAAGCTCGCTACGCGCGCGAGCAGATCACAGCGCAGCCGCTCTTCACGTAGTCCGGTTCGCTCGAGCGGCTTCGACCCGGCGCCACAGCGCCGCCCAGATCGCTCGTCGTGTCACGTCGTCCGGCGCGGACCCGCTGCGATCGCGGTAGCGCATCACGCCCCGCGCGGCGAGGGCGCCCCAGGCCTTTGGGCGCGCGGCGACGGCGTCGGCGAAGAGCTCGCGGTTCTGGCTCACCGTTTCATCCGCGACGACCTCGACGGGGTCGACGAGGTCGAGCTGCAGGAAACCCTGCTCTTGATGCGTGCCATCGGGAGCCCACGGCACCGCGCGGTCGAAGGGCGGGCCGTCGAACGCGAAGGAGTGGTACTCGCCGTTTTCGCCGCAGGGATCGACATCGTAGGCCGCGATCGCCTCAGGAAACGAGGGGTCGATGACGCGGCCGAGCCACGAGGCCGGCAGCCGTCGCAGCTCGACGCAGGTGATCACGGCTCGGCCGCCGCCGTGGACAAAGTCGCGCACGACCGCATCGGGCGACTCGCCCCACAGCGGCTCGACGTGGTCCAGACCGGCTTGACGGACTCGCACCTCGTACCAGGCTCTGACGTCGGCCAAATGGATATCGCCGAAGATGACGCCGCCGAAGCCTTCGGCCGCGAGGGAGGCGAGGGCGGCGCGGAAGCTCGCTTCGAAATTCGGCCACGAGGTGGCGATCTGCCGCAACGGAATTTCGAGGACCGACGCTTGGGCCGCGATCAGCTCGGCGCGCGTCGCATGGAAGCGAACGCGTCGCGAGCTGTCGTCGATGATGTTGAGGAGCGCGCCCACCTCCAGGCCGTCGCGCTGCGCGCGTCGAAGAGCGAGGGCGCTGTCCTTGCCTCCCGACCACATCACGGCGTAGCGCGCCATGCCACTACGCTACGGAGGTGCGTGTCGTGTCGCTCGTGCCGGCAGGCACGGAGATGGTCGCGGCGCTGGGTCTGGGTTCGTGGCTCGTCGCCGTCACCCACGATTGCGATTTCCCGCCCGAGGTGCGAGCGCTACCGCGTGTAACGCGATCGACGATCGCCGCCGGAGCATCGAGCGGCGCCATCGACGCGGCCGTACGCCGGGCCGCGGCGGTCGGCGAGAGCACCTTTCACCTCGACGGCGAGGCGCTGCGCGCCGCTGACCCCGAGGTCATCGTCGGACAGACGCTGTGCGCGGTCTGCGCTGTGACCCTCGAGTCCCTGCCCGCCGCAATGCGCGCTCGCATCGTCCCGCTGGAAGCCACGTCGCTGGATGGGATGTTCGATGATCTCGCGCGCTTAGCCGTGGCACTCGGCGTCGAGGAGCGTGGCGCGGCCCTCGCCACGTCGCTTCGGATCCGCCTCGAAGCGATCCGCTGCGCTGTCGACGGGGTGTCGCGTCCCCGCGTCGCGTGTCTGGAGTGGCTCGATCCGCTGTTCAACGGCGGTCACTGGGTGCCGGAGCAGGTCGCACTGGCGGGTGGCGAGGACGTCCTCGGCCGCGCGCGCGAGCGCTCGCGAGAGATCGAGTTCGCGGAGCTTCGCCGCGCGGATCCCGATTTCATCGTGCTCATGCCATGTGGCTTCGGCGTGGAGCGGGCAACCGCCGAGGCCGAGCTCCTCCTCTCGCGCGACGACTGGGCGGCGCTCGCGGCCGCGCGCGCGGGACGCATCTACGCCGTCGACGGCGCGTCGTACTTCAGCCGTCCGGGTCCGCGGCTGATCGAGGGTGTCGAGGTGCTCGCCTCGGTGCTGCAGTCGGATCGTGTCGCTGCGGCGCCGGCCGCGTCCGTCCGCCAGGTCGCGTCATATACTCCACGCGCCAACTGAATAACCGCTCTTCGAAGCGAAGCCGGTGAGATTCCGGCACGGTCCCGCCACCGTGATGCGCGAGATGCGCAGAGTCGGGTCGCCTTCGAATGCAGCGCTGGTCACTCCGCCTTCGCGAGAAAGGGGATACCGATGCGACGCAGCATCTTCGCTGTCCTTCTCATCGTCCTCGCCGCATGTGGCGGCAGTCCCGCTTCCCTCTTGCCTTCCGCGAGCAGGTCCGCGACCGTCGCGCCGATCTCGTTCCCCGTGACCGTCACCGATTTTCAGAACAAGTCCGTCACCATCGCCAAGCGCCCCGATCGGATCGTGTCCATCGGACCTTCGAACACCGAGTTTCTGTTCGCTCTGAATGCGGCGGACCGCATCGTCGGTGTCGACGACTTTTCCGATGAGCCCGCCGCCGCCAAAGACAAGGAGAAGGTCGGCGGCGTCAAGCCGAACGTCGAAAAGATCGTCTCGCTCCGGCCGGACCTTGTCGTGAGCGTGCAGATCTCCGACGGATCCCTCCAGAGCATCGGCGCGCAGGGGATCGCCGTGCTCATCGTGAATCCGCAAGGCGCGGGGGATGTGGCCAGAACGGCGATCCTCCTGGGGCGCGCCATCGGCGCGGACGGCGACGCGCTGGCAAACACAGTGCAGAGCGGCCTCGACGCCGTACGAACGAAGGCGGCGACGCTGCCGAAGAAGCGCGTCTACCACGAGGTCGACGCCAGCGATCCGAACAAGCTGTTCACCGTCGGCCCAGGGTCGTTCATCGACGACCTCATCGGCATCGCCGGCGGCATCAACATCGCCGCGAGCGCCGGCTCGCAGTACCCGCAGCTCTCACCCGAAGAGATCGTCCGCGCCGATCCTCAGGTCATCGTGTTCGGCTCGTTCGGCGTCACGGCGGAGCAGATCGCGGCGCGGCCGGGCTGGTCCGTCATCACCGCGGTGAAAAACAAGCGCATCGTCAAGGTCGAGGGCTCGTTGCTGAATCGCCCGGGACCGCGCCTGCCGCAGGCGGCCGAGGCGTATTACCAGATCCTGGCGGCGACACCGTGACGCGAGTGCCGCTCGCGATCGCGCTGGCTGCGCTCGCGGCCGTGGTCTGTCTCGCGATCGTGTTCGGCATCGCGTACGGCGCGGTCGCGATCCCACCGGATCGAGTTGTCGCGTCGCTCGCCGGGCGCGGCGATCCGACGGAGACGGCGATCATCCTCGGGCTGCGACTTCCCCGCGTGCTCGGCGCCGGGCTCGTCGGTGCGGCGCTCGCCGGCGCCGGAGCGCTGCTGCAGGGCCTGCTCCGCAATCCGCTCGCCGACCCGTACGTCCTCGGCACATCCGCCGGCGGCGCGCTTGGGGCCGTGGTCGGACTGCTGTTCGGCGGCGCGCTGGGTTTGTTCGCGGTTCCGGCGCTGGCATTCGCCGGCGCACTCCTTTCTGTCGTGCTGGTGTGGCGGCTTGCCCGAGTCGGCGCCGAGACGCCGGTCGTGACGCTGTTGCTCGCGGGCGTGGTGCTCTCCGCGGTGGCCGGCTCTCTGATCACCTTGCTCGAGGTCGCGGGCGACAGGCTGCAGCTCCGGCTCTCGACGCTGCTCGGGCTGCTCGTCGGCGGTGTTTCGGTGATCAGCTGGGCCCAGCTCGCCGTGGCCGCGGTGCTCGTCGGCGCGGCGCTCGCGGTCGCGATCGCCGTGGCGCACCGTCTCGATGCGTTCTCCCTGGGCGACGACGTCGCCGCGACGCTGGGCGTCGACGTCGAAGGGACGAAGCGGCTGGTGCTGGCGACGTCGGCGTTGCTCGCGGCTGCGGCCGTGTCGCTGGCGGGTCTGGTCGGATTCGTCGGGCTCGTCGCGCCGCATCTGGTGCGCGCCGTGCTCGGTCCGGGCCACGCGCGGCTCATCCCCGCCGCCGCGCTCACCGGTGCGGCGTTCCTCGTCGCCGCCGATCTGCTGGCGCGGATCGCCCTGGCGCCGACGGAGCTGCCGGTGGGTGTCGTCACCGGCCTCATCGGCGGACCGTTCTTCTTCGCGCTGCTGTGGCGACATCGCGCCGGGTACCGCTTATGAGCGTGGTCGAGCTCCGCAGCCTGCAGGCCGGCTACGGTCCGTTGCTGGCGCTGCGCGGCGTCGATCTGGCGGTCGAACGTCGCGAATGCGTCGCGCTCGTAGGGCCGAACGGCTCGGGCAAAACGACGTTGCTCAAGACGCTCGCCGGCCTCCTCGCGCCGCGAGCCGGAGTCGCGCTGCTCGACGGCCGCGATCTCGCCGGCATCGATCGCCGCGAGCGCGCTCGCCGAATCGCGATGGTCCCGCAAACGTTCGTGCTGCCATTCGCGTTCAGCGCCCGCGAGGTGGCAGCGCTGGGACGCACGCCGCACGTCGGCTTCTTTGGAAGCCAGTCACGCGCCGACCGCGTCGCGGTCGATCGCGCGCTGGATGAAGTGGACGCCGCCTCGCTCGCCGAGCGTCCGTTCGCCGAGCTTTCCGGCGGCGAGCGGCAGCGCGTGCTGCTCGCGATGGCGCTGGCGCAAGAGTCCGCGATCCTGTTGCTCGACGAGCCGACCACGCATCTCGACGTGAAGCACGAGCTCCGCATCCTGGCGCTGGTCCGCGCGCTCGCGGCATCTCGGGGAATCACCGTGATCGCTGTGATGCACGACCTCGCGCTCGCGGCATCGCACTTCGAGCGTCTCGTCGTTCTCAATGTCGGTCGCGTCGTTGCCGACGGTCTGGGCCCCGAGGTGGTCACTGCGGGCCTGCTGGCGAACGTGTTCGGCGTTCCGGCGAGGGTGTACTGGCACGACGGCGTGGCAGCGATCGTGCCGGAAGTACCAATAACGCGTGCGGGCCGTTCCGCCAGCTAGCCCCCTAGACTGCTTAACGAGCGGGAAGTGGAAGTAATTATCAAGCGCCTGCCGGTGCTCGCATTTCTGATCGCCGCCGCGATGGCGGTCGGCGTCAGCGCCAATGGTTTTGCGGCGGCCTCGCGCGCGGAGCCCACGACCGGCGCATCAGCGCCGCAGAGCCCGAGCGTGTCGCGAACGAGCGCTCCGCTGTCGCTACCGGAGTCGGCCAGCGATGCGACCGCGGTCGTCACCGAGATGCAACTGCCCCTCGAGGCGGTACCGACGGCGACGCCCACGCCAACCCCGGCGCCCGCATCGCCCGGTGCGTCGATACCGGTGGCGCCGACGGAGCGGACCGCCCGCGTCCTGCATGTGCCGGTGCTGATGTACCACTACATCTCCGCGGTCCCGCCGAATCAGGCCGCAGACCGCTTTGCCATCGACCTGCGCGTGCCGCCGGATCTCTTCGAGCAGCACCTGGCGTACTTGCGGGCGCAGGGATACGAGACGGTGAGCGTGCCAGCGCTGTGGAACGCGCTGAACGGCGGCCCGGCGCTGCCGGCGAAGCCGATCGTCCTGACCTTCGACGACGGCTACGCCGACGCCTACACCAACGCGCTGCCGCTACTGAAGAAGTACGGCTTCAGCGGCACTTTCTTCGTGACCTGCAACCTCATCGGACGGCCGGGATACATGAGCTGGGATCAGGTGCGCGAGCTCGATGCCAGTGGCATGGACATCGAGTCCCACGCCATGGATCACAAACCGATGTCGACCTTCTCGCTGTCGGGACTCGCATATCAGATGGGACAGGCACGGGCAACGCTCGCGCAGCAGCTCGGACACGACGTCCGGTTCTTCGCCTATCCGTCGGGCGACTACAACGCCACCGCCATCCAGGGCCTCGCGGCGAACGGCTACCTCGCCGCCTTCCTGAAAGGTGGTGGCTCAGCGCAATCCGCGGACTGGCGGTACACGCTGCGCCGCGCGCGCGTCAGCGGCTACGCCACCGTCACCACGCTCACCGGCGCGCTCCGCTTCTAGCCGGCGATCTCTTTCGGCGGCCACTCCCAGCTCCATCGCCGGACCTCGTCGATGAGCTTCGGCGAGGTCAGGTCCAGATGCACCGGCGTGACGCTGATCTTGCCTTCGGCCATTGCCGCGAGGTCCGTTCCGGGCTCGGCCGCCGCGACGGCCGCCGGACCCCCCAGCCAGTAATACGGCTGGCCGTACGGATCCAGCCGCTCGATGAGCTGATCCTGATAGAGCCGCTTTCCGAGACGGGTGACCGCCACCCCTCTGATCTGCGCCAGCGGCAGCGCCGGAACATTGACGTTGAGCAAGACTTCACTCGGCAGGGCATTGGCCAGCACGTTCCTCGCGAGGAGCGATGCGAACGCCGCGGCCGGAACGAAATCGACATCCGCGCCGAATGCGCCGACCGAGATCGCGACCGACGGGATGCTGGACAGCAATCCTTCCATCGCCGCGGCGACCGTGCCGGAATACGTGATGTCGTCGCCGAGGTTCGCGCCGGTGTTGATTCCGGCCACGACCAGGTCGGGCCGCACTTTCAGAAAGCCCAGCACGGCCAGACGGACACAGTCCGTCGGACTGCCATCGGTCATGAACGCCTCGCGCCCATCGTCGAGCCGCGTCGGGCGACAGCGGACCGGACGGTACAGCGTGATGCTGTGTCCGGCTCCGCTCCAGTTCCGCTCCGGAGCGATGACGTGGACCGAGCCGATCTTCGATAGCGCTCGCGCCAGCGGTGGAAGCGCGTCGCTGTCGACGCCGTCGTCGTTCGTGACGAGGATGTTCGGCGTCACCGGCGTGCTCGGCGCTGCTCCCGCTCCGACAACATGCGCGAGGCCTCGGTGCGCGCGCGCCGGCCCGAGGCGACTTCCAGGGCGTATCGCGCGAAGACGTTCAGGATCCCGGCGATCGGCAGCGCCAGGAATACTCCCCAGAGGCCGGCGACGCGTGCGCCCACAAGCAACGCCGCGAACACGAGCAACGGATGGATGCCGACCGTCTGCGCCATCAGGCGCGGGCCGACGAAGTTCGTCATCACGTTCTGAATCACTGCGACCGCGATGAACGTCCCCACTGCGAGCTCGAGGCTCTGCGTCAGCGCCACCAGTACCGGTGGGAACGTGGCGATGATCGCGCCGAAGAACGGGATGACCATCAGCAGGCCTGACGACACCGCCAGCAGCACCGCGAAGGGCAATCCGAGAATGAGGAACGCGATCAGCACGATCACGCCGTAGGCGAAGCCGAGGATCAGCTGGCCGCGCAAGAATCCGCCGAACGAGCGGTCCGCGCTGTACCGCAGCAGCTCGGCCTCACTGCGGAGGTCCGCCGGAAGCGCCGACAGGAGGTCCAGCCACAGCCGCTCGCCGTCGATGAGCATGAAGAAGGCGACGATCGCGACCAGGGTCACGTCGAACAGCAGCGTCAGGGTGGCGCCGACGAGTGCGACCGATTGCGACGCGATCGCGGCGGCCATTGCCGCCAGCCGCTCGGGAATCGCGGCGTAGATGGTGGCCAGGTCGACGTTGATGCCGCGCGACGTCAGGTCGCGCTGCAGCTGCAGGACGCGCCCCGCCAGCGCCTCACCGTACTGCGGCGCGTTTGTGACCAGGCCGGAGAGCTGCGTCACGATGACCGGAACGACGAGCGCGAGGGCGATCGCCAGACCGACCACCATTCCGGCGTAGACGATCAGCACCGCGGACAGGCGGCCGAGGTGCGCGCGCCGCTCCAGCCACATCACCGCGGGGGCGAGGAGATACGCCAGCGCCCACGCGAACACAAAGACCAGCACGACGTCGGCGACGCGCTCGAAGAGCTGCTCCACCGTCGCGAAGATCCACAGCGACAGCGCAACGACCGCGAGTGTGAGCGTCGAGATGCGAAGGGTCCGCTCCGTGTCACGTGGCATCGTCGAGCATGCTAACCGCGCGTCTACGTCTGGTAGGGCTGGACATATACTCCCCACCCGTGCTTCCGCGGCCGCTCATCGAGCGCTATGCGGCGCACCTCCCGATCACGGCCTCGACACCACGACTGACGCTCGGCGAAGGTGATACGCCGTTGGTTCGGGCGCCTGCTCTCGAGGCGCGCACCGGCATCGCGCAGGTGTGGCTCAAGGTGGAGGGGCAGAATCCGACCGGCTCGTTCAAGGACCGCGGCATGGTGGTCGCCGTCGCGAAGGCCGTCGAGGGCGGTGCGCGAGCGGTGTTGTGCGCCTCGACAGGGAACACCGCGGCATCCGCGGCCGCATACGCCGCGCGCGCCGGCCTCCGTTGCGTCGTCTTGCTCCCCGAGGGCCAGGTCGCTCTCGGAAAGCTGGCGCAGGCTGAGGTCTTCGGCGCTCGTGTCCTGTCGCTGCAGGGTTCCTTCGACGACGCCCTTCGCGTCGCGCGGGAGCTGGCGGCCGACGGGGTCGCGGCGCTGGTGAACAGCGTCAACCCACATCGGATCGAGGGTCAGAAGACCGCAGCCTTCGAGATCTGCGAGGCGCTTGGCGACGCGCCCGAGGCCCTGTGTATCCCGGTCGGCAACGCCGGCAACATCACCGCCTACTGGAAGGGCTTTCGCGAGGCCACGGAGGCGCGAATGGCGAGGCGGCGTCCACGGATGTGGGGTTTCCAAGCCGCCGGGGCGGCGCCGATCGTCGAGGGCCGGCGCGTCGAACGGCCGGACACGGTGGCGACCGCGATCCGCATCGGCAACCCGGCCTCCTGGGAGGGCGCGCTGCGCGCGCGCGATGAATCGCGCGGCGCGATCGAAGCCGTCAGCGACGAAGAGATACTCGCGGCGTACGCGCTGCTCGCTTCGCGGGAAGGGATCTTTTGCGAGCCCGCCTCGGCGGCATCCGTCGCGGGCTTGTTGAAGCGCGCCGCGACCGGTGTCCTCGAAGGCGCCGAGGTGGTGGTGTGCGTGCTCACCGGCAGCGGACTCAAGGACCCCGATGCCGCTCGGCGTCTGGCGCGCGCACCCGAGCGCGTCGCCGCGACCGCCGCCGCGGTGCGCGATCGTGTCTTCGCCTCGGCCGTGGTGTAACCAGTGGAATTTCGCGTTCGCGTCCCGGCCACGAGCGCGAACCTCGGCCCTGGCTTCGACGCGTTCGCCCTGGCGCTGCCGCTGCTCGCCGAGTTCGATGTGCGCCCCGGCCGGGGATACGAGGTGCGTGTCGAGGGCCACGGCGACGGCGTTCCGAGCGGCAGCTCGAACCTCGTGGTGATCGCTGCGCGTGCGACGGCGAAAGCCGCGAAGGAGCAGCTGCAGGGCCTGCACGTGGTCCAACGCTCGGAGATCCCTATCGCGCGGGGTCTTGGATCGAGCGCCGCCGCCATCGTCGCCGGATGTGTCGCGGCGAACGAGGTCCTGGGCCGGCCGCTCGACCGCCAGAGCTTGCTCCGCACGGCGGCCGGCGTCGAAGGTCACGCCGACAACGTAGCGGCGGCGTTGTTCGGGGGATTCACCATCGCGGCGCCGTCGCCCGAGGGACCGGTGGCGACGAGCCTGGAGTTCCCGCGCGCGTGGCGGGCCGTCATCTTCGTGCCGGGCCGTCAGTTGTCGACGCGCCAGGCGCGCCGCATCCTGCCTCGGCGCGTCGCGAGAGCCGACGCGGTATTCAATCTCGCGCGCACCGCGATTTTCGTCGCCGCGGTGCTGAAGAAAGACGGAACGCTCCTGCGCCTGGCGATGCACGATCGTCTGCATGAGCCGGCCCGGTTGCGACTCGTTCCGGCGCTCGACTTCATTGCCCGGGCGGCGCGCGCAGCGGGTGCGTTCGGTGCAGTGCTGTCCGGCGCTGGACCCGCCGTGCTCGCGATCGCGCCGGCGCGGCTCGCGCCGCGAGTCGCCGCGGCGATGAACGCCGTCGCCGAGGAGGAGAGTTGGGCCGGAACGGCACAGGTCATGCGCGTTCGTGGCATCGGTGCGCAAGCGCGGCGCCACGAGTCCACTGAGTAGAGAGGGAACAGAAGTGGGTTATCGAATGCTGATCACGCTCGCGGCGTTGCTCGCGCTCTCCTCGGTCGCGTGCACACCACCGACAGCCACCACGCCGACACCGGTGACGACGACCGCGACCTCGCGGCCGTCGGTCACCGCCACTGCGTCTCCGACACCGACACCAACGCCGACACCGTCTCCCACGCCCACGCCGGCACCGGCCGGATACACCTCACCGCGCGGCTCGATCACGGTCGACCAACCCCGCGCCTTCGCCGTCGTCACCTCGCCATTGACGGTGAGCGGCGCGGCCAGCCTGTTCGAGGGCGGGTTCTCCTGGAAGCTCGTCGACCTCGCCGGCAAGGAGCTGACGAAAGGGACGGGTCAAGCATCACCAGGCGCTCCGGCCCGCGGGACGTTCTCCTTCACGGTCACGTTCACCGTGACGGGCGATACGTACGCGTATCTTTCGCTCGTGAGCTTCAGCGCGAAGGACGGAAGCGTCGACGACGAGGCGCGCGTGCCGATCATCCTGACCGCGCGTTAGTTTTCGACGGTGAGGATGCGGCTGCTCGGCGTTGCGCTGCTTCTCGCCGCCTGCGGCGGGACCGGGGCGACAGCCACGCCGTCGTCGCCAACGGCGAGCGCGCCGACCCTCGCGGCGGAATCGCCGACGCGAGCTCCCGGCCCGATCTTCGCCGAGATCGTTCGAGCCGGCGCGTCCTCCTCGTACAAGATCAAGTACGTCTACCGCGTGACGCAGAACGAGCAAACGCAGACCGTCGAGCTGACGACCTACGTGCGCCCGCCGGACATGCGCTGGGATTTCGCTTCTCCGCTTGGTGGAGCCTCGTCGTTCTTCTACTTGAAAGATGGCATCTTCATCTGCAGCTCGGGGGCGCAGCCGACGCCGTCGTGCGTCAAGATCGCGTCCGCGGCCGAGATGCAGCAGACCGCCAGCGCGCAGATCCAGCAGCTGGCTCGCGACCATCCCGAACGGTTCACGTCGACCGTCGTGGCGGCGCGGGTGATCGCCGGCGTCAGCGCCCAATGCTTCGAGGTGAACGATGTCAGCGCCGAATATGGCCAGGGCACATTGTGTTACAGCGAGCAGGGCCTTCCGCTGTACTCGCACTTCAGCTCAGCGAGCGGCGAGTTCACGATGGAGGCCAGCGACGTGAGCACGACCGTCACCGACGCCGATCTCAAGCTGCCGGGTCCGGTCCAGACGCTGCCCTGACCCCCACTTGACTCTGTCAAGTAGACTTGTCAGGGTGGGCAGGCTGAAGCCCGAGCTGACGAACCGAGTCGCGCTGGAACGCATGGCCGCGGGCCTCACGCAAGAGCAGCTTGCGGAAAGCGTCGCCGTGAGCCGCCAGACGATCGTCGCGATCGAGGGCGGCGACTACAGCCCTTCGACCGTTCTGGCGTTGCGGCTGTCGGTGGTTCTGGAGGTCCCGTTCGATCAGCTCTTCGCGTTGAGCAACGGCGCGTATAGCGAACTCGCGCGCCGACGACAACGGATCGTGCCGGCCCGAGGAGGACGCTGATGCGCGCGCCTGCGTGGTGGAATCAACTTATCGAGCTGAATCGTCGCGCGAGCGACGAGCGCACCCGGGAGATCCAGACCGCGGCGGCCAAAGACGCATTCATCGCCGTGACGGTCGCGCTGATGATCACGTCTGTTGTCGCCATCGCACTGCCGGAAGGTTCACAGCGGCTCGCCCTCGCTGTGCTGCCAATCGTCCTGCTGGCAGTGGGAGGCACCACGTTCCTGATCTCGTTCCGACTCCGCGGTGGCGGCTACGAGGCACGGCTCGCGAACGCGAAGATCGGCGTGATCGCGGCTGCGTCCATCGTCGGCTTCGGGCTGGCGCTGGTGCTCCTGCAGCGTAGTGGCGCCGCTCTGTCGGCGACAGAGCTGTTGGGTCAAGGGCTCGGGGCCGCCCTCGCGCTGGCGATCATCTATGTCGTGATCGTGCGGTCGCGCTGAGCGATCGTCTGGCGCTGCTGTCCGATCGCGCCGTCCGCGGCGCCTTCATCTCGGCACTCGAGTCGCGACGCGTCGGCCGAGCGATCGAGTACCACGAGGTGCTACCGACCACGATGGCGCGCGGCGAAGAGCTCGTACGCGCCGAGCCCGTCGACGGCACCGTGGTCGTCGCAGACCATCAGACCGCGGGACGAGGACGGCGCGGTCGTTCATGGGGTCTGGGAGGACCGGGCACACAGCTTCTCGCGAGCTGGATCCTGCGCATCGACAGCGCCGTGGCGCCGCTGTTCGCCGTGTTGTCTTCGGTCGCGCTGATGCGCGCCGCGACATCGTTGGGCGTCGAAAAGCTGTCGGTAAAATGGCCGAACGACCTGCTCCTGGGTGGTCGCAAGACGGCGGGCGTGCTCGCGAGCATGACGGCAGGGGACTGGCTCGTTCTCGGTACCGGGATCGACATCCACACTCGCGAGCATCCGGAGGAGGTGCGGACCGAGGTGACCTCGTTCGCGCGCGAAGGCTACGACGTCGATCGCCTCGCGTTGCTGGCCCACCTCGCCGTCGAGCTCGAGCGTCTGTTGGACGCGGATGCCTCGGCGCGCACCGCCGCGATGTCGGAGTGGCGCGCGGCGTCCGCCACCCTGGGTCGTCGGGTGCTCGTCGAGGACGGCGGGCGGCGATTCGAGGCCGAGGCCGTCGATGTCGACGCCGACGGCGCGCTGCTCGTCCGCCACCACGGAGCGCTGGAGCGCGTGCTGGCGGGCGACGTCAGCATCCGACCGAGATGAGTCGCTTCGCGATCGTCACCGACGGCAGCGTGACACTGCCGCCCGGTTTTCTCGCATCCGAGCAGGTGGCGATCGCCCACGATCACATCAGCTTCGGCATGGACTCCTCCACTCCCGGCGTCGACCTCAGCGACGCTCAGTTCTACGACCTCATCCGCACGCGCAAGGAGCACCCCAGCACCTCTCAGCCGTCGCTCGGGGACATTCGTGACGCGTACGAAGCGGCGCTCAAGTACGCGAAGGACGTGCTCGTGATCACGGTCGACGCGACGCGATCGGGCACGCACGCGACGATGGCCACGGCATCGCATTCGATGCCGGGTCGCTTCGCGAACGTAGACTCGCGCAGTGTCTCGGGCGGCATGGGGCTCATCGTCATGGCTTGCGCGCGGGCCCGGCAGAAGGGAGCGTCCCTGGAGGAGGCTGAGGCGCTGGCGCGAAAGCTGGCGGAGCGGGTCCGGCTCATCGCCTACATCGACACGCTGGATTTCATCAAGCGCAGCGGTAGGGTGCCGGCGATCCGCGTGCTCATCGGCTCGCTCCTGCAGATCAAGCCGATCATCCGGTTCGCCGGCGGCGAGCCGCAGATGATCGATCGGATCCGTACGCGCTCGCGTGGATTGCAACGTCTCCGTGAGCTCATCCTGGCCGAGCTCCCGGCGGGCTCTCGTGCGCAGGCATACGTGCTGCATACGAACGCGCCGCAAGACGCCCGCGAGCTCGGCGAGTGGGCCAGGCGTACGTTCCATTGCGTGGAGTACCACGAGCAGGACGCCGGGCCGGTGCTCGCGACACACGTCGGACCAGGCGTGGTCGCGTTGGGCTTCTTCAAGGAGGATTAGGTGCGGCTGCGGATCCCGTTCGTTCGACGCAAAGAGTTCCCATCGCAGATGTGGACGAAGTGTCCGACGTGTGGTGAGATGCTCTTCAACAAGCAGCTCGAACGGAACCTGTCCGTCTGTATGAAGTGCGGACACCACTTCCGCATCGGCGCCCGCGACCGCATCGAGCAGCTGCTGGATAAGCGCTCTTTCGACGAGCACGACGCCGACGTCGTCGGTGGCGATCCCCTGCAGTTCGTCGATTCCAAGCCATACGTCGAACGGTTGGCGCAGGCGCAGGCCAAGACCGGACTGAAGGATGCCGCGGTGTGGGGCACCGGCCGGCTGGAAGATTGGGCCGTGGTCATCGCCGCGATCGACTTCGGTTTCATGGGCGGCAGCATGGGATCGGTCGTGGGCGAGAAGCTGGCGCGTGCCGGCGAGCACGCGCTGGCCGAACGCCTGCCGTTCATCGTTGTGTCCGCATCCGGTGGCGCGCGGATGCAGGAAGGCATCCTTTCACTAATGCAGATGGTGAAGGTGAATGCCGTCCTGGCACGCATCTCCGACGCCGGCATCCCGTATGTTTCGATCGTCACCGACCCCACCACCGGCGGGGTCGCGGCGTCCTTCGCCGCCGTCGGCGACATCGTGCTCGCCGAGCCCAACGCGCTCATCGGCTTTTCCGGCGCGCGTGTCACGAGCGAAACGATCGGCGAGAAGCTGCCGAAGGGCTTCCAGCGCGCCGAGTTCCTGCTGGCGCACGGCTTCGTCGATCAGGTCGTTCCTCGAGCGGAGCTGCGCGCGCGCGTCGCCACGTTCCTGGCGATGCTGCGCCCACCACCACACGAGCTCCGGTGGGCTTTATGAGCGCAGCCGTGCGGAGCGCACTGGTCAGGACTGCGGCGCGCGCTGGCGCCGAGCGGGGCGCTCCCGGCGACTGCGTGCTAATGCGGCTGCGCGGAGCGGCTGTGCTCCGGCGCCGAAAAGCGCGCCGGAGCGCTTCGCGCTCAGGGGCCCCTACCCCTGGGCACAAGGAGCGGGGAGCGCACCGCATCAGGCGCCAAGGCGCCCGCCGGGCCACTTATCGCGCGACGCGCGAGGCGAAGCGATGAGCATGTTGGATCGTGTGACCGGCCGCGCATCTCCGAATGGCAACGGCGCGCAGCCACTCGAGGGAGTACTGACCGATCTCGCTCAGCTGCGGCGCCGGACCCCGTGGGAGACGGTGCAACTCGCGCGGAACGTGAAGCGGCCGCACGCGCTCGATGTCATCAACCGAGTCTTCACGAACTTCCAGGAGCTCCACGGCGATCGGCAGTTCCGCGACGACCCGGCCGTCGTCGCGGGTTTGGGGCTCTTGGACGGCAAACCCGTGGCGGTGATCGGGCAGCAGAAGGGCTCGACCACAGAGGAGAACATCGAGCGCAACTTCGGGATGGCGCATCCGGAGGGATATCGCAAGGCGCTCCGGGTCATGCGGCTCGCCGAGAAGTTCGGGCTTCCGATCGTGACGCTCGTCGACACCTCAGGCGCCTACCCTGGGCCCGAGGCGGAGGAGCGCGGGCAGCATGAGGCCATCGCCCGCAACGTGCTGGAGATGACGCGACTGCGCACACCGGTCGTTGTGATCATCCTCGGCGAAGGTGGCAGCGGCGGCGCGCTTGCGCTCGCCGTCGGAGACGTCGTTGTCGCTTTGGAGAACGCCATTTACTCGGTGATCTCGCCGGAGGGTGCGGCCGCGATCCTCTGGCG